>NZ_AMXC01000003.1:0-258747 GCF_000310165.2 Thauera sp. 63
TGCTGGGCGCCGGCCTGTGCGCGCTTGCCGCCGGCCTGCGGCCAGATGGCCGCGCGGCCTGGGCACGGGCCGCGGCGGCGCTGCTGTGGGGCACGCTGCTCGGACTTGCCCTGTTGCTGCTCGGCGACCGTTTCGAAGTGCGCTACGTCTGGCTCTACAGCGGCGCCGAACTGCCGCCGCACCTGAAGCTGGGCAACGTATGGGGCGGCGACGAAGGCACGACGCTGCTGCTGGCGGCCTTCTGCGCCAGCCTGGCGGCACGCGGCCGCGGCCAGCCCATGCGCGTCGACGCCACCGCGCTCATCGCCGCAGCCATCGCGCTGCTCGCCGCCTGGCTGGGGCCGTTCTCCGCCACGCCCGCCGAGCTGCTGGCGCAGGCGGCATCGCAGGGCATGAACGCCCACCTGATGAAGATCTGGATGCTGCTGCATGCGCCGCTGGTGCTGGCGGCCTACGCGTGGACACTGGCGCTCGCCGCGCCGGCCCTGGCCGCGCTCGGCGGCCACGCCACCCAGTGGCCGCACGATGCGCACATGCGCGCGCGCCGCGCCTGGATGCTGCTCACCGCCGGCATCGGCTTCGGCATGGTGTGGGCTTTCGAGGATGCGATGTACGGCCTGGTCTGGCACTGGGACCCGGTGCAGACGGCGGTCTTCGCCGTCTGGTGTCTGCTCGGTGCCCACCTGCACGGTGTCCCGGGCTGGCGGGCGGGACGGCCGGCATGGCGCTGGATGCCGGCAGCCGCGCTATTCGCGGCGGTGCTCACCCTGGTCGCCATGGGCGTGACCCGGCACGAGGCGCTCGCCAGTTCGCACCGCTATGTCGGCGCGGCCAGCGCACCGGTGTATTTCGCCCTCGCCGCGCTGCTCGCGGCCGCCGGCGCGGCGATGTGGTGGCGCGGACGCACCCGCGTCGCGCCCACACCGCTGCGCCAGGGGTTCGCCGCGTGGGGCCTGCGCCTCACCCAGTATGCCTTCGCCGTCGTCGCGGCCGCCGCCGCCGCGCATCTGGCCTGGGCCTTCCATGCCAGCGCCCAGGAACTGCCGCGGCCGGACGACCTGAAGCCCTTCTTCGCCACGCTGGCCGGCTGGGCGCGCGGCAGCGAGCTGCCGGCGCTGAGGGCGGCCTTCTCGCAGTGGGACGTGGACGGCTACGCGCTGGCACGGGCGGCGCTGTACCCACTGATCCTCATCGGCCTGCTCGGCGGCTGGTTCTTCATGCGCCGCCTGTCGCCGCGGCTGGGCTGGATATCGCTGGCGCTGGCGGCGCTCGCCTGCGGTGGCGTCTGGCTCGAAGGCGGCCTGCTGACGCACGAATACACCGGCACCGGGGTGCTGTCGCAACGGATCGTCGCAGTGTTGCCGCGCATCGACGCCAGCCTCGCGGCGGGCGCCTACCTGGCCCTGGCGGCGAGTGCCTGGAGCATCCGGACGGCAGCAAGGACGAGCGCCAGGGGCTACGTCCTCGCCGTCGGGCTGGTGCATGTGGGGGCAATGTGCGCGCTGTGGGGCGCCCTGCTGTCGACGGCACTCAACGGCTACTCGCAGCACGTCATCACCCTGTCAGACGACTGGCAGCGCGACCATCATGGCTACGCCTTCCGCGTCACCGGCGTCGATGTCGAGCGCACGGCCGACGGCGGCCGCGCGGACGGCGACGGCTTCCGCGCCTTCGCCCACATCGAGCTGCTGACGCCTTCGCAAAGCCTCGTCAGCGGCCAGACCCTGTACCGCGACGGCCGCAGTGCCATCGAAGGCTACAGCGGCCCGATGCGCGAAATCTGCGAGATCCTCGATTACCGCTACGCGCGCTATGCCGATTCCCCAGGCTACGTGCTGCACCCCTTCATCGAACGCGGCTGGGCGCGCGACGTGCAGTTGTGGGTGTCCCCCGCCGCGGCCGTGGCCGCCCTCGAAGGCGGGCCACAGACTCCACAGGCGACAGTGGTGCTGCGCCACTTCCCGTTCATCTCGCTGCTCTGGCTCGGCCTGACGCTGACCCTGGCCGGTGCGCTGTGGCTCGCATTCGCACCACGCCCCCCCCGGCCTCCAAAACCCGCGCCGGACCTCGCCTGACACCGTTGCCAAGCTTGCACGACTTCCCGGGCGCCTCGCAGGCAGCAGCACCCCGGCATTGCCCGGGGCCCACAAGCCGGCGCTTCCGAGCGCCTCTAACCGCCCCCACCGGCCCACAACAAATCAAGGAGACACCCGAAGTGAAGCCATACATCAAACGCACGGCCCTGAACGTCCTGCTCGCAAGCCTGCTGGCCGCGGCCTCCGCCGTGCATGCCAGCGACACGGCCACGCCGCCCCTTGCCCTCAGCGCGAACGTCAGCCTGGTTTCGCAGTACGTGTTCCGCGGCATCTCGTATTCCCAGAAAAGACCCGCCATGCAGGGCGGCTTCGATCTGGCGCATGAGAGCGGACTCTACCTCGGCGTGTGGGGCACCAGCGTCAGCGACGATGCACTCAACAATGCATCGGGCGAAATCGACGTCTATGGCGGCTACGCGAACACCCTCGGCGACGTCAGCTACGACATCGGCCTGCTGCAGTTCATCTTCCCCGGCGGCAGGATCGATGGCACGGGCGAAAAGTACGACACGCTGGAACTCTACGCCGGCGTCACGTGGAAGTTCCTGAACCTCAAGTATTCGCACACCCTGGGCGACTACTTCGGTTTCAACGACAAATCCTTCGGCCTGGGGCGGGGCGATTCGAAGGGCTCGCACTACGTCGAGGCCAATGTGGCGCATGAATTCCTGTCCGGCTGGACCGTCAGTGCCCACGTCGGCCACCAGTACGTGCGCAACTATGGCGAATACAACTTCACCGACTGGAAGATCGGTGTGGAAAAAAGCTTCGACTGCGGCTGGCAGGCGGGACTCGCCTGGGTCGACACCGACGCCGACAAGCCGCTCTATACCGTGTGCGACGACGGCCGGCACTGCAAGAACACGGCGTCGGGCAAGTGGCTGGTCCACCTGACGCGCAGCTTCTGACTCCCCAGGCGCGGCGCCCGCCTGCGTGGCCCGTCCCGCAGAATCGGCCGCCGCAGCCTGGAAGCGCTTCGCCAGTCCCTGGCCGTCGTCCCTCCTCGCCTTTGATGTGTATCCAGGTGAGCATCCATGGCTCGCGGCTTAGTGCCAGCCGGTCGTTGCGCTGATGCCAGCGATGAGTTTATCTATTGTTTAGCAACCGGTTGACATGCATGCTGATCCCTTCACGCGCTTTGGAAAGCACCACGATGAGTCTGCTCTGCCCTATATCAATAGTCGCCGAATTAACCTGGAACTCGGGTGGTGAGAAGGGTGCAAGGACCTGCGAGTGCTCGCCAGCCTCTCCTCGGGCTTGACCTTGGTGATTTGGTTGATCGGAGAAATGGAACGGGCCAGGGTAGCCCGCCGGTCGCAAGGATGGGGCATGCAACTGCTTGAGGGCGTCCCGTGCTGAGCCGCCTGGTCCATAGCGAGCGGCCGGACGAGCTGCGCCGCGGCCTGCATTGGCTGTACGGCTTCGTGCGGCCGCAGCGGCGCGCGATCGCCGGACTGCTGCTGCTGTCGCTGTGCGCGACCCTGCTGGTGCTGCTGCAGCCGTGGCTGACCAAGATGCTGATCGACGACGGCCTGCTCGCGCGCGACTATCCGACCCTGGTGGCGGTTGCCTGCGGCATGGTGCTGGCCGGCATTGCCGGCACCGTGCTGGCCGGCGTCAACCGGCAGCTGCACACCCGCCTGTCCGGCCGCATCCTGTTCGCGCTGCGCAGCGATCTCTACCGCCACCTGCAGACCCTGTCGCCGGCTTTCTACGGCCGCCAGCGCATGGGCGACCTGATGTCGCGCCTCGACGGCGACGTGGCGGAAATCCAGCGCTTCGCCGTCGACAGCCTGTTCGCCGCGGTCAGCAGCCTCATCGGCCTGTTCGGCGCGCTGGCGCTGATGCTGAGCCTGTCGTGGCAGTTGTCGCTGCTGGTGCTGGTGCTGGTGCCGGTCGAAGCGGCCTGGTTGCGCTGGATGCGGCGCAAGGTGGAGGCACGCACGCGCACCGTGCGCGAGCGCGCGGCGGACGTGTCGAGCTTCCTGGTCGAGACCCTGCCGGCGATGAAGTTCATCCAGGCCTCGCGGCGCGAAGCCGACGAACGCGCCCGGCTCGACGGCCTGGGCGGGCGCTACCTCGACGACTTGCTGCGGCTGCAGCGCACCGAGTTCTTCACCCAGGCCGTGCCGTCCACGCTGACTTCGCTGACGCGCGCCGCGGCTTTCCTGATCGGCGGCTGGTGGGTGATCGAAGGCAGCTGGCAGCTCGGTGCGCTGATCGCGTTCTCCACCTACCTCGGCATGGCGACCGGGCCGGTCAACAGTCTGCTTGGCCTCTATGTCGCGATCCAGCGCATGAGCGTGAGCCTGATGCGGGTCAGCGAGCTGCGCGAGGCCGCGGCCGATGTCGTGGAGGATGCCGCCTCGGCGCAGGCCGTCATTCGGGCCTGGCAGGGCAGGATCGAGTTCGAGGAGGTCGTGTTCCGCCACCAGGGGCGCGCCGAGGCGGTGCTCGACGGCGCCCGGCTGACGATTCCTGCCGGCAGCAAGCTGGCGCTCACCGGCGCCTCGGGCGCCGGCAAGTCCACCCTGATCGACCTCCTGCACCGCCATTACGATCCCTACGCCGGCAGCATCCGTCTCGACGGCGTCGACCTGCGCGCGATCCCGCTCGGCGAGCTGCGCCGCGCGGTGGCGGTGGTGAGCCAGGACATCGTGCTGTTCCGCGGCACGCTCGCCGAGAACATCCGCTACGCCGCGCCGCAGGCGGACGACGAGGCGGTGCGTGCGGCGGCGCGGCGGGCACATCTGGATACGCTCGTTGCCAGCCTGCCGCAGGGCCTGGATACGCCGCTGGGCGAGCGCGGGCAGCAGCTCTCCGGCGGCCAGCGCCAGCGCATCGCGATTGCGCGTGCGTTGTTGCAGGACCCCTGCGTGCTGGTGATGGACGAGGCGACCTCGGCGGTCGACGAGGCGACCGAGGCGGCGATCATTGCCGAGGTCGATGCGCTCTTCGCCGGGCGGACCCGCATTCTGATCAGCCATCGCGCGGCGACGCTCGCGGGCTGCGATCTGCGCCTGCGGCTCGACGCCGGGCGGCTCGAGGTGCTGCCGCTGGCTGCGGAGACGGTGTAGGGATGGCAGCGCGGATCGCGGTGGTCGATAGTGGCTGCGCCGCGGTGCATGCATTGCGGGTGCGGGCGGCGGCTGCCTTCGTGCTCGATGACAACGGCGTTCGCCAGGAGCCGGTGACCGCCGACGCGCTCGGCCACGGCAGCCGCGTGGCCGACATCCTGTTGCATTGCGCGCCGCAGGCCGAGCTGCTGGTCGCCCAGGTGTTCCGCGATCGTCTGACGACCACTGCGACGCAGGTGGCGGCGGCGATCGACTGGGCGGTGGCGAACGGCGCCCAACTCGTCAATCTCAGCCTGGGCCTGCGCGAACCGCGGCCGGCGCTGGCCGAAGCCTGCGCGCGCGCGGTGGCGGCCGGTGTCGTGCTGTGCGCGGCGGCGCCGGCGCGCGGCGATGCGGTGTATCCGGCAGGCTTCGCGGGTGTGCTGCGGGTGAGCGGCGATGCGCGCTGCGCGCCTGGCGAGCTCGCCGCGATCGGCTCCGCCGAGGTCGATTTCGGTGCCCATGTGCGCCCGCTCGATGGCGGTCTCGCCGGCGCGGGCGCAAGCATGGCCTGCGCCTGGCTCAGCGGCCAGGCGGCGCGGCACCTGGCGGACGGTGGGGGCGTAGGCACCCTGCGCGCCTGGCTGGCGGAACAGGCCAGCCACCACGGCGTGGACAATCCGAGGAGCAGACATCATGGCGGCTGAAGGCATTGTGATCATTGGCGCCGGGCCTGCGGGCGCGGCAGCGGCGATCGGGCTGGCGCGGATGGGCGAGCCGGTGACGCTGGTGGGCGAGCCGCGCCGCTTCGCCGCGGTGGAAGGCGTTTCGGCGCGCGTCATCGACGCCTTGCGCGGCCTCGGTCTGCAGCAGGCGCTGACGGCCTTTGCGCCGCCCTCGCCGCGGCGGGCGGTGTGGAATGGCACCTATACCGAAGCCAACGTGGAAAGCCTGGTCGACCGCCAGCGCTTCGACCGCGGGCTGCTCGACGATCTCGAACGCCTGGGCGTGCCGGTGGTGCGCGGCCGGGTGACGACACTGCATTCGGCGTCCGGACGTCACGAACTGGAGATCGACTCCGACGCCGGGCCGCGCACGCTGGCGGCGGACTTCCTCGTCGAAGCCCGTGGCCGTGCCGCGCCCGGTGGCGGAGCGCCGCGCGTGCGCGGGGTGGAGACGGTGTCGCTGCTGCAGTATTGGCAGGGGCCGCCTGGCGCGGCGGCTTCGGCGGTGCTCAGCGTCGAGGATGGCTGGATGTGGATGGCCGCGTTGGCCGACGGGCGGCGTTACCTCCAGCTGACGATGGACGTCGCCAGCGCCGACCTGCCGCCGAAGAAGGCGCTCGGCGACTACTGCAGCGCACGGTTTCGCGCGGTGGAGGCAGCGGCGCCTTTCCTGCGCGATGCGGAGCCGGTCGGCGAACCGCACGCGCGCACCAGCACGGCGGTGCTCAACGAAGTGGCGGCGGGCGATGACTGGATCCGCGTCGGCGATGCGGCAATGGCGGTCGATCCGCTGTCGGGCAATGGCATCTTCCAGGCCCTGTCGTCCGCACTGCAGGCGCCGGCCGTGGTGGCCACCCTGCGCCACGACCGCCGCCGCGCCGCGCTTGCGCGACAGTTCCACACGCGTCGGATCGAGCATCTGTTCTTCCGCTTCGCCCGCATCGGGCGCGACTTCTACGCCCAGGAAACGCGTTGGCCCCAGGCCCCGTTCTGGGCCGCACGCCGCGGCTGGCCGGATGCCGCACCGCTGCACGCCGCGGTGACGCCCGAGACCGTGCGCGTCGCGCGCGGGCCGGTGGTGTGCGCGGGACGGATCGTCGAGGAGGACGTGGTGGTGACGCCCGACCAGCCGCTCGGCGTGTGGCACGTCGACGGCCTGGCGGTGGCGCCCATGCTGGCCGCCTTGCGTGCGGCGGGCGGTTCTTCGTCCGACAAAGGAAGGTGCGAGGCACTGCTGTGTGCCCGTTTCGGACTCGAGCCGGCGCGCGCTGCGGCCTTGCTGGCATGGATGCAGGCCCAGAACTGGCTCGTTTGAACGCTGACGGCAGGAATTTTGTGGTCGAAGCGGAGAGCGCGTTGCCGATTTGGGCTAATGGTTCCAGCAAAAAATTCTATTTGGCGCGCGCGCCGCTCCGCTTCAGCCGGCACGCCTGAGCGTGTCCGACGGTAGTTCGCCGAACATCGTCTTGTACTCGGCGGAAAAGTGCGACAGGTGCCAGAAGCCCCAGCGCGCGGCGATGTCGGCGACCGTGCTGCGGCCGCTGGGGTCGGCGGCCTTGAGCGCGCGGCGCACCGCATTCAGGCGGATGGCGCGCAGGAACCTCACCGGGTTGAGATCGAGCACGTCCTGGAAGCTGTACTGCAGGGTGCGGCGCGACACGCCGAGCTCGATGCACAGGTCGGCGACCGTGATCGGCTCGTCGATGTGGGCCTCCATGTAGGCACGTGCGCGCGCCACCACGAGCTGGCGGGCGCGACAGGACGGGGCCGGTGCCGCCTGTCCGCTGCCGGCCGACAGCGTGTCGAGCAGGGTGGCGAACAAGGCCTGCTCCATGGCCTTGCGCATCTGCGGGTGGAGCAGCAGTTCGGGGGTCGCACGCAGGCTGGCCATCATGGTCGCCAGCAGTTGGCCGAGCGCTGTCATTCCCTCGGGCGTGGCGGGCGCCAGCTTGCGCCCGGCGAGCTCGGCCTCGAGGTTGCGGTGGTCCACCTGCTGCGCATAGTCGCGGAGCGCCGCCGAATCGGCGGTACAGGCGAGGATCTCGAGCCGGCGCGGGGTGCGGAAATCGAGCTCGTCGTCGCCCCCGAGGGTCAGCATGGACTGCGCGTCATAGACCTCGCCGCCGAACCAGCCCGTGCCTTCGATCGCGATCGGCACGGCGAAGGTGCGTGAGCCGCGCCACGCGCCGCCAGCCTGATGCACCGACTGGTTCAGGCCCTCGCGAAAGAGCTGCACCTTGCCGAAGCAGAACTCCTCGAACACGCCGGCGAAAGCGCCCGCCGTCAGCTGGTCGTAGCGCTGCTGCCAGTTGGTCAGGCAGGCCGCGTGATCATCGGCGTCGAGCGTGTCGCGCAAGGTGTAGGAGTAGGGGGCGCGAACCGAAGGCTGGGCAGCCGGGCTCATTGCCCGCACCCCCTCGGCAGGTGCCAGGTGGCGTTGGTGAACATGTCTCGTCCTCTCTCGATCGGTGTCCGATCGTGCTTGTCGTTATGTATGTCCCTGCCGGAACAGGGGTTAAGTGAACGTTTCTCCCCTGCTGCGCGGTCGGTTTTCAGGATGGCACGGTGGTGGGTGACTTTGCAACCTGGAGCCGTGGCCGGGCCCTCGCCCTCGCTTGCCGTTTTCGGATAACGCGCACGGAAGGTCCGCGCCTACGATCTGCTCGCCTTCTGCATGGATCCGGCGCCGACCGGACAGCTGGAGGCAAAGCCAGCAGCTGTGCAGGCCCTCGCAGAAGGGCTGGACGCGGACTCGCGTGACCTTGCGGTGGCGTGAGGAGGAGACAGGATCGGATCGCCCGTTGCGAACGGTGTCCGTTGTCGCCCTCGGACTGCGCAGCGCTGCGGTGTTCTCCTCAAACGGGTCGGCTTGGCCGGCCCGCCGGGGGGATGCTTCATCAAAGGATATGAAGAGGAGATCCGGTCTTGAAAATCAGAACCCTTGCCACTGCCCTGAGCAGCATGGCTGTGATTGGCATCTCGCTGGCGCACCCCCAGGCGCACGCCTCGGCCGAAGCGCTGATCCGCGCAAAGTGCTTGCCCTGTCACACCGAAAGCGACGACGGCATCAGCCGTATCAGCCAACAGCGCAAGACGCCTGAAGGCTGGCTGATGTCGGTGGCGCGCATGCAGATCGTCCATGGCCTGAAGATCACCGACGAGGAGCGCCGTACGGTGGTCAAGTATCTGGCCGACACCCGGGGCCTGGCACCGTCGGAGACCGCCGGTGCGCGTTACGCGATGGAACGCCGCCTCAACACCATGGAGGCCTTCGAGTCCGAGCAGTTCACCCAGATGTGCGCGCGCTGCCATACCGGCGCGCGCGTGCTCCTGCAGCGCCGCCCCGCATCCGAGTGGGAGCATCTGGTGCATTTCCACCTCGGCCAGTACCCCACCGCCGAGTACCAGGCCCTGGGCCGCGACCGCGACTGGTTCGGCACCGCGTTGAAGGAGATGGTGCCGGAGCTGGCGAGCAAGCTGCCGCTGGAGTCGGAAGCCTGGAAGCAGTGGCAGGCGCACGCGCCGCAGGCGGTGAAGGGCGAGTGGAGCATGAGCGGCCACATGACCGGCCGTGGCGGCTTCTCGGGCGTGATGAAGGTCGCGGCGGGCAAAGGCAAGGATCGCTACACGCTTGCCTTTGACGGTCGCTGGGACGACGGCAGGCCGATGCAGGGCAAGGGGCAGGCGCTGATCTACACCGGCTACGAGTGGCGCGGTGACCTGATGGTGGATGGCACGCCAATGCGCCAGGTGTTCGCGGTGGAAGACGGTGTGATGCGCGGCCGCATGTTCATGCGTGATCAGGATGAGGTCGGCGCCGACGTGGTCGCCAGCCTGCAAGGGGCCGGCAACAGCCGCGTGCTGGCGGTGCATCCTTCGTACCTGAAGGCGGGCGAGAGCGCCGAGCTGCGTATCGTCGGTTCCGGCCTGGCGGGCGACGTGACGCTGCCCGCGGGCGTGAAGCTGATCGACACGGTCAAGCGTTCCGCGACCGAGGTGGTGGTTCGCGTGCAGGCCGATGCCGCGGCCCGCGGCGTGCACCCGGTGATGGTCGGCAAGGCTTCGGGTGGCGCGCTGGCGCTGTACGACAGCGTGGCCGCGGTGAAGGTGCTGCCCGCGTTCGCGGTCGCCCGCATTGGCGGCAACGGGACGCCGACGGCCAAGGTCGAGGCGCGCTTCGATGCCGAGGCGTGGGCGGCTGGCGCCGACGGCAAGGCCGGCACCGAGGATGATTTCCGCATCGGCGTGATGCCGGCGAAGTGGTCGGTGGAGCCTTTCAACGAGGTGGCGGCACACGATCAGGACGTCAAGTTCGCCGGTCTGATGGATGCCGCGAGCGGCGTATTCGTGCCCGGAGACGCTGGTCCCAACCCGGCACGCCGCATGTCGGCGAGCAACGTGGGCAACCTCAAGGTGGTGGCCGAGGTGGAGCAGGGTGGCGAAAGACTACGGGGCGAAGGCCAGGTCATCGTGGCGCCGCCGCGCTGGAACAACCCGCCGCTGCCCTGATCGGTGGTGCGCTTCGTTCCGGCAGGCGCGGCCTGCCCTCCGCAATCCCGACACCGAAGGAGGCTCCCATGGGTGCCGTCTTGAATCTGGTGCAGAACAACCTGCACGAGCTGCGCGTCGATGAAACGCGCATGCTGTTCCACATCCCGAGCAGTTCGCTGTTCGCGCTCGACCCGCTGACTGCGGCGCTGATCGATCGCATCCGTCGTCAGAGCCTTACCGCCGAGGCGCTGATCGACGGCCTGCGCACCGAGTTCGACGCCGACGAGGTGGCCGAGGCGATCCGCGAGCTGGTGGCCCTCGAGCTGGTCGACGACGGTCGTCCGGCCGGCGCCACTGCGCTCGCGCACACCTTCGAGCGTTTCCCGCTCACCACGGTGGTGCTCAACGTCAACACGGGCTGCAACCTGAGCTGCACCTACTGCTACAAGGAAGATCTCGACAAGCCCTCGGCGGGTCGCAAGATGGCCTTCGAGACCGCACGCGACGCGATCGAGATGATGTTGCGCGAATCGCCCGACGAACCGCGCTACACCGTCGTCTTCTTCGGTGGCGAGCCGCTCAGCAACCTGCCGCTGATCAAGGACGTGGTGGCGTACTGCGAGACGCGCTTCCCCGAGCTCGGCAAGCAGGTCGATTTCGTCATGACGACGAACGCCACGCTTCTTGCAGACGACACGATCGACTGGCTCAACGCCCACCGCTTCGGCCTGTCGATCAGCATCGACGGTCCCAAGGCGATCCATGACCGCAACCGGCTCACGGTCGGCGGTCAGGGCACCTACGAGACCGTGCGGCGCAAGGCCGAGCGCCTGCTGTCGCGCTACAGCGCGCGGCCGGTCGGCGCGCGCGTCACGCTGACCCACGGCACCACCGAGGTCGAGCGCATCTGGGACCACCTGTTCAACGAGCTCGGCTTTGCCGAAGTCGGCTTCGCGCCGGTGACCTCGGGCGACATCAGCACCTTCAACCTGACGGGCGAGGAGCTGGTCGAGGTCTTCGCCGGACTCAAGCGGCTTGGTCAGCGTTACCTGGAGGCGGCGCTGGAGGGGCGCAACATCGGCTTCTCCAACATGCACCAGCTGATCACTGACCTGCATGAAGGCCACAAGAAGGCGTTGCCCTGCGGTGCCGGGCTGAAGATGCTCGCGGTCGATCACAAGGGCGAACTGAACCTGTGCCACCGCTTCACCGGCTCCACGCTGCCGACCTTCGGCGATGTGAAGAACGGCATCAAGCGCGAGCAGCTCGGCGACTTCCTGTCCCAGCGCCTGGATCGTACGGATACCGGCTGCGCGAGCTGCCGCATCCGCAACCTGTGCTCGGGTGGTTGCTACCACGAGAGCTACGCGCGCTACGGCGATCCGGCACATCCCACCTATCACTACTGCGATCTGATGCGGGACTGGGTGGACTTCGGCATCGAGGTCTACAGCCGCATCATGGCCGGCAACCCGGCCTTCATCGAACAGCACATTTCCCCGAGGAGGGCGTCATGAAGCATCTCAAGGCGATCAACAACAAGGCGCGACTGCTGGACAAGGCGGTCGCAGAGGACCGGGTCGAGGAAGTGGTGGCGATGAGCGCCATCGCCGGCTGCACGGCGACGGTGGACCCGGGCTGGGAAGTGGACGCCTTCGGCGGCGTGGCTTCGCTGTGCCAGCCGATGGAGTCGGATCTCTATGGCTGTGCCGATCCGTGCTGGTGGCCGGCCCAGGTGCCGGACGTGATGAACACCTACCCGGACTGGAACAAGGACGCGGCCAATACCCGCGAGGACTGGCGCAATCTCGGCTCGGTCTTCCCGGGCGACAAGCTGTGAAGGGGGCGGACATGAAGAAAACGATGATCGGCTGCGCCCTGCGCCGCACCGCGGCTGCGCTCGCCTGCCTGGCCGCCGGCACCTTGCACGCCGCCGCCAACGAGTCGCTGGCGCTCAAGCCCGGCAGCGAGTACCTGATGGTGGCCAACTATCCGAACAACCTGAACGTGGTCGACCTGGCCAGCGAGACGGTCTACAAGACCTGCGCGTTGCCCGACGCGTTCGGGCCGGGCGTCACGCAGATTGCCCCCGACCGCCGCACCGCCTACATCCTCAACAACCGCTTCGGCACGATCTACGGCGTCGACCTCGATACCTGCAAGCTCACGTTCCGCGCCGAGATGTCGCAGGGCGATAACGAGCGCGCCAAATCGATCGCCTCCTTCACCATCAGCCCCGATGGCAAGGAACTGTATGCGGTGCAGAACCCGACCACGATCAACCGCGACCACTATCGTGTCGGCGAGCCACGTTTCGCGGTCTACGACACCGGTGCCGGCCTGGAGGCCAGGCCGGTGCGCACCTTCCCGGCCCCGCGCCAGGCCAACATCATGCAGTCGGGCGACGACGGCGCGGTCTACCTGGCGGGCCCGAACATCTACAAGGTGGATGTGAAGACCGGTGCCATGACGGTGGCGCTGCCGATCCGGGACTGGCAACGTTCGACGCATGCCCCGCTCGACGTGCTCTACCTGTGGCCGGTGCAGACGCCCACCCGGGACTTCACCATCCTGTACACCACGGCGAAGTTCCAGGACGACAAGCAGGACATGGCGACGGCCGAGTACCAGTACGGTTTCCTGAACGTCAACCTGAAAAATGGCGAGACCGAGGCGCGCGAGTTCGGACCGCTGACCGAGATCTACTTCACCGGCATCCGCTCGCCGAAAGACCGCAACATCATCTACGGCCTGCTGCATCGCCTGACCAAGTACGACATCGCCCAGCAGAAGCTGCTGCAGGCCGCCGAGCTTGATCACACCTACTACACGGTGCTGACCAACCAGTCAGGTAGCCGGCTCTATCTCACCGGCACCTTCAACGACATCTCCATCCATGACGCCGACACCCTGGGCAAGGTCGGCCAGGTGAAGCTGCCGGGCGGGGACATGTCGCTCGGCACCGGGCAGGTCTTCGTGCGCTGAATCCGCACGCACACGTACTGATCCGCTGACCCGCGTCGCGGGGCGTTCATCGGGGCCTCACCGTCCCCGAGAGCCCCGCGCACGCCAAAAAAAATCAATCAGGAGACGAACATCATGCGCATTCACACGACCGTGGCCGCCCTGCTCGCGGGGCTGGCCACGCTGGGCAGCGCGCAGGCCGCAGATTTCTACGAACGCGATGGCACCACCCTGGGGTTCAACGTGGACGGCATGGCCGGTGCCTTTTCGACGAGCGAGGACTACCTTGCCGAGGGCGGCAAGAAGTGGCGCGAAGCCTTCGTGCATGGCGTGCTGGTCGGCAAGACCCGCGCCGGCGAAGGCGAGTTGTATGGCGGGCTGGGCGCGATCGCGCAGGGCACCTGGGGCGACGGCGACGCGGGCGGCTACACCAACGGACGCGAGCGCGATGTCGATCTGGAGGATGCCTACCTCGGCTGGCGCAGCGCTGGCGGCCTGCTCGATTTCTCGTTCGGTCGCCAGCAGTTCCAGCTCGGAGACGGCTTCCTGATTGCAGGCGACCGCATCAACCTCGGCAGGGGGCTTGACGCCTTGGGTGTTGATGTCGACCGTGGCGGCGCCTACTACCTGGCGGCGAAGAAGAGTTTCCGCAACACGGCCATCCTGCGCGTGGACCCCGACGGCCCGCTGCGTGGCGATGCCTTCTGGCTGCAGTCGGACAACCCCTACCAGCAGGACACCGAGCTCGGCGGGTTGAATGTGGAGTACGTGTCCGAGACCCACGGCACCCTGGGCCTGAGCTGGATGAAGGTGCTCGACGTGGACAAGGGCGCCGGGCTGGGCATCTTCGACCGCCGCGACGGCATGCGCATCACCAGCGTTCGCGGCCAGGGCAGCCTGGGGGTGGAGAACCTGTTCCTGTCCTTCGAGTACGTCGACCAGCGCGGTGGCAGCGCCGCGGTGAAGAACGACGCCGACGCGTGGACGGTCGAGGGCGGCTGGACCTTTGCCGACCTGCCGTGGAGCCCGACGCTGAACTACCGCCACGCCCGCTTCTCGGCCGACAAGGCCGGAACCGCTCGCAACGAGGCTTTCGACCCACTGTTCTTCGGCCTGAGCCGTGGCCTCGGTACCTGGTTCCAGGGCGAAGTCGCCGCCAACTACGCCGGCCCGGCCAACAGCGGCAACAAGCTCGATCGCGTCGAGCTGACGGTGGCCCCGCGTGCGGACCTGTCGGTGAGCCTGCAGTACTGGGACATCAAGTCCATCGGCGACGCCCCGGATCTCGACGGACGCGAGATCGACCTGTTCGCCTTCTGGCAGATCAACGACAACTTCACCTTCGTGCCGCTGATCGGTATCTACGAGCCGCGCGGTGACAGCGTGAAGGCGGCGCAGGGCAACGACCGGCGCAACGTCTATCTGCAGGCGGTGATGCTGTTCAACTTCTGATGGCGACGACGCCTTCCCCAGACCAATACACAAGTAGTCGGAGACAAGAGATGGATCGATACAAGGGCGAATTGCTGAGCGCCAACACACGCCGGTTCCTGGCCCAGCCCAAACGCATGCTGATCGGCAGCGAGTGGCTGGAGGCCGTCGGCGGCGGCACGCTGGAGGTGGTCGACCCGGCCAGCGCGCAGGTGTTTGCCAGCGTGCCGGCGGGTGAGGCGGCCGACATCGACCGCGCAGTGGCGGCGGCGCGCAAGGCCTTCGAGCAGGGCGAGTGGCCGAAGATGCGCCCGGTGGACCGCGAGCGCCTGCTGCTGCGCCTGGCCGACCTGGTGGAGGCGAACGCCCAGGAACTGGCCGAGATCGAGGCGCTCGACAACGGCAAGCCGGTGACCATGGCGCGCGCGGTCGACCTGGCGCTGATGGTGGATTTCCTGCGCTACATGGCCGGTTGGGCGACCAAGCTCGAGGGCTCGACGATGGAAGTGTCGGTGCCGCTGGTGCGCAACCGCGAGTTCTTCGGCTTCACCCGGCGCGAGCCGGTGGGCGTGGTCGGCGCGATCATCCCGTGGAACTTCCCGCTGCTGATGGCGGCGTGGAAGGCGGGACCGGCGCTGGCCTCGGGCTGCACGATGGTGCTCAAGCCGGCGGAGGAAACCCCCTTGTCGGCGCTGCGCTTCGCCGAGCTGGTGCGGGAGGCGGGCTACCCGGCCGGGGTGTTCAACGTGGTGACCGGCCACGGCCACACCGCGGGCGCCGCGCTGGCCTCGCACACCGGCATCGAGAAGGTCGCCTTCACCGGCTCGACCGAGATCGGCAAGCTGGTCGGCAAGGCGGCGCTCGACAACATGACGCGGGTGTCGCTGGAACTCGGCGGCAAGAGCCCGGTGATCGTGCTCGACGATGCCGATCCGGCGGTGGCGGCCGCGGGCGCGGCGCAGGCGATCTTCTTCAACCAGGGCCAGGTGTGCTGCGCGGGTTCGCGCCTGTATGTGCACAAGAGCCGCTTCGAACGCGTGGTCGAGGGCCTGTCCGAGATCGCCGCCGGCATGAAGCTCGGTGCCGGCATCGACCCCACGACCCAGATCGGTCCGCTGGTCTCGGCCACCCAGCAGCAGCGCGTGCTCGGCTACATCCGCAGCGGCTTCGACCAGGGCGCGCGCGCCCTGGCGGGCGGCATGGCGGGCGAGGGCGAGGGCTTTTTCGTCAAGCCCACCGTGCTGGTCGACACCCGTGACGACATGAAGGTGGTGCGCGAGGAGATCTTCGGCCCGGTGGTGGTCGCGATGCCTTACGACGATCTCGACGAGGTCGCCCGCCGCGCCAACGACACGCCCTACGGCCTGGGTGCCAGCATCTGGTCCAACGACCTGTCGCGGGTGCATCGGCTGCTGCCGAAGATCCAGGCCGGAACGGTGTGGGTCAACTGCCACAACATCCTCGACGCCTCGATGCCCTTCGGCGGCTACAAGCAGTCGGGCATCGGGCGCGAGATGGGGCGTGCGGTGCTCGATCTGTATACCGAGAGCAAGTCGGTGATCATGGCCCTGTGAGCATCCTGCGCGCCGCCTCCACGCGGCGGCGCGCAGGACGGCGCTTGCGGGTCGGCGGCTCAGGATCCTGACGGGCAGCGAGGAGGAATCGGAATGAACCCCCCTGAACTGGCGGCGATGTCAGTGCGTGCGTTCGTGATCGGGCGGCTTGCGGAAGCAGCTGGGGCAACCGGCTGCTTGCCCGGCCTCCTCGACGTCTTCAAGGCGAAGGGCTGCTGAGATGGGCGCCTTGTCCCGTGGGGCGCCGATGGGGGCGGGCGTTGTGCTGGTGGCGTTGTGGCCTGCATTCGGCTCGCTGCTTCTCGCGGTGGCCGTAGGGCTGGCCCTGCATGCCGCGCTACGCCCGGCCGGGCGGGCGCGCGCATTGGCGCTTGCGGCGACGCTGGCATGGGCGTGTGTGGTCGCCCTCGCCTGGCACTTCGGCACCGACCGGTTCGAGCTGCGCTATGTCTGGCTCTACAGCAGCGCCGAGTTGCCCTTGCACCTGAAGGTCGCCAACCTGTGGGGCGGCGACGAGGGCACGACGCTGATGCTCGCCGCCTGCTGTCTCGGCCTTGCAGCGCGCCGGGCAGGCGTTGGCGCCGATCCGACCCGTTTTTCGCTCAGCGCCGCGATCGCCGCTTGGCTTGGGCTGACGGCGCTGTGGCTGGCGCCTTTTGCCACGACGCCGGCCGAGTGGCTGGCGCAGTCGCCGTCGCAGGGCATGAACGCCCACCTGATGAAGCCCTGGATGCTGTTCCATGCGCCGCTGGTGCTGGCCGCCTATGCGTGGACACTGGCGCTCGCGGCACCGGCGCTCGATGCCCTGCGCGGCGTGTCGGCGCCGTGGTCCGTGCTTGCGCAAGTGCATGCGCGCCGTGCCTGGCTGGTGCTCACCGCGGGCATCGGCTTTGGCATGCTGTGGGCGTTCGAGGATGCGATGTACGGGCAGGTGTGGCATTGGGATCCGGTACAGACTGCGGTCTTCTGCCTGTGGTGCCTGCTGGGTGCCCATCTGCACGGCGTGGCCGGCTGGGGCGTGGGACGCCCGCATTGGCGGGCGATGCCGTGGGCCGGCGTGCTCGCTGCGGCGGCCGTGCCACTGGCGATGGCAGTAACGCGTAATCCGGTACTCGCAAGTTCGCATCGCTACGTGGGCGCCGATTCCTGGATGGCGCATCTTGCGCTCGGTGCTGCACTCTTGCTGATCGCCACGGGGTGCGCGGTGGCGGGCCGGGGCGCGGGTAGGGCAACGGAGAACGACGGGGGCCGGCGGGCCGGGCTCATGGGGCTGCGCGCGCCCTCCGGGTTGTGGCTGGCACAGCTGTGCTTCCTGGGCGCCGCGGCGGTCGCCGCCGTGCAGTTGCTGTCTGCGTTTGGTGCCGGTGTGCTGCAGCTGCCCCGGCCCGAGGCGTACAAGCCGTTTCTTGCGATGCTGAGCAACCTGACGACCGGCAGCGAGCTGGCAGCCCTTCGCGCGGCCTTCGAGCAGTGGGACGTGGACGGCTATGTGCTCGCAGCTCACCTCCTGTTGCCGCTGGCCGGGTTCGGGCTGGTTGGCGGCTGGTACTTCTTCCGGCGGATCTCGGTGGTGGCTGGGCGCCTGTCCCTGCTGCTGGCGGTGGTGGCTATCGGGGGCAACGCGGCGTGGGGCGGCGTGGTGACGCGGTCGTATGCGGGTGAGGGCATCCTGTCGCAGCAGATCGTGGCCGTGTTGCCGTGGCTCGATGCCAGCTTGATCGGTGGTGCCTACCTTGCCCTCGGCGGCATTGCGTGGGCGGCGCACGTCCTGCGCCGGCAGGGTCGCAAGGCGGTGGCGAGCGTCGTGCCGTTGGCTGCGATTCACGCCGGCGTCGCGCTGGCCTTGTGGGGGGGCTTGTTGGCGACGGCGCTCAACAGCTATACCCAGCACGAGATTGCCTTCGACGGCGGCCCGAGCGCCTGGGCGACGGATCGCCATGGCTATGCGCTCCGGCTTGCGGAGATCCGTGTCGGGGCGGCGAACGATGGTGCGGTCGGCGCGCAGTCCGTGGTGCAGGCCTTGACGACGATCGAGGTGCGCGGCCCGGACGGTGAACGGCTCGACGGGCAGACCCTGTACCGGGATGCGAGGGCGCCGTCCGAGCGCTTCGATGGGCCGCTGCGGCAGGTGTGCGAGCTGCTCGACTATCGCTACGCACGTCATGTCGGCACGCCGGGTTATCTGCTGCAGCCGCTGATCGACCAGGGCTGGGCGCGCTCGGTGCAGTTCTGGGTGTCGCCGGCCGCTGTCGTCGGGGCCCTCGATGGGTCAGGCGGCGGACCTGCGATCGTGGTGGTGAAGGTGTTCCCCTTCATGTCCTTGTTGTGGATCGGCCTGCTGCTGCTCCTGTTCGGCAGCGCGTGGCTGGCCTTGTCCGGCGCGCGCGGCGTGCGTCGGGGGCGGCGCGGCGCGACGAGTTGATGCGCCGGCCGCGGGCGGAGCACGGCGGGCCACGCATCAACTCAGCGTTCTGCAACAAGCGGATACAATCCTGCTTTCTGTGCATTCGGAATCAAGAACATGCAAGCAGCAGTGGATTGGATCAACGGTTGGGTGTGGAGTCCCGCACTCGTTTACCTGTGCCTCGCCGTGGGCCTGTACTTCTCGGTTCGCACCCGCTTCCTGCAGGTTCGCCATATTGGCGAGATGGTGAGGCAGATGTTCTCCGGCAAGAGTTCGTCGGCCGGTGTGTCTTCCTTTCAGGCGCTGACCATCGCCCTTTCTGGGCGCGTGGGCACCGGCAACATCGCGGGAGTCGCGACTGCGATCGGCTTCGGCGGTCCGGGTGCGATCTTCTGGATGTGGATGGTCGCCTTCCTCGGGGCGGCAACGGCCTACATCGAATCGACGCTGGGGCAGATCTACAAGACCGAGCACCATGGCCTGTATCGCGGCGGCCCGGCCTACTTCATTGAAAAGGGCCTGGGCTGGCGCGCGTACGCGATCGTGTTCGCAGTGGCGACGCTGATCGCGTGCGGCGTGCTGCTGCCGGGCGTGCAGACGAACAGCATCGCCGCGGGCATGCAGAATGCCTTCGGGATTGCGCCGGCGGTGACCGGCACCCTCATCGTGATCCTGCTGGGCCTGATCATCTTCGGTGGCGTGCGTCGCATCGCACAGGTGACGCAGATCGTGGTGCCCTTCATGGCGCTGGGCTACATCCTCGCCGCGGCCGTGGTCGTGCTGCTCAACATCGAGAAGCTGCCGGGCGTGATTTCCCTGATCGTCTCGTCGGCCTTCGGTGTCGAGGCGGGTTTCGGCGCGATGATCGGACTGGCGATCCAGTGGGGTGTGAAGCGTGGCGTGTATTCGAACGAAGCGGGCCAGGGCACCGGCCCCCATGCAGCCGCCGCGGCCGAGGTGAGCCACCCCGCGGCGCAGGGCCTGGTGCAGGCCTTCTCGATCTATGTCGATACGCTCTTCGTGTGCACCGCGACTGCCTTCATGATCCTGATCACCGGCACCTACAACGTGACCGGCGCGGACGGGACGCAGGTATTCACCGGCCTGGCCAACATCGCCGCGGGTACGGGCTTCACCCAGGCGGCGATGGAGTCGGTGCTGCCGGGCTTCGGCGCCGTGTTCGTGGCCATCGCGCTGTTCTTCTTCGCCTTCACGACGGTGCTGGCCTACTACTACATTGCCGAGACGAACCTCGCCTACCTGACCCGCAACATCCGTTCCGATGCGCTGATGTTCGTGTTGCGGATCGCGCTGATCGGTTCTGCCCTCTACGGCTGCGTACGGACCAGCGACCTCGCCTGGGGGCTGGGCGACATCGGCGTGGGTATCATGGCGTGGCTCAACATCGTAGCCATCCTGGTGCTGCAGAAGCCGGCGATGCTGGCGCTGAGGGACTATGAGGCGCAGCAGGCAAAGGGCCGGATCCAGCCTGTGTTCGATCCGCGTGCGCTCGGGATCGAAAACGCCGACTTGTGGGTCAAACGCGCAGACAAGCGCGACGGTCGCGCTTGAACGGTGTCGAATGCGCTGGCGGTCGTGTCCGCTGGCGTATCTTTCGTCATTGAAGGAGAAGCATGCAGATCGTACTCATCAGCGGCCTGTCGGGATCCGGCAAGAGCATCGCCCTCAACGTGCTCGAGGACGCCGCCTATTACGTCGTGGATAACCTGCCGGCGGTGTTGCTGCCGCAACTTGTGACGCATCTGCGAGGGGCGGGCTGGCGGCGTGTGGCGGTGGCGGTCGACATGCGCTCGGGTGCGAGCATCGCGGCCCTCCCGAACCAGGTCGATGCCTTGCGCGAAGCGGGGCACGATCTGCGTTTCATCTTCCTCGAGGCGCGCGATGATGCGCTGCTTGCGCGCTTCTCGGAGACGCGGCGGCGCCACCCGATGGCAGGCGAGGGCGTCACGGTCGCGGAGGCCATCCAGCGCGAGCGCGATGCGCTGGCCCAGATTGCCGAACTCGGCCACCGCATCGACACCAGCGACCTGCATCCCAATACGCTGCGTGCGTGGGTGAAGGATTTCATCGAGATCGAGGCGAGCGACGGGCTGACGCTGATGTTCCAGTCCTTCGGTTTCAAGTATGGCATTCCGCTCGATGCCGACCTGGTGTTCGATGTCCGCTGCCTGCCCAATCCCCATTACGACCCGGCTCTGCGTCCCTTGACCGGTCGTGATGAGCCGGTGATCGAGTTCTTGCAGAAGCTGCCCGAAGTCGGAAGGATGGCGGAGGATATCCGCAAGTTCATCGGCAACTGGCTGCCGGCCTATGTGCGCGACAACCGCAGCTATCTGACGGTTGCAATCGGCTGCACCGGCGGGCAGCACCGCTCGGTCTATCTGGCCGAATGGCTGGCGGCCCGCTTCCGTGACCAGGTTCGGGTGATCGTCCGCCATCGGTCCGCCGCGCGGCGCGCCGCCGACCGTGAAGCGGCCGCTGCACAGTCTGCCCGGCCGGTGGTCTCGTCTACGTCGTGAGTCCGGAGCCTGCCGCCTGGCGGGCCTTGCTCCGCCCGGGCGACATATTGGTCGTGCTGGGCGGCTTGCTGGTGTGCGGGTATTCGCTGGTCGCGCTGTGGCAGGGAGGGCGGCCGGATGCCGCCATTGTCCGCGCGGGCGGCAAGGTCGTCGCCGAGGTCGATCTCAAGTCCGCCCGCATCATCGACGTGCCTGGCCCGATCGGCACCACCCGCATCGAGATCCAGCCCGGTCGCGCCCGCGTTGCGGCGGACCCCGGTCCGCGCCAGTACTGCGTGCGTCAGGGGTGGCTGACCCAGGCCGGCGCTGTGGCGATCTGTGCGCCTAACGAGGTCAGCCTGAGCCTGAGCGGGCGCGGCACCGATTATGACTCCCTCAACTATTGAACTCGTCCCCACGGAGAAAGACCGCCGCATTGCCCGTCATGCGGCGGCGGCCATCGTCCTGACGGTGGCCGAGGCAGCCATCCCGCTGCCGCTGCCGGGGGTCAAACCGGGCTTGGCGAACATCGTCACCCTGATCGTGCTGGCGCGCTGGGGATGGCGCGAGGCGGTGTGGGTGGCATTGTTGCGCGTGCTGGCGGGCAGTCTGCTGCTGGGCCAGTTCCTCGCGCCAGGCTTCTTCCTGAGCCTGTCGGGCGCCATTGCCAGCCTCGTGGTGCTGGGCTTGGCAATGCACTTGCCCCGGCGCTGGTTCGGTCCGGTCAGCCACAGCATCCTGGCCGCGTTTGCGCATATCGGTGCGCAACTGGTCGTGGCCCGCCTGTGGCTGGTGCCGCACGACGGCGTGTTCTATCTGCTGCCGGTCTTCGCCTTGGCTGCCGTGGTCTTCGGGCTGGTCAACGGTCTCGTCGCGGCGCGCCTGCTCGAGGAACTGCATGGCACGGCACGCGCCGTTTCGAAAGCTTCCGCCACAACGCCGGAACACTGACGGCACACGCGCGTCCAACCTGGCACTTCGGGGTGCAAGCAAGGATGGAGGCACGGATGAAGCGTGGCTGGTGGCGCTGGTTGTCCGCTGCGATCGCGGCAATGTGCGGGGTTGCATTCGGCTGGGTGGCGGGCACCGGCGTGGCGCGCGCGGACCCGCCTCCCGTGGCGGCGAGCGCGCCCGCCGCCCGGGTTGTCGGTGCGATGCGCGCCGATCAGACGTTCTTGGAGAACCACTCCAGCAGGCGCTTCCAGCCATCCTCGGCTTCGGTCTTGCGGAAGCTCGGGCGGTAGTCGGCGTGGAAGGCATGCGGGGCGTCGGGATAGACGATGATGTCGCCCGGCTTGCCGGCAGCCTTGATCGCCTCGCGCATGGCCTCGACATCGTCGAGCGGAATGCCCTGGTCCTGGCCGCCGTAGAGGCCGAGCACCGGTGCGTTCAGGTTTGCGGCGATGTCGATCGGCTGCTTCGGCTGGTTGTCCGAGGGGGCGCCGTCGAGCCGGCCATACCAGGCGACACCCGCCTTGAGCTTCGGGTTGTGCGCAGCGTACAGCCAGGTGATGCGTCCACCCCAGCAGAAGCCAGTGATGGCCAGGCGCGCAGCATCGCCGCCGCGGGTGACGGCCCACTCGGCGCAGGCGTCGAGGTCGGCCATGACCTGCGCGTCCGGTACTTTCGACACGATCGACGACAGGATGTCGGCGACATTCTCGAGCTTGGTCGGGTCGCCCTGGCGGAAGAACAGCTCCGGCGCGATCGCCAGGTAGCCCTGCTTGGCCAGGCGGCGGCAGACGTCGCGGATGTGCTCGTGGACGCCGAAGATCTCCTGCACGACGAGCACGACCGGCAGCTTGTCGCCTTGGGCAGGGCGGGCGTAGTAGACCGGCAGTTCGCCGCCGCTCACCTTGACCGTGGCGCTGCCGGCGTCGAGGCCGCTGGCGTCGGTCGTGATCACGGTACTGGCCTGCACGGGCTGGACCGCAAGCGCGAATCCTGCTGCGGCGAGGGTCGTCACGAAGCCGCGGCGGTTCATCTGTGCGGTAGGCAGCAGGCTGTCGAAGGCGGCCTGGTCGAGTTCGGTGCTGCGTTCACTCATGTTGTTCTCCGTTTTCCAGGGGGGCTGAGCCATTTGGCGATGGCGGTCAGAGGGCGCTGAGCCGTGTGTGCGGGCACAAGCCCCATCGTGACAGCACCCGCGACGCAATGTTCCGCATCACGGTGCTCCGACGCTCCTGCTCGCCCGGCAGACTGACAAAAAAAGACCCCTGCGAATCGGCAGGGGTCTGCGGGGCTGAGCGTTTCAGCGGCGGCGCGGCGGCGGTGCCGAGGCCGAGCCGGCCGGGCGGCCGGGCAGGTGGCGGAAGGTGATCCGCCCCTTGGTCAGATCATAGGGCGACATCTCGAGCGAGACGTTGTCACCGGCGATGATGCGGATATGGTGCTTGCGCATCTTGCCGCCGGAGTAGGCGATCAGGTTGTGGCCGTTGTCCAGCGTAACGCGATAGCGTCCGTCGGGCAGGACTTCGGTAACCGATCCGTGCATTTCAATGAGTTCTTCCTTGGCCATGTTTGGGCTCCTTGTCGTTGTGCCGGCGCATGCCTGAAGAGTGCGGCGGCTAGGCGCTCGTCTCCGCCGGGGCGAGCATGAGGCCGGAGGGCTGCGCGAGTGGCGCAGCAGGCGGACCGGCCGGGCCTGCGAAAAAGGGGCAGGCCGCGCGAAAATCTGGAACGATTGCACGCGCGCGCCACAAGGCGCAGGCGTGAGCGGCGCGTTTGATACCGGTGGCGCGCTGCATTACGGACGACCCCGTCTGCGAAGGGAGATCGCGTCTGTCCTGCGACGCTTGGGCGCAGGAGGTGTCTCGGAGAAACCGGGCGGTACCGCAAGGGAACGCCGGATGACACGGCAAGGGTTTGCGGGAGGAGGGGAACGCCTTCGCAGGTCGCGTGATGTCATCCAGACCACGCGCGCACGATGCCGTTGCGACTTTGGCGCCGATGTAGCCCGTTGCCGGGATCAATGGGCCAAAAGCCAGTTCTCTGCACCCGGCATTCTACCTGCCACGAGGCGGGTCTGTCCAATCGACCCGTGCAGCTCGGCCGCTGGTTCAGCCTTGCGGGCGCTGGCGCAGGAGGCTGTCCAACCGGTTGGCGAACGCCTTGCTGTCGCCGGCACTGTAGGCCGCGGGCCCGCCGGTGTCGACGCCGGTGCTCCGCAGCGTATCCATGAAGTTGCGCATGTCCAGTAGCTCGCGGATGTTTTCCTTGCCGAAAAGTTCGCCTCTCGGCGAAAGAGCCTGGGCATCCCTGGCGACAACATCGGCTGCCAGCGGAATATCGGCGGTGATTACGAGGTCGCCCGCGGAGACGTGAGCGGCAATGTACTTGTCGGCCTCGTCGAACCCTCCTGGAACCTGGACCATGCGGATATGCGGCGAGGCCGGCACCCGCAGGTACTGATTCGCGACCAGGGTCAGGGGGCGTCGTGTGCGCTCGGCCGCGCGGAAGAGAATCTCCTTGACGACGACGGGGCAGGCGTCGGCATCGACCCAGATATGCATGGCGCGAGCGTCCTTGAAAAAGAAAATGCCCCGACCGAAGCCGAGGCATTTCCCTGATTCTGGTAGGCCGTGCGGGACTCGAACCTGCGACCAACGGATTAAAAGTCCGCTGCTCTACCAACTGAGCTAACGACCCAAAAGTGAGGCAGAATTTTAGGGTGCCAGTCGACGCGCGTCAAGGTGCAAATTGCAGGCCGGCGCGCGGGGCTGGCCGGGACTGCAGCGCAGGCGCTGATCAGGCCTCTCGCATCATCATCCAGTACTGGATTTTCATCGTCACCGCCGAACCGGCGATGATGGCGGCGGTCGTGATGATCGAGCCAAGTGCCAGGGTGGACAAGCCGGTAATGCCCTGGCCGATGGTGCAGCCCAGGGCGGTGACGCCACCGAAGCCCATCAGGATGCCGCCGATCATGTGGCGGACGAGGTCGGGCGCGTCGCGGAAGCCTTCGATGCGGAAGCTGCGCGTGACGACTGCATGCAGTGCGGCGCCGGCGATGACACCGAGCGCGCTCGCGATGCCGAAGGTGACGACCCGGCTGCTGTCGCTCCACAGCATCAGCAATTCGAGCGTGAACGCCATCGGCGCGACGAACGTGAGCGATTCGGCGCGCCCGCTGTTGGTGCCGATGAAGGCTTCCTCCAGCGTCTCGGGATGTTCGGCGACATAGCCGATGTGCCCGGAGACGTACCATGCAGCCACCACCGTCGCACCGATCACCGCCCCGCCCAGCAGCACGTCGGCCTGGCGCGCCTCGCGATTGGCGAGCGTCCAGATCAGCAGGGCGCCGCCGATGACGCCCGCTGCAAGCGCCAGCGCCGTCGGCGCATCAACGCCGGCCGCCGCGATGAACGACGGGATGTCCTGCCCGTGCGTCAGGTCGGTGGCGACGCTGTCGAGATAGCGCACGCGCCAGACACCGAACAGGCCGCGCAGCGTCATGTATGCGCTGATGCCGAGGAAGACGAACACGATGAGCGACTTCAGATTGCCGCCGCCGATGCGGATCAGTGTCTTGCTGCCACAGCCCGAGGCGAGCGTCATGCCCACGCCGAAGGCGAGGCCGCCCACGATGTGCGACAGCCAGGCCAGTCGGCTGCCGGTGTAGATGGATTTGGATGCGTCGAACACACCGGCGTACTGCAGCGCCGCCGTGCCGAGAATGGCGACGGCGACGGCCAGCGCCCACATGCGCATGCGGCTCCAGTCACCCATGTTGACGATGTCGGAGACGGCGCCCATCGTGCAGAAGTTGGTACGGCTGGCGACGAGTCCGAACACCGTGCCGATGACGAAGGCGAACCACACGATGGTGGAGGCGGATACGAGCGTTTCTTCCATGATGCGATCAGCGGCGAAATGGCCGGCCATTCTAGGTTAAAAGGCCGGCATCGTTGAAAAATGCTCGACGCACCGCCGGGCATCTCGCGCCGCGGGATGCGTGCGTAATCAGTCCGTGCGCAACTGATACGGGGTCGGGTCGGGGATGCCTGCCGCCTCGAAGCCGGCGGCGCGCAGGCGGCAGGCTTCGCAGCGGCCGCAGGCGCGGCCGTCGTCGTCGGCCTGGTAGCAGGTCACCGTGATGCCGTAGTCGACCCCGAGCGCGACGCCGCGGCGGATGATGTCGGCCTTGCTGAGTTCGATCAGCGGCGCATGGATGTGCAACCTCGTGCCTTCGACCCCAGCCTTGGTTGCCAGGTTCGCCATGGCTTCGAAGGCCTGGATGAACTCGGGGCGGCAGTCGGGGTAGCCGGAGTAGTCCACGGCATTGACGCCGACGAAGATGTCCTGCGCGCCCAGCACCTCCGCCCACGCCATCGCGATCGACAGCATCACCGTGTTGCGGGCAGGTACGTAGGTGACCGGGATGCCGCCGTTGTCCTCGTTCTCGGGCACGGCGATGCCCGGGTCGGTCAGCGCGGAGCCGCCGAACTGGCCGAGATTGACGCGGGCAAGGCGATGCTCCTTTGCACCGAGGGCCTGGGCGACCCGGGCGGATGCGGTCAGTTCGGCAGCATGGCGCTGGCCATAGGCAACCGACAGCGCATAGGTCTCGAAACCCATGTCGCGCGCGATGGCGAGGCAGGTGGCGGAGTCGAGGCCGCCCGAAAGCAGGACGACGGCGCGTTTGGCGTGGTTCATCGAAGCGGGTTCCGGCGAGGATGGGCGCAGCGCGGTCCGGATCAGCGTCCGCGCGCGTCGTTCCAGAGGATCTTGTGGAGTTGCAGCTGAAAGCGCACGGGCAGGCGGTCGCGCACGATCCATTCGGCCAGCTGCGCCGGATCGAGTTCGCCGGCGACCGGGGAAAGCAGCACGGTACAGCGTTCGGCGAGCCGATGAGTGGCGATCTGCTGCTTCGCCCACGCGTAATCGTCCGCGTTGGCGAGCACGATCTTGACCTCGTCTTCGGCCTTCAGGTGGGCGATGTTGTCGTAAAGGTTGCGCTCCACCTCGCCCGACCCCGGCGCCTTGAGATCCATGATGCGCGACACGCGCGGGTCTGCCGCGCCGATGTCGAGTGCACCGCTGGTTTCGAGCGAGACTGCGTAGCCGGCGTCGCACAGGGCGCTCAGCAGCGGCAGGCAGCCTTTCTGCGACAGCGGTTCGCCGCCGGTGACGCACACGTGCTTGAGGCCGTGACGCGCTACCTCGGCGAGAACCTCGTCGAGCGACCGGTTTTCGCCGCCGGTGAAGGCGTAGGCAGTGTCACACCAGCTGCAGCGCAGCGGACAGCCGGTGAGACGGACAAACACGGTCGGCAGGCCGACCCACGTCGACTCGCCCTGAATCGAGGCAAAGATTTCGGTAATGCGCAGCTTGACGGCGGGTGCCGTCATCGTCGCTTTCGTCACGACTACGCCTCAGCGCTGGCCCAGGCGCTGCCTGGCGACCTGTGCGGCGTTGCTCTGCGGGTAGCGCTCGACCAGCGCCTGCAGGGTGCGGCGGGACGTGGGGGCATCGCCCAGTGCCTGCTGGCTGTTGGCAAGGCCGAGCATGGCGTCGGGTGCGACGTTCTCATTCGGCCAGCGCGTCAGCACGGTGTTGAAATGCTTGTTGGCAGCGTTGACGTCCTTGGCCTGCAGGGCGGCATTGCCGGCCCAGAAATGCGCGCCGGCGCTGAAACTGCCCGACGGGTATTTGGCGAGGAAAGCGTCGAAGGCGGCGAGCGCCTCGCTGTGCTTGCCGTCCTTGAGCAGGTTGAGGGCGGCTTCGTACTCGCCGGACTCCGCGGCCGGATCGGCATTGGCTGCACCCGCGCCCGGGCCGGCGCTTTCGATCTGGCGCAGACGGGTGTCGAGATCGACGTAGAAGTCCCGCTGCCGCTGCTTGAGGGTTTCAACCTCGTTCACCAGCAGTTCGATCTGGCCGTTCAGGCGCGCCACTTCGGCACGCAACTGTTCGTTCTGGTTGGCGAGCTCGAGTTGGCCACGGCTGGTGGTTTCGAGTCGGCTTTCGAGATCCTGGCGCATTTCGGTGATCTGGCGACGGGCCTCGGCGTCATCGAACAGACCCGCTTGCGCGGGTCCGGCCGATGACAGTGCGAGCAGCGCCGCCAGCGGCAGCAGGCGCTTCATCTCAGAACTCGCCCGAGTACAGCATGTCGCCGCGACGGTTCTCGGCGTAGCAGGCTTCGGAGGCGTCGTCGCAACGCGGCTTCTCTTCACCCAGGCTGACGGACTCGATCTGCGCTTCCTTGGCGCCCAGCAGCATCAGTGCCTGCTTGACGACGTCGGCACGCTTCTGGCCCAGCGCCAGGTTGTACTCGCGGCTGCCGCGCTCGTCGGTGTTGCCCTGGATGAGCATCTTCATCTGCGGGTTCTGCACCAGGAAGCGGGCGTGCGCTTCGACCAGCGGCTTGGCTTCCGACTTGATGACGTAGCTGTCGAAGTCGAAGAACACGCTGCGCTTGGACAGGATGTTGTTCGGATCGGTCAGGGCGGCAATGCCAGAACCCGACGGGCTGCCGGCGGTGACGGTGGTGACGCCGGCGCCCGAACGGTCTTCGACCTTGGTGGCGGCGGTGTCGGTGCCGGTGCTCGAGCACGCGGCGAGGACGAGCGACAGCAGGGCGGGGAGTGCAAGTTTCTTCATGGGTGATGCTCCGGTTGCTTGAGTTGAAGACAGCAGTGATTACAGCTTTTTTATTGCCGCGGCTGCGGACCCCAGGCGGGTTCGCGCACATCGGCTGCCTGCACCGTCAGGCGTTGCTTCACCCGTCCATCCGACGACACCGCGGACAGCACGCCCCGACCACCGCTTTCGGTGGCGTAGAGGATCATGCGGCCGTTGGGAGCGAAGCTGGGGGATTCGTCACGCGCCGAATCGGTGAGGATCGTCGTCTGGCGGGTGGCAAGGTCCTGCACGGCCACCTGGAAGCGGCCGGCGTTGCGGGTGATGAAGGCCAGCAGCGTGCCATCCGCCGAGAGGCGCGGAGTCACGTTGTAGCTGCCGTCGAAGGTCACCCGCTGGGCACTGCCGCCGCCAGCGGAGATACGGTAGATCTGCGGGCTGCCGCCGCGATCCGAGGTGAAGTAGATGTTGCTGTCGTTGCCCCAGAAGGGTTCGGTGTCGATGCCCGAGGAGCTGGCCAGGCGCCGCACGCCTGAGCCGTCGGCGTTGAGCACGTAGAGCTGGGACTGGCCGTCCTTGGTCAGCACGACGGCGAGCTGGTTGCCGTCCGGTGACCAGGTGGGTGCGGAGTTCGAGCCCTTGAAGTTGGCGACCACGCGGCGCTGACCGGTGGCGAGCGTATGTACGTAGATGATCGGCTTCTTCTGCTCGAAGGAGACGTAGGCCAGGCGCTGGCCGTCCGGCGACCAGGCAGGCGAGATGATGGGCTCGCGCGAGCGCAGTGCCGTTGCGGCGTTCATGCCGTCGGCGTCGGCGACCTGCAGCTCGAAGTTGGGGCCGCTCTTGATGACGTAGGCAATGCGGGTCGAGAAGTAGCCCGGCTGCCCGGTGAGCTTCTCGTACACGAAGTCGGCGATGCGGTGTCCGATCAGGCGGTTCTGCGAGGCCATCATCGGCATGGCCATGGCGCCGAGCTCGAGTTGCTTCTGCGTGTCGAACAGGCGGAAACGCACGTCGTAGCGTCCGCCGCCGAGCGGAATGACGCTGCCGGTCAGGACGGCATCGGCACCGCGGCCGCGCATGGCGGGCAGATCGGGCATGGCCGACTCGGGCAGCGCGAGCGGGCCGAGGTCGACGAGGCTGAACAGGCCGCTGCGATCGAGGTCCGCGCGGACGACGTCGGTGACGCTGTTCGGCAGCTGGCCTTCATTCTCGAAGATCGGAATGATCACCGGGAAGCGCGATGCGCCTGCACCGGTGATCTCGATGGACAGCTGGGCGCGGGCGCCAAAGGCGAGGCTGGCGAGCGCGAGAATCAGCAGGAGGCGGAAGGCGGTGAGGAATCGGATCATGTGGGCGTACTCCAGCCGCGGATTATATAGACAAATTAAGTAGATAAGGCAGACTTACTCGTCTGCCAACGGGCGGAACTTGAACTCGATCGTGCGCTGGAAAAGGCTCTGGTTGGCGGGTAGCGGCAGCGGGCTCGAGCGGCGGATCGCACGCTCGATGGCCTCATCCAGCGCAGGGACGCCCGACGAGCGCTTGAGCCGGATGTTGAGCACCTCGCCCGAAGGCAGCTGATCGACCTCGAACGTCGCCTCGGGGTTTCCGCTGAGGCCCGGCGGACGCAGCAGATTGCCGCGCACCTTGGTGGCGATGGCGAGCTTGTACTTGTCCATGTCGCCCTGGGCGCCGGCGCGTGCGGATTCCTGCTTGAGCAGGCCCTCCAGGCGCGCGTTCTGTGCGGCCTGTGTTTCCTGCGCGAGCAGTTGCTTCATGTAGTCGTCCTGCACCGGCTTGGGCTCGGGCTTGGCCTCCGGCTTGGGTACTGGTTTCGGCTCCGGCTTGGGTTGCGGCTTGGGCGGTTCGGGCTTGGGCTCCGGTTTGGGTTGGGGCTTGGGCTCGGGTTTCGGCTCCGGCTTGGGCGCAGGCTTGGGCGGCTCCGGCTTCTTCTCCGGCGCCTTTGTGGCGATCTCGGGTTTGGGTGCGGGCTTGGGTGGCTCGGGCTGCGGTTTGGGTTCCGGCTTCGGCTCCGGCTTCACTTCGGGCTTGGGTTCCGGCTTCGGCTCGGGTTTCGGCTCCGGCTTGGGGGGCGGAGTCGGTTCCGGCTTGGGCGCGGGCGCGGGCGCGGCGATGCGCGGCGCGCTGGCAAGGCTGACCTCCAGTGCGGCGGGGGGCGCGCTCTGCCAGCGAATCCCGAAGAACAGGAACAGGAACAGGCCCAGATGGACCGCGACGGTCAACCCGAGGGATTGCCATTTGCCCGGCGCTTCGCGGGGCGTTGCTGCGCGTTCCCTCATTTCTGCGGGCTGGTGTTCTGGGTGACGAGACTGATCTTGCGCACCCCGGCGCTACGGGCGACCTCGAGCACGTCGATCACCTTCTGGTAATCGAGCTTCGGGTCGGCTGCGACCAGAAACGGTTGTTCCTGGTTCTTCGCCAGGGTTTCCTTGAGTGCTATCTCCAGTTGGTCCTTGCGTACCGGGCGCGAGTTGCCGCTGTTGCCTGGACGTAGCGCAAGCGCGCCGTCGGCCTTGACCTCGATGAAGATGGCCTCGGCCTGCGGCGGAGGGGTTCCCGCGCCGGCGGAGGGCACGTTGATCGTGCCCTGCTGGATCATCGGCGCGGTGACCATGAAGATCACGAGCAGCACCAGCATCACGTCGATGTAGGGCACGACGTTGATCTGGTTCATGAGACGGCGTTGGCGCATCACAGGTCTCCGGGGCCGTCAGCGCAGGTTGCGCTGCAGGATGTTGGAGAACTCTTCCATGAAGCTCTCGAAGCGGATGCCGAGGCGGTCGATGTCGTGCGCGAAGCGGTTGTAGGCGACGACGGCCGGGATCGCGGCGAACAGGCCGATGGCAGTGGCGACGAGCGCTTCGGCGATGCCGGGGGCGACTTGGGCCAGTGTGGCCGAGCCGACGCTGGACAGGCCGCGGAACGAGTTCATGATCCCCCACACGGTGCCGAGCAGGCCGATGTAGGGCGACACCGAGCCGACCGAGGCGAGGAAGGCGAGGTGTGCCTCGAGGTCGTCGACCTCGCGCTGATAGGTGGCGCGCATGGCGCGGCGGGCGCCGTCGAGGATGGCCGAATGGTCGTGGCCCTTGGCGCGCAGCTTGGTGAACTCGCGGTAACCGGCTTCGAAGATACGCTCCATGCCGCCGGTCTCGTGACGCGTGGCGGCCTCGAACAGGGTATTGAGATCACCGCCGCTCCAGAAGTCACGTTCGAATTCGTCGGTCTGGGCACGTGCGGCGCGGATCTGGAACCACTTGCGGAAGATCCAGTACCAGGAGACCAATGAGAGCGTGGCGAGCAGCGCCATCACCAGTTGGACGAGGACGCTGGCCTGGCTGATCAGGCTGAGAATGGAGAGGTCGTGAGTGACGGTCATGCGAAGCTTCTTTCGAAGAGGGAATGCAGGTCGGCCGGAATGGATGCCGGTTTCTGGCGGCGGGTGTCGATGCAGGCCACTAGGACCTGCGCGGTAAACAGAAGTTGCCCCTGGCGACGGATCGCCTGGTCGAACAGGAGGCTGGCGCGGCGCAGTGTTGCGATGCGCGTGACGACCTCGAGTGCGTCGTCGAGGCGAGCGGGGGCAAGGTAGTCGGCTTGCACCGATCGCACGACGAAGGCCGTGCCGGCAGATGTCATCATCGCCTGCTGCTCGAAACCGAGCGCCCGTAGCCATTCGGTGCGGGCCCGCTCGCAGAAGCGCAGATAGTTGGCGTAGTAGACGACACCGGCCGCGTCAGTGTCCTCGTAATAGACACGGACGGGCAGCACAAAAGACGGCTGCGCAGGCGATGTCTCGTCTGACGCAGCCGCTGTGGCGGGGGAGTTCAGTTGCATTGCAGCATTCTATCCGAGCCCCGGTGCAAGGGAAGGGGGGCGGTGATGCCGAGTTTTGCAAAACGTAATGGGCCGCGGTGGGCGCCAACCCAGCCGCGCTGCAGGAAGTGCTATCCTTGACCGAGAATCTTTCGGGACTGCATCGATCATTCAGGACGGACGGCGGCGTGGCAATTCCTTTTTTCGGTCGGAAACCAACGGGTAGCGCTGCGCCCGCGGGGAAAGAGCCGTCCGTGAAAGGCGACAGCTTCACCCTCCCGCCCCCGCCTACGGAACTGTCCGAACTCGATTTCGCCGCGACCGATGCGGGGCGCGGTCTGGCCGAGGTCGAGGTTCAGGAGGTCGGTGCGGGGATCGGCGCCGCCTACGAGGAAGCTGCGGTTCTCTACGCAAACGGCAATGTGGCGGAAGCCGAGCAGGTGCTGGTCGCCACCTTGGACGAGCCGTCGTCGAATCCCGGCGAGGGCTTGTGGATGATGCTGCTCGACCTCTACCGCTTGACGGGGAAGCGCCAGCAGTTCGAGTCGCGGGTGCTCGACTACGCGACGCGCTTCGAGCGTTCGCCACCACCTTGGGTCGATCTGTCGGTCGGCGTCGCAAAGCCGGCCCAGCCGCGCCCCTCGACGGTCAGCCTGGCAGGAAGCTTGTCGGCACAGGCCGAGGCGCAGTTGCGACAGATCGCGGTCGCCGCGCGTCGGACGGGCTCTGCCCGCATCGACGTCGGCCGGCTCAAGGGCTTGGGTGACGGCGCTTGCGGGCAGCTGCGCGCGGTGCTCGACGAGCTTGCAGCCGAACGGATCAAGGTCTCTCTGGTCAATGTGGGGCCGCTGGTCGATGAACTTGGCAAACGCGTCGAGGCCGGGCGCGCGGAAGATCGCGACACCTGGTTGCTGTTGCTCGAACTGTTGCAGCACTCGGGCGACGAGGAGCGCTTCGAGAACCTTGCCATCGACTATGCGATCACGTTCGAGGAGTCGCCGCCCTCATGGAAAGGCCTGCCGCCCCCGGCAGCGGCCATTTCCGGAATGAAGCCGGTGACGACACCCGAGCCCGCCACGACACCGGAGCCGGACGGGTTTGCGCTGGAAGGAGAGCTCTGTGGCGCATCGAACGACGCGCTCAAGCGTTTTGCTGCCTATGTGGCCGACCGGCGCGAGGTGACGGTGAACTGTACGCAGTTGCGCCGGCTGGATTTCGTCTGCGCGGGGCAGTTGTTCAACATCCTCGCGACGCTCCAGGCTCAGGGTAAACTCGTGGGCCTACGCAACGTCAATGCCATGGTTGCCGCACTGCTGCGGGTCATGAGCGTCGACCAGGTCGCGCACGTCACGCTGCGCAGTTAGAACTCATTGCATCATCGACGCCGGCCTTCAGCCGGCGAGGAATCGGCATGGAACAGTATCGCGGCACCACCATCCTGTCGGTGCGGCGCGGCAATCGCGTTGCGCTCGGCGGGGACGGCCAGGTCACCCTGGGCAACATCGTCATCAAGGCGTCGGCGCGCAAGGTCCGCACGCTCTATGACGGCAATATCCTTGCGGGGTTTGCGGGCGGCACGGCCGACGCGTTCACGCTCTTCGAGCGCTTCGAGGCCAAGCTCGACAAGCATCAGGGCAACCTGCTGCGCAGCGCGGTGGAACTGGCCAAGGACTGGCGTACCGACCGCATGTTGCGCCGGCTCGAGGCCATGCTCGCCGTGGCCGATCGCGAGCACTCGCTGGTAATCACTGGTAATGGCGACGTGCTTGAGCCGGAGCAGGGGATCGTGGCCATCGGCAGCGGCGGCGCTTATGCCCAGTCGGCAGCGCGGGCGCTCATCGAGAACACGGCGCTCGAGCCCAAGGAGGTCGTGTCGAAGGCGCTTGGCATCGCCGCCGACCTCTGCATCTACACCAATCACCACCACACCATCGAAGTGCTGGATTGAGGTTGAACGCATGACCCAGATGACCCCGCCGGAGATCGTCTCCGAACTCGACAAGCACATCGTCGGGCAGGACAAGGCCAAGAAGGCGGTCGCGATCGCGCTGCGCAACCGGTGGCGCCGCGCCCAGGTCGCCGAGCCGCTGCGCAGCGAGATCACGCCCAAGAACATCCTGATGATCGGGCCCACCGGCGTCGGCAAGACCGAGATCGCCCGTCGCCTGGCGCGGCTTGCCAACGCACCCTTCATCAAGATCGAGGCGACCAAGTTCACCGAAGTGGGCTACGTCGGCCGCGACGTGGACACCATCATCCGCGACCTGATCGAGATCGCGATCAAGGATGGGCGCGAACGCGCGATGAAGTCGGTACGCGACCGCGCGCTCGATGCCGCCGAGGACCGCGTTCTCGACGCCCTGCTGCCGCCGGCCCGCCCCGTGGCGTTCAACGCGGAACCGGAGCCTGCGCCAGATTCGGCGACCCGGCAGAAATTCCGCAAGAAGCTGCGCGAAGGCGAACTCGACGACAAGGAGATCGAGATCGAGGTCGCCGCGCCGTCGATGAGCGCCGAGATCTTCGCCCCGCCGGGCATGGAGGAGCTCACGCAGCAGATCCAGGGCATGTTCCAGAACCTGGGCGGCGGCAAGCGCAAGCAGCGCAAGCTGCAGATCCGCGAGGCGCTGAAGCTGCTCGCCGACGAGGAAGCCGCACGGCTGATCAACGACGAGGAGGTCAAGCTCGAGGCGGTCCGTGCGGTGGAACAGAACGGCATCGTCTTCCTCGACGAGGTGGACAAGATTGCCGCGCGCAGCGACGTGCATGGCGCCGACGTGTCGCGCCAGGGGGTCCAGCGCGACCTGCTGCCCTTGGTCGAGGGTACGACGATCTCCACCAAGTACGGCATGATCAAGACCGATCACATCCTGTTCATCGCCAGCGGTGCCTTCCACCTGTCGAAGCCGTCCGACCTGATCCCGGAACTGCAGGGCCGCTTCCCGATCCGGGTCGAGCTCGAGTCGCTGTCGGTCGAGGATTTCGAGCGCATCCTGACCAGCACCGACGCCTGCCTGACCCGTCAGTACGAGGCGCTGCTGGCCACCGATGGCGTCACGCTGCGCTTCGCGCCCGATGGCGTCCGCCGTCTTGCCGAGATCGCCTACCGGGTCAACGAGAAGACGGAGAACATCGGCGCCCGTCGTCTGTACACGGTGATGGAAAAGCTGCTCGAGGAGGTCTCGTTCGAGGCGGGCAAGGGCGGGCTCGACACGGTGATGGTCGATGCCGCTTACGTCGACTCGCGTCTGGACATGCTGGCGCAACGCGAGGACCTGGCGCGTTACGTGCTCTGAGCGGCGGGGTGCCGTTTCCTGCCCAGATGCGCCCCGGCGGCGGGTTGTCGCGGCCGGGGCGCAGGCTTTTCTAGGCAAGGCATGCGCTGTGCGCCCCGGGGGCGCAGCTCCATTCCCTCCACCGATCCCTGTCATGCTGATCCGAATCGTCGAAATCCTCTTCCCGCTGTTCTCGATCACCGCGCTCGGCTATTTCGTCGGACGCCGCGTCAAGCCGGATCTGTCCCACGCCAACAAGCTGAACATGGATGTCTTCGTGCCGGCACTGGTGTTCGCTGCGCTGGCGAACAAGGCTTTCGATGTTGGTGCCTTCCTGCCGCTGATCTGCGCCGCGACGCTGATGGTGGTCGGGACCGGTCTCGCAGCGTGGGTGCTGGCGCGTGCGGTCGGCATCGATCCCAAGACGCTGGTGCCGCCGATCATGTTCAACAACTGCGGCAATCTGGGCTTGCCCTTGGCCGTGCTGGCCTTCGGCGAGGCGGCGCTGGCGCCGATGGTGGTGCTGTTCATGGTGTCGAACCTCATCCACTTTTCATTCGGCGCCTGGCTGCTCGATCACCGGGTCCGGTTGCTGACGGTGTGGAAAGTCCCGTCGGTGGTGGCGACCTTCCTCGGCCTTGCCGTCAGCCTGACGCACTTCGAGGTCTGGCCCCCCTTGCTAACGGCGATCCGCATGCTTGGCGAGATCTCCATCCCGCTGATGCTGTTCGGTCTGGGCGTGCGGCTCGCGGATTCGCGCATCAGTGCGCTTGGTGTCGGGGTCTTGGGCGGCGGGTTGGCGCGTCCGCTGATCGGGCTCGCGCTGGCGTGGGCCGTGCTGCAGGTCATCGAACTGCCGCAGCGCGAACAGGCCCTGGTGCTGGTGTTCGGCGCCCTGCCGCCGGCGGTGCTCAACTTCATGTTCGCCGAGCGTTACCAGCAGGAGCCGGGCAAGGTGGCCTCGATGGTGCTCATCGGCAACCTTGCGGCGGTGGTGTTCCTGCCGCTGGCACTCGCGCTCGTGCTGGACTGACATGTCGGAGGCGAGCCGGCTGCGGCGAGGCAACCTCTACGTACCGTTGCCCGAGGCGGGCGTCGAAGAGCACTTCCAGACGCTCTTCGCGGGAACCGCTTGCCGGGTCGAGCGCATCGTGTCGCACCGCCATGCCAGTCCGCCGGGCTTCTGGTACGAGCAGGCCGAGGACGAGTGGGTCGTGCTGCTGCAGGGGGCGGCGGAGTTGGGTTTTGACGATGGCGGGCGGATTGCGCTGACGCCCGGCGACTGGGTGGAGATTCCCGCCGGCTGCAGGCACCGCGTGCTGTCGACGGCCCTGGCCACGGTGTGGCTGGCCGTGCATGGTTCGCGTTCGGGGGCAGCGCCCGGCTGAGTCGGAGGGCGGTCAGGGTTCCGCCCTCATGCCTGCGCCCCGGGACTTGTCCGCCTGCCCCATCAGCTGCCCGATCAGGTCGACGGGCACCGGAAACACCAGCGTCGAGGTCCTGTCGCCTGCCACCTGGGTCAAGGTCTGCAGGTAGCGCAACTGCATTGCCGCAGGCTCGCGCGACAGCATTTCGGCGGCTTCGAGCAGCGATTGCGCAGCCTGCTTTTCGCCTTCCGCGTGGATCACCTTGGCGCGGCGTTCACGCTCCGCCTCGGCTTGGCGCGCAATGGCGCGAACCATGCTCTCGTTGAGATCGACATGCTTGATCTCGACGTTTGCCACCTTGATCCCCCAGGCGTCGGTCTGGGCGTCGAGAATCTGCTGCACGTCGAGGTTGAGTTTCTCGCGCTCGGCCAACATCTCGTCGAGTTCGTGCTTGCCGAGCACCGCACGGAGTGTCGTCTGTGCGAGCTGGCTGGTCGCCATCAGGTAGTTTTCCACCTGGATGATGGCCTTTTGCGGATCGACGACGCGAAAATACACCACCGCATTGACCTTCACCGAGACGTTGTCCTTCGAGATCACGTCCTGCGGCGGCACGTCCATTGTCACCACCCGCAGGTCGACCTTCACCATCTGCTGCACGCCGGGGATCACGATGACCAGGCCTGGCCCCTTCACGCGCCAGAAGCGGCCGAGCAGGAAGATCACGCCGCGCTCGTACTCGCGCAGGATCTTGACCGAGGCGACGACGAGGAAGATCAGCAGCACCAGCAAGGGCGCGAGACCGAACTGAAGATCGAGCATCATGGCGGACTCCCGGGAGGGTGGGGGGGATCGGTGGGGGAAACGTGGAGGACGAGGCCATCCATGCGCTCGACGCGGACGGGCGCGCCGGGCACGAGCGGACGATCGGCACGGGCGCGCCAGTTCTCGCCGTGCACCGCGATCCACCAGGTGCCGTCCGGTGCAGGGCCGATCACCGTGCCGCGCGCGCCGAGCATCGCCTCGCGCCCACTGACGACTGCGCGGCGCAGGCTGCGTGCCGCGAGGTTGCCGATGGCGAGCAGGATCGCGGCGCTGGCCAGGGCCAGGCCCACGATCAGCGCCAGCGGGATGCCGAATCCCGGCACCTCGGCGTCCATCAGGAACAGGCCGCCGACGACGAAGGCGATGATGCCGCCGATGCCGAGTGCGCCGAAGCTGGGCAGGAAAGCCTCGGCAAGCATCAGGCCGGCGCCGACCGCCAGCAGCAGCACGCCGGCCCAATTGACCGGTAGCAACTGGAAGGCATAGAGCGCGACCAGCAGCGAGATCGCCCCGGCGATGCCCGGTACGCCGAAGCCGGGTGAGGTGAACTCGAAGAACAGGCCATAGATGCCGATCATCATCAGGATCAGCGCCACCTGCGGGTTGGCGAGTACGGCGAGGATACGGTTGCGCCAGTCCGGTTCCAGACGCTCGATGGCCAGGTCCGCCGTGGCGAGCGTGCGCTTGCCGTCGAGGACCGCGATCTCCCGGCCGTCGAGTTTGTGCAGCAGGTCGGCGGTGTCCATGGCGATGATGTCGATCACCCCCTTCGCCAGCGCTTCCTCGGCGGACAGGCTGGCCGCCTCGCGCACCGCGCGCTCGGCGAAATCGACATCGCGACCGCGCAGTTGCGCAAGGCTGCGGATGTAGGCCGTGGCGTCGGACATGGACTTGGCGGCCATGGCATCGGCCGGGCTGCGGGCGGTTGCGGGGCTTGCAGGCGTCTGCTCTGTCGTCCGCTCATCGGACGTGGCGGCGGGAGTGTCCGTCTCCTCTTCCCGCGGCGCAGTGCTGCCGGGTTGAGGGCCGCCGAGGCCGATGGCGACGGGCGTCGCGGCACCGAGGTTGGTCGCCGGCGCCATCGCGGCGATATGGCTGGCGTAGAGGATGTAGGTACCCGCACTCGCCGCTCTGGCGCCCTCCGGGGCGACGAAGCCTGCGACCGGTACGGGCGAGGCGAGGATGTCCTTGATGATGCTGCGCATCGAGGTGTCGAGCCCGCCGGGGGTGTCCATCTCGATCACGACCAGTTGCGCGCCGCGCGCGGTGGCCTGAGCCAGTCCCTTGTGGATGTAGTCGGCGCTGGCCGGGCCAATGACGCCGTCGATCCGCAGTACAAGCGCGAAGCCGGAACTGCCGTTGGCGGCAAGGAGGGTCAGGCCGGCACTGCCGAGCAAGAGAAACAGCAGGGCGACGACATGGCGGAAGACAATCCCATGTCGGGTCGACATCGACACTCTCCTCGGGCGGTCGCGGCATCAGTGTGGCGAATCCTGATGATCGGAGTGTCGGAGGGTGGCCGAAGTTCAGCGCTTCGGCTGCATGGGTGGCGATGGTGCCGGTGAAGGGCGGGCCTGACTGCGATGTGCCCGCCCGCCGCGGGCCGATTTCAGTATCCGCCGAAGCGGTCGATCCGACGGCGATCACGCTTGGTCGGGCGGCCATGCAGGTCGGCGCCCGGCGGTGCGGCGAACCTGCGCAGCTCGCGCGCGCGCTCACGCTGTTCGATGCTTTCGGTCGTTTCTTCGTAAAGCGTTTGCGCGACCGTCGCCGATCCGCGTTTTTCGGCAATCGCGCGCACGACGACCGAGCGGGTGTCCTCGCCGATGGTGACGTCGATCCGGTCTCCAGCCTTGACCTCGCGGGCGGGCTTCACCGCTGCGCCATTGAGCTTGACCTTGCCGCCATCGACGGCCTCGGTGGCAGCAGTACGATGCTTGAAGAAGCGGGCTGCCCACAGCCATTTATCGAGACGGGTTGCGCTGAGTTCTGTGCCGGTCACCTGCTGCGGTCCTGCCGAGTGGATCGTCGCCGCATTATCTGCAATGCGGGCGCCGCGGCAAAGCGGAAAGAACTGAGGGGCGCCGGGCCGGGCAGCACCACCTGGGCCTGCACAAAAAAATCGGACCACGCGCTGGTGGTCCGATTCGTCCTGCCGGAAAGCGCTCTGGTCTTACTGGCGCATACGCCGACGCGCCAGGGCCGCCAGTCCGAGGCCGAGGAGGGCGAGCGTGCCCGGTTCGGGTACGTTGTTGTCGTCGCCACCGACATCCGACTGACGTGCGCCCATCACGTAGGCGTAGGTCAGGGTTGCCGACTGACCCGCCTCGAGATCACCAATGAACCATGCCATCTGCAGGCCGTAGTCGCCGTCGTTGAAAGGGGTGGCCGAACCGAACACCGGGCCGTAGCCGGCCAGAACGTTGTAGGGATCATCGTTGTTGCAGCAGGAGGTGTTGATCCCGGTGTTCGAGCGGTAGACGTTCTGCAGGTCGAGGATGCCAATCGTCAGACCGGTACTCAGCCCCGCGGCGGAGACGAGGTCCTCGGGCGCAAACAGGGTGTTGCCACGCGTGTTCCGGGTGTCATACGAGTTGAAACGGTTGACGTCCGGATCCGGGTCGAGGTGGCGGCCGAACACCAGGTCGCCGAGGCTCTGCAGGGCGGTGATCACCGTCTGCACGACGACGCGCTCGTCGCCGTTGTTGAAGAAGTAGCTGTTGGTGATGCTCAGCGAACCGGCGAGGCTGCCGGTCCAGCTTGCCGCGTTGTCGTAGCCTTGGGCGGCGCCGCCCGTCAGCAGCGTCGGCGAGGCAAATCCGAAGTCTTCAGTCCACGCATTGTTGTTGACGCGGAATCCTGTCTCCGCGCTGTTGATCGCGAAGCCCTCGCTCGGGGTGCCCGGGGTCAGGTAGTCGTTCGGGATGCCGCCAGGTGCGAAGTTCTGCGTGCCGGTCGAGTCGTGCAGGATGCCAGGCGAAGTCGAGCCGTTGCTGCCAAGGGTGCCGTAGTCGCTGATACCGACGCGCACGTAGTTACCGGTGAGGGTCAGCGGCGCGGCCATGGCACTTGCAGCAAAGCCCGTCGTGAGCAGCGCGGAGAGAAGAAGATGCTTCATTGTTCAGTCCCCTGAGTTGATCCATGCGTGATGCCGAGTGCGTCGAGACGAGGTGAGTGCTTCTCGCGGTCCGCCCTTCTATCGCAGTCGCATCACAAAGTTTGCATTAGAAATAATGCATATAGCTTAAGCACCATTCGTGCCAAGATTTAAAGCGGAGAGTTTTCAAGGGTCTAGGCATACAAGCGGGAGTGAGGTGTAAAAAAAACCGACGCAACGCCAGACGTAAGAGCGTGCGTGGTGGTAGGGCGTAGACGAAGAAAAGCCGGGCGACGACACCTCACGGAGATGTCGTCGCCCGGCTCGGGATGGGTGAAGGCATTCAGCCGATCATGCCCGCACCCACCGTGTTGTTGGTGCTCTCGTCGATGATGATGAAGGCGCCGGTGGCGCGGTTGTCCTTGTAGCGGTCGGCGACGATCGGCTGTGCGAGCTTGAGCGTGACACGGGCGATGTCGTTCATGGCGAGGCCGGTGCTCGCTTCTCGCTCCAGAGTGTTCACATCGAGCCGGTAATCGATGGTCGCGACCTTGGCCTTCACTTCGCGAGTGGTGTGCCGCACCAGGTAGGTTCGGGCCGGATTCAACGGGGTTTCCGACAGCCAGCACACGGTGGCGTCGACTTGCTTGACGGGCTCTGGCGCCTCGCTCGACTTCACGATGAGGTCGCCGCGCGAGATGTCGATCTCGTCTTCCAGCAGCAGGGTCACCGATTGCTCGTGGATCGCGCGCGGCAGGCTGGCGCCCCCGAGTTCGATGCGCTTGACGCGGCTGGTGGCTCCCGAAGGCAGCACGGTGACGGCGTCGCCGACGGCGATCTCGCCCGATTCGACCCGGCCCATGAAGCCGCGGTAGTCGTGCAGCTCGGGGTTGGCGGAATCCTGCGGGCGGCACACGAACTGCACCGGCAGGCGGAAGTTCTCGGCCTGTTCGGTGTGGGCGGCGGGGGCGTTCTCGAGGATGTCGAGCAGGGTCGGGCCGTCGTACCAGCCGAGGCGGTCGCCGCGATCGACGATCATGTCGCCTTCCAGCGCCGAGATCGGGATGAAGCGCACGTCATTGATGCCGAGCCTGGCGGCGAAGGCGAGGTATTCGGCCTTGATGCGCTCGAACACGGCCTGGTCATAGTCGACCAGGTCCATCTTGTTGACCGCGACCACCAGGTGTGGAATGCCGACCAGGCTGGCGAGGTAGGAGTGGCGGCGGGTCTGCGTCAGTACGCCTTTGCGCGCATCGATGAGGATGATCGCCAGGTTGGCCGTGGAGGCGGCGGTCACCATGTTGCGGGTGTACTGCTCGTGGCCGGGGGCGTCGGCGATGATGTACTTGCGCCGGCCGGTGGAGAAGTAGCGGTAGGCGACGTCGATGGTGATGCCCTGCTCGCGCTCGGCCTGCAGGCCGTCGGTGAGCAGAGAGAGGTCGACCGCGCTCATGCCGCGCTTGGCCGAGGTCTTCTCGATGGCGTTGAGGGTGTCGGCGAGGATGGTCTTGGTGTCGAACAGCAGGCGGCCGATCAGGGTGCTCTTGCCGTCATCGACGCTGCCGCAGGTGAGAAAGCGCAGCAGGCCGTTGTCGATCTCGGGGAGGTGTTCAAGGGCGGACATGGTCATGATTCCTTCAATCTTTCTGTCAAATTCGGATGCTGATCGGCGCCGTTTGCCTTGCTTGCAGCTGGGGCCGCGCGGGGTATTCCTTCCGAGGCTGCGGAACTCGCCCTTCGGGCTCAGACAGTCCTCGCCTCTTCACGAATACCCCACACATCCCCAGCTACGTGCTTGCTGCGCGAAGGCACAAAACCCTCTACGTCCGCCGGTTCTGGTCTCGCGTTGGGCTGCTCTCACGATGCCTGGATGCGCACGGGGTGTTCCTGAAGGGGCGAGGACTGTCCGAGCGCAGCGAGTTCCGCAGCCCCGGAGGGAACACCCCGTGCGCGTCCCCGCAACGAACCTTTCAGCACAGACACTCAAGCAAGAAAACAACGCTCAGAAATACCCTTCCTTCTTCCGCTGCTCCATCGACGCCTCCGAAGTCTGGTCGTCCATCCGCGTTGCCCCACGCTCGGTGATCGTGGTGGTCGCGGTCTCGGCCAGGATCTTCTCCACCGTGTCAGCGTCCGACTCCACCGGTGCCGTGCAGGTGATGTCGCCCACGGTGCGGAAGCGCACCAGTACGTCCTCGACGACGTCGCCGTCCTTCGCCGGGGTCAGCTCGGTCACCGGCTGCAGCAGGCCGTTCTTGCGCACTACCGGGCGGGTGTGGGCGAAGTAGATCGACGGCAGTTCCAGCTGCTCGCGCTGGATGTACTGCCACACGTCGAGCTCGGTCCAGTTGCTGATCGGGAAGGCACGGATGTTCTCGCCCTTGTGGCTGCGCGCGTTGTACAGGTTCCACAGCTCGGGGCGCTGGTTCTTCGGATCCCACTGCCCGAACTCGTCGCGGAAGCTCATGATGCGTTCCTTGGCGCGCGCCTTCTCCTCGTCGCGCCGCGCGCCGCCGATGCAGGCGTCGAAGCCAAACTCCTCAATCGCCTCCAGCAGGGTCACCGACTGGTGCTTGTTGCGCGACTCGCCCGGGTGCTTCAGCACCACGGTGCCGCGCGCCATCGAGTCTTCCACCGAGCGCACGATCAGGCGTTCGCCCAGCTCGGCGGCGCGCTTGTCGCGGAAGTCGGTCACTTCCTTGTAGTTGTGGCCGGTGTCGATGTGCATCAGCGGGAAGGGGAAGCGGCCGGGGCGGAAGGCCTTCTCGGCCAGGCGCAGCAGGCAGATCGAATCCTTGCCGCCGGAGAACAGCAGCACCGGGTTGGCGCACTGGCCAGCGACTTCGCGCAGGATGTGGATGGCTTCGGCCTCGAGCCAGTCGAGGTGGGACAGCGTCTGTTTGGTCAGCGTCGACATGATCAATTTACCGTTGCGGATGCTTGTTCGGGTGTGTGCGGAAGGCGCGCAGGGCCGCCTTGAGGCCGGCGCGTAGCGCGCCCAGGCGGTGTTGCAGGCTGCGGCGGCCGGCGCCGACCACGGGCGTGTGCGGGGCCTGCGCCGGGTGCTTGGCGTTCATCGTTTTACCCCTTCTTGACGTGGAGGCCGCACTCCTTGGAGGCGGGGTCTTCCCACCACCAGCGGCCGGCGCGCACGTCCTCGCCCACGGCAATGGCCCGTGTGCAGGGCGCACAGCCGATGCTGGGGTAGAACTGGTCGTGCAGCGCGTTGTAGGGCACCTCATGCAGGCGGATGTAGGCCCAGACTTCTGTCTCGCTCCAGTCCGACAAGGGGTTGAGCTTTTCCAGCCCGTTGGCGCCGTCGAACTCGCGCAGCGGCAGACCGCTGCGGGTGACCGACTGGGCGGCGCGCAGGCCGGTGATCCAGGCCTGCTTGCCCGCCAGTGCACGGCGCAGCGGCTCCATCTTGCGCACGCCGCAGCACGCCTTGCGCAGTTCGACCGAGTCGTAGAAGGCGTTGATGCCGTGGCTGCGCACGAAGGTCTCCACTGCGGTCGCATCCGGGAAGTAGATCTTCAGCGTGGTGCCGTAGCGTTGCTCGACCTCGCCGATCAGCGTGTAGGTCTCGGCCGGCAGGCGTCCGGTGTCGAGCGAGAAGATCTCGATCGGCAGGCCGTTCGACAGGATCAGGTCGGTCAGCACCATGTCCTCGGCGCCGAAACTGTTGGCGAAGGCGAGCTCGCCCTTGCCACCGAACTCGGCCACCGCCTCGCGCAGCAGGGCCAGCGCGGCCGCGGCCTTGGCGCCGACGGTGGCACGCAGCGCGTCGGTCAGGGCAGGGCGGGTTGCCGGGTTGCGGGTGGCTGGGCGCAGGATCGAGACGCTCGCGTTCATCAGGCGGCCTCCCCCTGCAGCGGGCGGCGCGATTGGCGGCGGAACAGCGGTTCGGGTCGGTCGACCGCAGCCTGGTAGGGCTCGGAGAAGTCGTTCAGGCTGGCGAGTGCGGCGTCGAGCTGAGCCGGCGTGTACTTGCCCTTCTGCGGCTGCAGCACGCTGAAGCCGCAGCGCAGCAGGAAGAAGAACTGGTCGCGCAGCACGTTGCCGATCGCACGCAACTCTCCGCCGTAGCCCAGGCGGGTGCGCAGCAGGGTGGCGATCGAGTAGCCGCGACCGTCTGCAAACTTGGGGAAGTCGACCGCAACCAGCGGCAGTGCCGACAGGTCCGCCGTCAGCGCGGCCGGATTCTCGTTGCCCGCCAGCCAGACGCCGAGCACGCCCGCCTCAGCCTTGGGCAGCAGTTCCTCGCGGCGCGCCTGCCACACCGCCAGCGGCACGATCACGCGGCCGGCGGGCAGGGCGATGGTGGTAGCCTCGTCCCCTTCGGCAAGGCGCAGCACGGTCCACTCGTCCGCATGCACGCGACCGTTCTTGATGATGTCAGACATGGGCGATCTCCTTGGCTTCGAGGCGCGCGGTGCGCTCGGCATAGACGCGGGTCTTGAAGGACTCCACGCCGATGCGGCGGACGGTGTCGATGAAGCGCTCGTCGTCCTGGCGGTTGTCGATGAAGTTGTTGATCAGCGAGCTGATCACGTCGGGCATCTCTGCGGCGGCGAAGGACGGGCCGATGACCTTGCCCAGCGTGGTCTGGTTGCCCTGGTCGCCACCGATCGTCACCTGGTAGAACTCCTCGCCGTTCTTGTCGACGCCGAGGATGCCGATGTGGCCGACGTGGTGGTGGCCACAGGCGTTCATGCAGCCCGAGATGTTGATCTCGAGTTCGCCGATGTCGAACAGGTAGTCGAGGTTGTCGAAGCGGTCCTGGATGGCGTTGGCGATCGGGATCGACTTGGCGTTGGCGAGCGCGCAGAAGTCGCCGCCCGGGCAGGAAATGATGTCGGTGAGCAGGCCGATGTTCGGCGTCGCCAGGCCGATCGCGCGGGCGTCCTGCCACAGTGCGAAGAGGTCGGCCTCGCGCACGCTGGCGAGCACGATGTTCTGTTCATGGGTGCTGCGCACTTCGCCGAAGGCGTAGCGGTCGGCGAGTTCGGCGACGGCGTCGAACTGGTCTGCCGTGAGATCGCCCGGCGCCACGCCGTAGGGTTTGAGCGACAGCACGACGCTGGCGTAGCCCTGCACGCGGTGGTCGCGCACGTTGCGCCGCGCCCAGGCGGCGAAGGCCTTGTCCTCGGCGAGCCGCGCGCGATAGCCGGCATCCTGCGCCAGCGCGCTCAACACCGGATCGTTGAAGCGGCTGGCGATACGCTCGATTTCGGCCTGGGTCAGCGTCGACGGGCCGTCCTTGAGGTGGGCGAATTCTTCCTCGACCTGGCGCGCGAACTCGGGCACGCCGAGCGCCTTCACCAGGATCTTGATCCGCGCCTTGTAGGCGTTGTCGCGACGACCGTGCAGGTTGTAGACGCGCAGGATCGCCTCGCAGTAGTTGAGGATCTGCTGCCACGGCACGAAGGCGGCGACTTCCTCGCCGATGATCGGCGTACGTCCCAGACCGCCACCCACCAGCACGCGAAAGCCCAGTTCGCCAGCGGCGTTGTGCACGATGTCCAGCCCGATGTCGTGCACCCGGATCACCGCGCGGTCTTCCTTCGCGCCGTTGACCGCAATCTTGAACTTGCGCGGCAGGAAGGCGAACTCGGGGTGGAAGGTGCTCCACTGGCGCAGGATCTCGCACCACGGGCGCGGATCGACGATCTCGTCCGCGGCCACGCCGGCGAACGGGTCGGAGGTGACGTTGCGGATGCAGTTGCCCGAGGTCTGGATCGCGTGCATCTGCACCTTGGCGAGCTGGTCTAGGATCTCGGGCACATCCTCCAGGCGCGGCCAGTTGAACTGGACGTTCTGACGCGTGGTGATGTGGCCATAGCCGCGGTCGTAGGTGCGAGCGATGTGCCCGAGCGTGCGCAGCTGCTTCGAGTTCAGGTTGCCGTAGGGCACGGCGATGCGCAGCATCGGCGCGTGGCGCTGGATGTAGAGTCCGTTCTGCAGGCGCAGCGGACGGAACTCGTCCTCGGTCAGCTCGCCGGCGAGGTAGCGGCGGGTCTGGTCGGCGAACTGGGCAACGCGCTCATCGACGATGCGTTGATCGTATTCGTCGTACTGGTACATGTTCTGTCTCTCGTCGAGGGGAGCCGCGGAGGCGCCGGATTGCAATTCTTTGAGCCGGTGCGCCGTGACGGGGCACCGATCCCTGGGAGTGCCGCGATCGTAGAGGCTTGCCTTAGGGCTCAGAAGGTGTTCGGAGTTAAACTCTAAGAATTGAAAGTTATAAAGTTCGGCCATGAATTTGCAGCAACTGCGCTACATCCACGAAGTCGCCCGTCGCGGGCTGAATGTCTCGGAGGCGGCCGACGCCTTGTTCACCTCGCAGCCGGGGGTGTCGAAGCAGATCCGCCAGCTCGAGACCGAGCTTGGCATCGAGATCTTCGAGCGCCACGGCAAGCGCCTTGTCGCCGTGACCCAGCCCGGGCGTGCGGTGCTGGCGATCGCCGAGCGCGTGCTGCGCGACCTCGACAACCTGCAGCAGGTGGGTGACGAATTCGCCAACGAAGGCGTGGGCAGCCTGTCGATCGCCACTACCCACACGCAGGCGCGCTATGTGCTGCCGTCGGTGATCCGCGACTTCATGCGGCGCTACCCGCAGGTCAAGCTGTCGCTGCACCAGGGCAGCCCACGGCAGGTGTGCGAGATGGTGCTCGACGGCACCGCGGACATCGCGATCGCCACCGAGGCCATCGCCGACTACGACGACCTGGTGATGCTGCCCTGCTACCAGTGGAACCGCTGCATCGTCGCCACGCCGCGCCATCCCATCCTGCGCGAGGCGCCGCTCACGCTGGAGGCGATCGCGCGCTATCCGCTGATCACCTACGACGACGCCTTCACCGGCCGCAGCCTGATCAACAAGGCCTTCCTCGGCCGTGGGCTGAAGCCCAACGTGGTGCTGTCGGCGATCGACTCGGACGTGATCAAGAAGTACGTGGAGATGGATCTTGGCATCGGCATCCTCGCGCGCATGGCCTACAACCCGGAGGAGGACCGGCGCCTGGGCATGGTGGAGGCATCGCACCTGTTCGAATCGAGTACGACGCGCATCGGACTGCGCAAGCGCGCCTGGTTGCGCGCCTATATCTATGCCTTCATCGAGGGCTTCGCGCCGCACCTGACGCGGCGCATCGTGGATGCGGCGCTCGCCGGCGGCGGCACGGACGCCGGCCTGTAGGCGGGTCGGCGCTGCGTCAGCCGCGCTCGAACCAGCGTTTCAGGCGCACCCCGCGCAGGCCGGCGCCAAGACCCACGATCAGGCGCACGCGGGCCTTCAGCGGGTCCAGCGCCACGCATTGCAGCCAGTTGTTGGGACGGCCCGCCAGGTCTGCGGTCACGCCACCGCCGCAACGGCTGGCCAGTACCACCGGCACCGACGCGGGCAGTTCTTCTTCGATGGCAGCCTCCCAGCTCTGCGGCAGGCTGGCGTTGCCCGGCAGTCCGAGCACGAGCCCGGCCGCGCCGGTCAGCAGGCTGGCACGGGCCAGCGCACGCACGACGGCCGACGCCAGTGCGGCGGAACTGCCGGCGCCGACGGTGAGCAGTTCGACGGGCGGCAGCACCTGCACGCTGTCGGGCAGACTGATGCGGCTGTAGCGGTAGGGCGCGAGGGCCTGCAGTTGGGCGTCCGTCGCGCTGACGGTGAGCGCCTCCGGTGTGCTGAACGCATCGACCGCGCTGGGGTGGCGCTTGGTGACGAGGGCGGCCGGCAGGATGCGGTCGCCCAGCACGGCGAGCACGCCGGCGCGGCCGGCGGCGGGGCGGCAGGCCAGCTGCACCGCCTGGTACAGGTTCAGCGGGCCGTCGGCCGATAGCGCGGTGGCCGGGCGCATCGCGGCGGTCATCACCACCGGCTTGGCGGTGGCGAGCGTGATGTGCAGGAAGTAGGCGGTCTCTTCGAGCGTATCGGTGCCGTGCGTGATCACGACGCCGTCGATCTCGGGATCGTCCACCAGGGCTTGCACGCGTCGCAGCAGGATCAGCCAGTGCGCCGGACCCATGTCCTTGCTGTCGATGGCGAACAGCGCCTCGCCGCGGATGTCGGCCAGCGTCGCCAGCTGCGGCACGGCCGCGAGCAGGTCGTCCGCGCCAAGCTGACCGGCGGTGTAGCCCTTCGTTTCGATTGGCGAGCTGGCGACACCGGCAATGGTGCCGCCGGTGGCGAGCAGGGCGATGCGAGGCTTGCGCGTGCTCAAGGTATCGTGGTCCGCAGTTGAAGGTTTGGCTCAGGGGGTGTGGTGGCGGGCAAGGGCGCGGTACGGCGCTCATTCACGCAAGGCCATGATGCGCCGCTCACGCTCCTGTTCGAGGAGCCGCGCCGCCGCATCGGAGGGCACGCCAAGCGCTTCGAGTGCGGCACCTGCCAGCTTCAGGGCAGACTCCAGCGTCTCGGGCACGACGACCGATGCGCCGGCCTCGCGCAGGATCAGCGCGTGCTTCTCGTCGCGTGAGCGCGCGATGATACGCATCTCCGGGACGATGCGTCGAATGCCCTGCGTCGCGTGCGTGGCCGCGGCGGTGTTGTCCATGGTCAGCACCACCGCGCGAGCGCGCTCGATGTGCAGCTTGCGCAACAGCTCTGGCCGGCTCGCGTCCCCGAACACCACCGGCGTGCCCACGCCGCGGTGGCGGTCGATGAGCTTGGTGTCGTGCTCGATCGCGATGAAGGAGACCCCCTGCTCGGAGAGCATCTGCCCCACCATCTGGCCGACCCGTCCGTAGCCCGCGACGATCACGTGCTCGTGCAGTTCGCCCAGTTCCTCATCGGGCGGCGGGGCGTCGGGCGTGATCTTGCGGTCCAGCGCGTCGCCCAGTACCTGGCCAAGGCGGGCGACGAGCGGCGCTGCCAGCATCGATACGCCGACGACGATCAGCATGAACTGGCCGATCGGTCGCGAAATCAGCTCGAATCCGAGGGCGAGGCCGATCACGATGAAGGCGAACTCACCCCCCTGGCCGAGCAGCAGGCCGCCCTCGACCGAACGCCCCCAGGACATGCCGAACACGCGCAGCAGCCCGGCGACGATGAGCCCTTTGAGGGCCAGCAGGCCGAGGACCGACAGCGGGATCCAGACCGGCTGCTCGGCGAGGGCCCGCAGGTCGATGCCCATGCCCACCGACAGGAAGAACAGCCCCATCAGCAGTCCCTTGAAGGGCTCGATGGTGATCTCGACCTCGTGGCGGAACTCGGTCTCGGCGATGATCAGGCCCGCCAGCAGGGCGCCGAGCGCCATCGACAAACCCGCCGACCAGGTCAGGGCGGCGACCCCCAGCGTCGTCAGCAGCGTGAGCGCCGTGAAGGTGTCGGGTTGGCGGTCGGATGCGATCTGGTGAAAGAGCGGCCGAATGACGCGACGCCCCACCAGGTACAGCACCACCACCGTGAGCACGCCCTTGAGCGCCGCCGATGCGAGCAGGAATCCGAAGCTGCTCTCGCCGCTGGTCGCGCCGAGAATGCTGATCAGCACGAGCAGCGGAACGACCGCGAGATCCTGGAACAGGAGGATGGCGAACGAGGACTGGCCCAGCGGGGTGCCGAGTTCGCGGCGCTGGATCAGCAGCTGCATCACGATCGCCGTTGACGAGAACGCGAGCACCGTGCCGAGGATCACCGAGGCTTCGACCGGATTGCCGAACTGCGCGGCGACGAGGCCGATCGCTGCGGCCGTCAGCAGCACTTGCAAGCCGCCGAGGCCAAAGACGAGCCGCCGCATTGACCACAGGCGTTCGACCGACATGTCGAGGCCGATCATGAACATCAGGAAGATCACGCCCAGTTCGGCGAGAAACTCCACGTCTTCCGGCCGGCCGAAGGTCAGCCACGCCAGCCAGGGCAGGTCCGCCGCGAACGAAGCCAGACCATAAGGGCCCAGTAGCGTGCCCACTGTCAGGAAACCGAGCACGGGGTTGACCTTCAGCCGGCCGAGCAGGGGCATCAGCACCCCGGCAAGGGTGAGGAAGAGGATGATCTCCTTCAGGAAAGGAACCGAGTCGTGGGCATCCATCAAAGGGGCGAGCGAGCGAGCAAGTCTGGATTCTAAGTGATGGCGCAAGTCAGGAGCCATCGTCCGATCGACACGGGCGTGCATGCGGCGGTGACGCAATGCACAGGTGTCACCCGGATGCCCTCGGTATACTCGGCGCGACCGTCTTCGTACCCCTTGAAATCATGACCGCTCCATTCCGTTTGCTCGCTGCGGGCGTCCTTGCCATTTTTCTGTCGGGCAACGTGCTGGCCGACTCTGCGGCGGCAGGCCGCTACTACGAGGATGGCCTGAAGCGCTTCGAGGCGAGGGATGTCGCAGGGGCGATCATCCAGCTCAAGAACGCCCTGCAGGAGGACCGCGGCATGCTCGCCGCGCATCTGCTTCTTGCGCGTGCCTACCTCGATCAGGGTGATGTCGGTCCCGCGGAAGTGGCCTTTCGCGAGGCCTCGAGGCTCGGCGTCAGCCGGGCCGAGGTGGCGGTGCCGATGGCGCGAATCTACCTGCTGCAGGGGCGGCCCAAGGTTCTGCTCGATACGGTGTCGGCCGAAGGTCTGCCGCTGGCTGTTCGCCTTCAGGTGCTGACGCTTCGTGGCTCGGCGCACGCTGCGCTCGGTCAGCATGCCGAGGCCGAGCGCAGCTACGCCGAGGCGCGGGCGATCGATCCGGCATCTCCGGTGCCGCTCGCGGCCGAGGTGCCGATGCTGATTGCCGCCGGCAAGCGCGATCTCGCGCGCGAGCGGGCGGAGCAGGCCGTCAGGCTCGGGCCCGAGTACGCGCCCGCATTCAATGCGCGCGCCTCGGTGCTGCATGCCACGGGAAGCCTGGCTGCTGCGCTCGGCGACTATGAGCGGGCGGTTGCGCTCGATCCGGGCCTGGTCGATGCGAGCGTCGCCCGCGCGGGCATCCTCATCGATCTCGGGCGCGGCGATGAGGCACGCGCAGCGCTGGTGCCGGTGCTCGACGGGGCAGTGGAGCCGCGGGCTTCCTATCTGCTGGCCTTGCTTGCAGAGCGAGCGGGCGACAGTGGGCAGTCAGCCCGGCATCTCGCCGAGGCGGCCGGGCTGGTGGATGCCCTGCCGGCGGATTGGGTCGCGGGCCATGAGCAGTTGCTGATGGTTGGGGCGTTGGCGCACCACGCAGGGCGACAGCTGGAGAAAGCGAGGAAGTACCTCGAGACCGCCGTTGGCCGCTACCCGAACAATCTCGGGGCGCGCAGGCTGCTGGCGTCGATCCATCTCGACATGGGCGACCATGCGCGAGCGACCGGTTTGCTCGAGCATGTGTTGCGCGTCCAGCCGGACGACCCGCAGGCGCTTCACCTGCTGGGGCGGGTCAATCTCGCCCAGCAGCGTTATGGCAAGGCGGCCGAACTGCTCGAGCGGGCGGCACGGGGCGGGGCCGTCGGAGCGCAGGCGGCGCTGGGCTTCAGTCGTCTCGCGGGAGGAGATACGGCGGCTGCGGTCGAGAGTCTGCAGGCGGCCTTCGACAGGACGCCGCATGATTTCGTCGTTGCCAACGCGCTGGCGAACGCCCTGATCCGGCAGGGGGATCCAAAGGGGGCACTGGCCGTGGCCGAGAAGGCGGCGGTTGCATTGCCGGGTAGCCCCCTGTCGCTGAATCTGCTCGGTGGCATGCGGGCCGCCGCCGGAGATCCAGCCGGTGCGCGCACCGCCTATTCGCAAGCGCTGGAGCGTGATGCGAACTTCCCTCCGGCCCGACTCAACCTGGCGCGCCTGGATGTGGCCGACGGACGTTTCGAGCAGGCCCGCAGCGCTTACGCCGCGCTGCTGAAGTCGAATCGCAGCGATGCCGTGGCGATGTACGAGTCCGGCCTGCTCGAGCAGAGGGTGGGCAATCCTGATGCGGCGATACGCTGGTTCGAGAAGGCCGTGGCCGAGCGCCCTGCCGATCCGCTTTTCGGTATCACCCTGGTTTCGGCCAGGGCGGCGGCGGGCGACAAGGCCGGCGCCCTGGAGGCGGCCAAGGCACTGGCGTCCCGGCGCAGTTCGGATCTCCCGGTGCTGGCGGCGCTCGCCGAAGCCCAGATCGGCATCGGGGACGAAAAGGCTGCGCAGCAGACCTTGCGCGAGATGACGAAGCTTGCCGAGTACGATGCCGCGAAGCTGGTGCGCGTCGGCTACCTGCAACTCGCTGCATCGAATCCTACCGGTGCCGCCTACGCCGCGCAGAAGGCGTTGCAGGGCAAGCCGAAGGACGAGGCGGCAATGGTGCTGGAGATCGAGGCAGCGCTGCTCGATGCGGAGGTGGGGCCGGCGACGATCGACGGGCTCGTGGCCTCACTGCGATCGACCCACCCCCGCAGCGCGAGCGGCCTCCGTCTTGCGGGGGATGTTGCCGTCACACGCGAGCGCTATGGCGAGGCGGAACGACACTACGAAGAGGCGTTCAGGCTGCAGCCGACGCTGGAGCTGCTCAAGCGGCGCGCCAGCGTCGCAGTGCTGAAGGGCGAACCGAAGTCCGCCGTGCCCCTGCTGACGACCTGGTTGGCCGACAGGGGCGAGGACGCCGGGGTAAGGGAAATGCTTGCCGAACTGTGGATGCGTGACCGCAACTGGAAGGCGGCGCGTGCCGAATATGAGCGTCTGCTTGCCGACAATCGTGCCGGGCCGAACGTGTACAACAATCTGGCCAATGTGCTGCTGATGCTGGGTGAGGGTGATCCGGTGGCGTTGGCCGAGAAGGCCTTGTCGCTGTCGCCGGGGAATGTTGGGGTGATCGATACCCTGGGCTGGTCCCTGGCCCGCGCGGGAAGGCTGGACGAGGCCATGCGCCACCTGCGGGACGCCCGCTTGCGGGCGCCGCACGACCCGGAGATCCGCTGGCATCTTGGCTATGCCCTCGCGCGCCAAGGACGCATCGACGAAGCACGTGCCGAACTGCGGCTTGCACTACAAGGGGCGCCGGGCGGCGCGTGGATCGACGAAGCCAGCGCGCTGCTCAGGGAGCTTCAATAGTGTCGGAAATCTTGACGGTCGCGTAGCTCATTGCGAAAGGCGCCTTTCGCAATGAGCTGATTTGAATGGGAAGTGCTTATTTGGCTCGATTTTTGCTAGATAGTAGCCAGAGCATCTTGTGAGTAGGCAATAAAATGAAAAAAAATGTATTGAGGTCGATTCTGGCTGCGGTGCTGTGTGCGGGATCCCTCTCCGCAATGGCCGCCACCAACTGGACGCTGACGAACTCGGCAGCGAACGAGCCCGAGGTGACTGGATGGAAGGCCACATCCAATGCTTCCGACATCTACAAGACTTCGGTCGGATACTGGAGCGGCAGCGGTATCGGTGTCGGCGGCGAGTCGTCCTCCGATGGCCAGCACGCGCTCGATAACAAGGATGGCTACGAGCTTGCGCTGCTGAGCTTCGACAGTGCGGTTCGGCTGGAGTCGGTCAGGGCGGGTTGGACCTACAACGACACGGACATCTTCGTGATGGCGTTCACCGGGCTCGGGTCGATGACTGCCGTCCAGTCGCTCGATGGCGGGACCTTCTCCAATCTGACCAGCCGTGGCTGGACGCTGATCGGCAACTACGCCGACATCGGTACCAGCACGCGGAACCTCGGTACGACTTCGGGTGCGTTCGAGAACACCTATTCGAGCTTCTGGCTGATCGGGGCCGGCGGTTTCGCGGCGGGTGTTGGTGTGACTAACGATACGTCCAGTGGTTGCATCAGTTTTGACAAATGGGGGAAATGTAAGGCCTGGGGCGATCAGCCAAAGTACGACTACCTCAAGCTTGCCAACGTCACCGGCACGGTGAAGCCGCCCAGCTCCAGTGTGGGTACGGTGCCCGAACCCGGCTCGCTCGCGCTCGCCGGCATCGCCTTGCTCGGCATGGTGGGTCTGCGTCGTCGCGAACGCGCCCACTGAGCGCCTCGGCCTGAAGTGAAGGAATTCGGCGCCTGCGGGCGCCGTTTTCTTGTCGGCGTTCAGGCGCGTGTGTCCGCGGCCTCTTCCTGCTGCTGCAGCAGCCACATCTGCGCGTATGCGCCGCCTTTCGCCAGCAGCGGGGTATGGCGGCCACGCTCGACGATGCGTCCACCGTCGAGCACGATGATCTCGTCCGCATCCATGATCGTCGACAGCCGGTGCGCGATGACCAGCGCGGTGCGGCCCTGCGCGGCGCGCTCGATCTGCGCCTGGATCGCCTTCTCGGTCTTGGAGTCGAGGGCCGAAGTGGCCTCGTCGAAGATCAGGATGGCGGGGTTCTTCAGCAGGGCGCGGGCGATCGCCACGCGCTGCTTCTCGCCGCCCGAAAGCTTCAGCCCGCGCTCGCCGACACGCGTCTCGTAGCCGTCTGGCAGCTGGCGGATGAAGTCCTCGAGCTGGGCGGCGCGCGCCGCAGCTTCCACTTCCTCGCGGCTGGCGGTGGGGCGACCGTACTGGATGTTGTAGAACAGGGTGTCGTTGAACAGCACAGTGTCCTGCGGAACGATACCGATGGCTGCGCGCAGGCTGTCCTGCGTGAGCTGACGGATGTCGTGGCCGTTGATGCGGATGGCGCCGCCCTGCACGTCGTAGAAGCGGTAGAGCAGGCGGGCGAGCGTCGACTTTCCCGAGCCGGAGTGGCCCACGACCGCCACCGTGCTGCCGGTCGGAACCTCGAAATCGACGTCGAACAGGATCGGGCGCTTGGCGTCATAGGCGAAGCTGACCTTCTCGAAGCGCACGCTGGCCGGGCCGGCCGGCAGGGGGAGGGCGTCGGCTGCGTCGGCGATCTCGCGGTGCTGGTGCATCAGGCCGAACATGCGTTCGATGTCGGTGAGCGACTGCCGGATCTCGCGGTACAGCACGCCGAGGAAGTTCAGCGGGATGTAGAGCTGGATCAGGAAGGCATTGACCAGCACGATGTCGCCGATCGTCATTTCGCCGGAGGCGACCCGGATCGCCGCCTGCCACATCATCGCGGTGACGGCCACCGCGATGATCGCCGCCTGGCCGACGTTGAGCGCAGACAGCGAGTACTGGTTGGTCACCTGCGCCTTGGTCCATTTCTGCAGCTGTTCGTCGTAGCGCCGCGCCTCGAACGCCTCGTTGTTGAAGTACTTCACCGTCTCGAAGTTGATCAGGCTGTCGATGGCGCGCGCGTTGGCGGCGGAATCCAGTTCGTTTGCCTGGCGGCGCAGCGCGGTGCGCCAGTTGGTGACCTTGACCGTAAACACGATGTAGATCACGAGTGCGGTGAGGGTGATCAACGCGAACACCGCGTCGTACTGCACCAGCAGGATGCCGATCACCAGTCCGATTTCGATCAGTGTCGGCAGGATCGAATACAGCGTGTAGCTGATCAGCGAGCCGATCGAGCGCGTGCCGCGCTCGATGTCGCGCGTCAGGCCGCCGGTCTGGCGTTCCAGGTGGAATCGCAACGACAGCGCATGCAGGTGGCGGAACACGCGCAGCGAGATCTCGCGCACCGCCTGCTGCGTGACACGGGCGAAGACGACCTCGCGCAGCTCGGTGAGCAGTGAGGTCGAGAAGCGGAAGGCGCCGTAGGCAAGGAGCAGCGCCGCGGGCACGACGATGAAGGCCTGTTCGCGCGTGATCGTGAGGTCGTCGATCAGGTGCTTGAAAACGATGGGCACCGTCACGTTCGCGCCCTTCGCCGCAACGAGGCAGGCGAGCGCGAAGATCACCCGGCCTTTGTAGGCCCAGATGAAGGGAAACAGGCTTTTCAGGGTCTGCCAGTCGTGACGTTCGGTCGGCTCGGTGGCGGGCAGGGCGGCGGAGGGGGCGCGTCTCATTGAGGCAGTCCGGGATGGGGCGGCGGAAGCGCCCGATTCTGTTGCCCGGCCGGTCGGGAGTCAAACCCGTGTCTTCCGGGGCGCCGTTCCATAAACGGCGCTTGACAGTGAATAAAGAGAATGTATTATTCAAACAAACGTTTGAAAGAGATTGCCGATGTCCGCTGAGCGCCGTAATTCACCGCCCGAAACGCGTGACCGCATCCTCGATGCGGCCGAGCGGCTGTTCGTCGAGCATGGCTTTGAAGGCACCTCGATGCGCATGATCACCGGGGCGGCGAATGCCAATCTCGCTGCGGTCAATTACCACTTCGGCAGCAAGGACGCGCTGATCCAGGCGGTTTTTCGCCGCAGGCTGACAGCGCTGAACGAGACACGGCTTGCCGCGCTCGACCGGCTGGAGGTCGAGGCGGGCGAGGCGCCCCTGAAGCCGAGCCGCATCGTCGAGGCCTTCTTCGGGACGGCGCTGGCGCTGGCTGCCGACACCGAGCATGGCGGCAACCTCTTCATGCGCCTGCTCAGTCGCACCTACGACGAGCCGAACGCCTTCGTCCGTCAGTTTCTCGCCGAGGAGTACGCCGAAGTGATGGATCGCTTCCTCGGGGCGCTTTTCCGCGCGCTGCCGGGTGTGCCGCGCACCGAGGTGATGTGGCGCTTCCATTTCATGATGGGGGCGATGTCCTTTGCCATTGCCGGCATCGAAAGCGTGCATGCGATGGCGGGCATGCCCTACGAGACCGATGACCCGGCGAAGCTCCTGCCGCGCTTGATGAGCTTCCTGCTCGGGGGCCTGCGCGCGCCGTTGCCCGACTTCGGGGCGACCGATACCGACTGATTTCAACGACAGGGCGCCGAATCGAAACCGAGCGCCCGGCAAGAGGAGAACGTGATGATCTGGTTGTTGCTGGTTTCCCTCCCTCCCTTGGCAGGTGCGCTCGCCTACGGGCGAGCGCCACTTTTTGCCTGGTTGCTGGCGGGCCTGGTGTGGCTCGCGGCAATGGGCTGGGCGGCTGACTGGCCGGTGGCGGTGACGCTGCTTGCGCTTGTCGCATATGGCGGCACGATGAGCCTGTTCCTCGTCGACGCGCTGCGCCGGCAATGGGTGACGGCGCCGATCTTCAAGGCCTTCCGCAAGGCGTTGCCGACGATGTCGCAGACCGAACGGGATGCGCTGGAAGCCGGTACGGTGTGGTGGGAGGGTGAGTTGTTCCGTGGCGAGCCCGACTGGAAGAAGCTCCAGAACTACCCTTGGCCGCGTCTCACGGCCGAGGAACAATCCTTCCTCGACAACGAGGTCGAGGAGCTGTGCCGCCTGACCAACGACTGGGCGTGCACCCAGCAGCAGGACATGCCGGCCGAGGTGTGGCGGTACATCAAGGACAAGGGTTTCCTCGGGATGATCATCCCGAAGGAATATGGCGGAAAGGGCTTCTCGGCCTATGCCCACTCGCAGGTCATCACCAAGCTGTCGACCCGCTCGTCTGCCCCGGCGGTGACGGTGATGGTGCCGAACTCCCTTGGCCCGGCGGAGCTGCTGCTGCATTACGGTACGCCCGAGCAGAAACAGCATTACCTGCCCGGACTGGCCTGCGGCCGCGAGATTCCGGCGTTCGCGCTGACCAGCCCGTGGGCAGGGTCGGACGCCGCCTCCATTCCCGATGCCGGCGTGGTGTGCAAGGGCATGTGGAACGGCGAGGAAGTGCTGGGGGTGCGTGTGAACTTCGACAAGCGCTACATCACGCTCGCCCCGGTGTGCACCGTGTTCGGCCTGGCTTTCCGTCTCTACGACCCCGACGGGCTGCTCGGTGGCGACAAGGATATCGGCATCACCTGCGCGCTGGTGCCACACGACCATCCCGGCGTGGACATCGGTCGCCGCCACTTTCCGCTGAACGCGGTGTGGATGAACGGGCCGGTGCGTGGCAAGGAGGTCTTCATGCCGCTCGATTTCATCATCGGCGGGCCGAAGATGGCCGGCCAGGGCTGGCGCATGCTCATGGAGTGCCTAGCGGCCGGGCGCTCGATCTCGCTGCCGGGCTCGAATGCCGGCATGCAGAAGCTGACCGCGCGCGCCGTGGGTGCCTACGCCCGCGTGCGCTACCAGTTCAAGACCCAGATCGGTCGTTTCGAAGGCGTCGAGGAGGCGCTGACGCGCATTGGCGCCAACACTTACCTGTGTGACGCGGCGCGCGTGATGACCGCGGGCGCGATCGATCTGGGCGAGAAGCCGTCGGTGGTGTCGGCGATCGTCAAGTATCACGTCACCGAGCGCGCGCGCCAGGTAGTCAATGACGGCATGGACGTGATCGGGGGCAAGGGCATCTGCCTGGGGCCGCAGAACTTCCTCGGCCGTGCCTACCAGCAGATTCCGGTCGGTATTACGGTGGAGGGGGCCAACATCCTGACGCGCAGCCTGATCCTGTTCGGTCAGGGCGCAATCCGTTGCCATCCGTTCGTGCTCGAGGAGATGGGCGCCGCGCAGCGCAATGACGCGCGCGCCTTCGACAAGGCCTTGTGGGGGCACGTCGGCTTCACGGTGTCGAACGCGGCGCGTGCGGTGGTGATGGGCCTGACCGGCTCGCACTTCGTCAAGGTGCCGTCGGACGTCGCGCCCGAGACGCGCCGCTACTACCAGCAGCTCACGCGCTTCTCGGCCGCCTTCGCCTTCATCGCCGACATCTCGATGGGGACCATGGGCGGCGCGCTCAAGCGCAAGGAGAAGCTGTCGGCCCGCCTGGGCGACATCCTGTCGCTGATGTACCTGGCCACGGCAACGCTCAGGCGCTACGAGGCCGACGGCCGGCCGGCTGCCGATGCGCCGCTGATGCACTGGGCGATCTGGGACTGCATGTTCCGCATCCAGCAGGCTTTCGAGGGCGTGATCGCGAACTTCCCGAACAGGCTCTTCGCTCTCGTGCTGCGCCGTCTCGTGGTGTTCCCGCTCGGCCGGCCCTACGTGGTGCCGTCCGACAAGCTGGGGCATGAGGTCGCGGCGCTGCTGATCACGCCATCGGCCACCCGCGACCGGCTGACGTCCGACGTCTATCTGCCGACGGATATCGAGGAGCCCGTCGGCGCGCTCGAAGCGGCGCTGGCGGCGACGATCGCGGCGGAACCGGTCGAGGACAAGCTCAAGCAGGCGCAGCGCGACGGCCGCTTCAAGCCCGGTCTGCTCACCACTGGCGACGCGGACGAAATGTGGCGCCAGGCGCGCGATGCCGGCGTGATCAGCGAGGACGAGTATCGCATCGTCGAGCGCCGCAACCTGCTGCGCGACAAGGTCATCCGTGTCGATGACTTCCCGTATGACTTCGGCCTCAAGGCCGCGCTGGACGAGGCGCCGACGGTCGCGCCGGCCCTGAAGGAGGCGGCATGAGTCGTGAAGTGTTCATCGTCGATGGCGCACGTACGCCCTTCCTGAAGGCGCGTACCGGCCCCGGTCCCTTCACCGCGGCCGACATGGCCACCGCGGCGGGTACGGCGCTGCTGATGCGCCAGTCCTTCGCGCCCGACCAGCTCGACGAGGTGATCCTGGGCTGCGCCAGTCCGGCGGCGGATGAAGTGAACATCGGTCGCGTGGTGGCGCTGCGCATGGGGTGCGGCAATGCCGTGCCCGGGTGGACGGTGATGCGCAATTGCGCTTCGGGCATGCAGGCGCTGGATTCTGCGATCGCCAACATCCAGTGCGGCCGTTCGGGGCTGGTGCTGGCCGGCGGTGTGGATGCCCTGTCCCACGCCCCGCTGCTGTTCTCCGAGAAGATGGTGCGCTGGCTGGCGAACTGGTATGCGACCAAGACGGTCGGTCAGAAGCTGGTGGCGCTCAAGTACCTGCGTCTGACTTACCTCGCACCGGTCATCGGCATCATGAAGGGGCTGACCGACCCCATCGTCGGCCAGTTGATGGGGCAGACCGCCGAGAATCTCGCATTCAAGTTCGGCATCACGCGCGAGGAGATGGACGCCTATGCGGTGGAGAGCCACCGGCGCGTGGTCGCCGGGCAGGACGCCGGCCACTACTCGGACGAAATCGTGCCGCTGATCGACCGGGACGGCACCGTGTACGGCGCCGATGACGGCGTGCGGCGCGATTCGTCGATGGCCGGGCTGGCGAAGCTCAAGCCCTTCTTCGACAAGAAGTACGGCCGCGTCACGCCTGGCAACAGTTCGCAGATTACCGACGGCGCGGCCTGGCTGCTGCTGGCGTCGGCCGAAGCGGTCGAGCGTCATGGCCTGCGACCGATCGGACGCATCGTCGATAGCCAATGGGCCGGGCTCGCACCGGATCAGATGGGGCTGGGGCCAGTGCATGCGGCGATGCCGATCCTGCAGCGCCACGGGTTGGCACCGAACGATCTCGACGCATGGGAGCTGAACGAGGCGTTTGCTGCGCAGGTGATCGCGTGCCTGCGCGCGTTCGATGATGACGAATATTGCCGCACCCATCTCGGAGTGGATGCCGCACCGGGTGCGCCCGATTCGGCACGGTTGAACGTCGATGGCGGTGCGGTGGCGCTGGGGCATCCGGTCGGAGCGAGCGGTGCCCGCATCGTCCTGCACTTGCTGCACGTGCTGCGCCGCACCGGCGGCAGGCTTGGGCTGGCGTCGATCTGCATCGGCGGTGGGCAGGGCGGCGCGATGCTCGTGGAGGTCGTGCAATGACGCAATTCACGCAACAGACCTGGAAGCACTGGCGACTGCGCCGGGAGGACGACGGTCTGGCCTGGCTGGAGATCGACTGCGCCGATGCCGCAGCCAACACCTTGTCGGTGGAGGTCATGGCCGAGTTCGCGCAGGTGCTCGATGCGCTGGATGCGCGCTCGCCGAAGGCGCTGGTGATTGCCTCGCGCAAGTCCGCCGGCTTCATCGCCGGTGCCGACATCGAGGAATTCACGCAGCTCGATTCGCCCGCCGCCGCGCGCGCCCTGGTCGAGCGCGGCTGGAGCCTCTTCAACCGCCTCGCCGCAGTGCGATACCCGACGCTCGCGCTGATCCGCGGGCATTGCCTGGGCGGCGGCCTGGAACTGGCGCTCGCGTGCCGTTACCGCATCGCGGTGGAAGAGCCCGGCACCAGGCTCGCCCTGCCGGAAGTGATGCTCGGCATCGTCCCGGGCTGGGGCGGCATGCTGCGCCTGCCGGCCATGATCGGCCCGGCGGCCGCGCTCGACATGATGCTGACCGGAAAGAGCGTCGATGCGGACAAAGCCAGGCGCCTCGGGCTGGTGGACGACTGCGTTCCCGTGCGCGTAATGGAGTCCGCCGCGCGCATCATGGCGCTGTCCGATGCCCCGCCGCGCAAGCTGCCGTTGCAGGAGCGCGTGCTGCGCTATGCGATGAACGGCCCGCTGCGCGTCAAGGTGGCGGACAAGGCGCGCAAGCAGGCCGCCGTGAAGGTCAGCCGCGACCACTATCCTGCGCCCTTCGCCATCGTCGACATCTGGGAGAAGCACGAGGGCAACGCGCTTGCAGTGCCGGCGGGCGATCCGTCCTCGCTCGAGGCGATCTTCGCCTCGCCGACGACCAAGAACCTGGTACGCGTGTTCTTCCTGCAGGAGCGCCTGAAGGCCTTCGGCAAGGACAACGATTTCGCACCGAAGCATGTGCATGTGGTCGGCGCCGGCGTGATGGGTGGCGACATTGCCGCGGTGTGCGCGCTGCGCGGCATGCGGGTGACACTGCAGGACCAGTCGGTCGAGCGCATCGCGCCGGCCGTCCAGCGCGCGGCGAAGCTGTTCGAGCGTCGCTACAAGGGCGACGCGCGTCAGGTCCGCTTCGCGCTGGACCGGCTGATTCCCGATCCACAGGGGCAGGGTGTCGCGCGCGCCGATCTCATCATCGAAGCCATCTTCGAGAATCTCGAGGTCAAGCGCAGCCTGTTCGCCGATCTCGAGCGTCGCGCGAAGCCCGACGCGGTGCTCGCCACCAACACCTCCAGCCTGCGGCTGGAGGACATCGCCACGGCGCTGCAGGACCCGTCGCGCCTCGTCGGCATCCATTTCTTCAATCCGGTTCCGATGCTGCCCCTGGTCGAGGTGGTGCAGGGGGAAAGTACCGATGCCGAAGTGCTGCGTCGTGCGACCGGCTTCGTGCGTGCCATCGACAAGCTGCCGTTGCCGGTGAAGAGCGCGCCCGGCTTCCTCGTCAATGCGGTGCTCGGGCCCTACATGCTCGAGGCGCTGCGCTGCGTCGAGGAGGGGCGCTCGCCGGAAACCGTGGATGCCGCGCTGGTGCGCTTCGGCATGCCGATCGGTCCGGTCGAGCTGGTCGATACCGTCGGGCTGGACATCGCGGTTGCCGCCGGCAAGGCGTTGGCCGGCGAGGGCGCGCGGCCGCCGCAGCGCCTGTTGCGCCTGGTCGAGGAAGGCAAGCTCGGACGCAAGAGCGGCGAAGGCTACTACCGCTGGGTCGATGGCAAGGCGCAGAAGGGCGAGGCCGGCGCAGCCGGGCCCGAACTGGCCGAACGCATCCTTGCGCCGCTGCTGGCCGCCACCGAGCGCTGCGTGCGAGGGGGCGTGGTCGCCGATGCCGATCTGGCCGATGCGGGGGTGATCTTCGGCGCGGGCTTTGCCCCGCACACCGGTGGGCCGCTGCACTACGACCGCAGCCGCGGGAAAACCCGGATTGGCGACATCCCGGGCCAGGCGGAAGGTGCGCCGCAAACCGTCACCCAGGAGTGAACCATGAGCGAGCCATCCGTACCTGTCTCTGAGCTACCCCATGACAAGCAGCCCGCGCTGAGGGTCATGCCGATGCCTGCGGACCTCAACCCGGCGGGTGATGTATTCGGCGGTTGGGTGATGTCGATGGTCGACATCGCCGGTGCGATTCCCGCCGTGCGCCGTGCGCGTTCGCGCGTGACGACGGTCGCAGTCAATTCCTTCGTCTTCAAGCAGCCGGTATCGGTCGGCGATCTCGTGAGCTTCTACGCAGAGGTCAGTTCGATCGGGCGTACGTCGATCACGGTCGATGTCGAGGTGTTCGCCGAGCGCGATCCCGAGAACCCCGTTGTGGTCAAGGTGACCGAGGCGCGACTGACCTATGTCGCCCTCGACGACAAGGGACGCAAGCGTCCGCTGCCAGCCGGATGAGTTTTGTTGGTGAGTAGTGCGTTTTTTCAGTAGAGCGGGACAAACCCGCAAGTCATGACAAAGTGAGGGGACATCACATGCAACTGAAGCGTCTGGCAATGAATGTGGCTGCGGCAACCGCCGCGCTGGCGACGGGCAACGCAATGGCTGCGGGTTTTGCGCTGCAGAACCAGAACGGGGCGGGGACGGGTTATGCCTATGCCGGTTCGGCGGCGGTGGCCGAGGATGCGAGCACGATCTACTTCAATCCGGCAGGGATGCTCTACCTGAGCGAGGGCCACCATGTGTCGGGCGCGCTGACCGTGCTGCATCGCTCGCTCGAGTTCTCGGACAAGGGAACGAATGCCCTGCGTGTTGCTGCGCCGCCGGTACCCGCCTATCCGCTCGGCACCGACGGTGGCGATGCGGGCGGCAACTCGCTGGTGCCCGCCGCATACTGGGCCATGTCGGTGAACAAGGATCTGCGCCTCGGCTTGGGAATCTCACCGACCTTCGGTAACGCCACCGAATGGGACGACACCTTCATCGGGCGCTACCAGGGCAACTACTCGGAGATCAAGGCGATCAACATCAACCCGAGCATCGCGTTCCGGGTCAACGACATGGTTTCGCTGGGCTTTGGCGTCAATTACGTGAAGTTCGAGGCCGACTTGCGTGGCATGCAGCCGGTGACTGCACTGTTGCCGCGCACGGTTGACGTCGAGAGCAAGCTGTCGGGCGACGACTCCGGTTGGGGCTGGAACGCAGGTGCGATGTTCCAGCTGACGCCGGCGACGCGCGTGGGTCTAACCTACCGTTCCACCATCGATCTGGACGTCAATGGCAAGGTCGAGGCAGGGCCGGGTTCGACGCCCGCGAAGGTGTCGATCGAGCTGCCGGATACCGCCTCGCTGGCGATCTCCCACCAGGCCACCGACAAGTTGCAGATCCTCGCGGACTACACCTGGACGGGCTGGAGCTCGATCCCGCGTCTGAAGGTCCAGCACGGCACCGCGGGGGTGACGCTCACCGACGAGTACCTCGGCTTCAAGGATAGCTACCGCGTCGGCCTCGGCATGCAGTACCAGTACACCGACGCGCTGCGCCTGCGCGCGGGCGTCGCCTATGACCAGTCGCCCGTGCGCAATGCCGCGGACCGCACCGTGCGCCTGCCGGACTCCGACCGCACCTGGCTGGCCGTCGGCTTCAACTACAAGCTGAGCAAGCAGACCTCGGTCGATGCCGGTTATGCGCACCTCTTCTTCGACAAGGAGAAGATCGACCGCCGTACGGTGCTCGGAACCAACCAGACCGCGCAGTTCGTCCGTGGCTCGTTCGATACCTCGGTGAACATCTTCTCGGTCCAGCTCAACCACGCTTTCTAACCCCGCCAGCGGGCCGCGGCCGGGCCCGGTGGTCCGGCCGCTTCGCATCCGGAGAACCGCATGAGTCGTCTCATCATCCGCAAGGTTGCCGTGCTCGGCGCCGGCGTCATGGGCGCGCAGATTGCCGCCCATTGCGCCAATGCCGACGTGCCGGTGATCCTCTTCGACCTGCCGGCCAGGGAAGGCCCGGCCAACGGCATCGTCGACAAGGCCGTCGCCGGCATGAAGAAGCTCGATCCGGCGCCGTTCGCGGCGAAGGATCGCGCACAGTACGTCGAGGCCGCCAACTACGGTAGCGACCTCGCCCGGCTGGGCGAATGCGATCTCGTCATCGAGGCCATCGCCGAGAAGATGGAGTGGAAGCTCGACCTCTACGCCAAGGTCGCCCCGCACCTCAAGCCCGGCGCCGTGTTCGCATCGAATACCTCCGGCCTGTCGATCAATGCGCTCTCCGCCGGCATGCCAGCCGGGGCGCGCAGCCGCTTCTGCGGCATCCATTTCTTCAACCCGCCGCGCTATATGCCGCTGGTGGAGCTGATCCCCACCGCCGAAACCGATCCGGGAATGCTCGATGCGCTCGAGGCCTGGCTGACGACGCGTCTGGGCAAGAGCATCGTGCGCGCCAAGGACACGCCCAACTTCGTGGCCAACCGCGTCGGTGTGTTCTCGATCCTCGCCGTACTGCACCACACCCAGCGCCTGGGGCTCGCCTTCGACGAAGTCGACCTGCTGACCGGCCCGCGCATCGGCCGGCCCAAGAGCGCCACCTTCCGCACCGGGGACGTCGTGGGGCTCGATACGCTGGCGCACGTCGTCGGCACGATGCAGGCGACGCTACCCAACGACCCCTGGCATGCGCACTTCAGCATGCCCGCGTGGTTGCAGGCATTGATCGCCAAGGGGGCGCTGGGGCAGAAGACCGGGTGCGGTATCTACCGCAAGCAGGGCAAGCAGATCCAGGTGCTCGACCTGCACCTGCAGGACTACCGCGACAGCGGCGGCGAGGTCTTTCCGGAGGTCGAGGCGATCCTCAAGCTGAAGGACCCGGCGGAGAAGTTCGCCCAGCTCGCGGCGCACCCACATCCGCAGGCGCAGTTCCTGTGGTCGATCTTCCGTGACGTGTTCCACTACTGCGCGGTGCATCTGGGGGACATCGCCGACAACGCGCGCGATGTCGATCTGGCGATGCGCTGGGGCTTCGGCTGGGCGCAGGGGCCGTTCGAGACCTGGCAGGCGGCGGGCTGGCGTGAGGTGGCGACGATGATCCAGGAGGACATCGAGCACGGCCGAGCGATGTCGAGCGTGTCATTGCCGCCCTGGGTGTTCGAGCGCGACGGCGTGCATGCGGCTGCGGGTTCCTTCAGTGCCGCGGAGAAAGTGCTGAAGCCACGCGCGGCGCTGCCCGCGTATCAGCGCCAGCTCTATCCGGATCGGGTCCTGGGCGAAGCGCCGGACGACCGCGGCGAGACGCTGTGGGAGAACGCCGGCGTCCGCCTGTGGCGGCGCGCCGACCTGGACGCGCGCATCGGCATCGTGTCGATCGTGTCGAAGATGCACGCGATCGGCGACGAGGTGATGGACGGCCTGCTCGAGGCCATCGCGCGCGCCGAGGCCGACCTCGACGGCCTGGTGGTCTGGCAGCCGGCGCCGTTTGCGGTCGGTGCCAACCTGCAGCAGGTGGGCGAGGCCTGCCGCGCCGGGCAGTTCGACCTGCTCGAGAAGATGGTGGCGAAGTTCCAGCGCGCGTCGATGAGCATCAAGCATGCGCAGGTGCCAGTCGTCGCGGCGGTGCAGGGCATGGCGCTGGGCGGCGGCTGCGAGTTCGTGATGCATGCCGCGCACCGCGTGTTCGCGCTCGAGAGCTACGTCGGCCTGGTCGAGGCCGGCGTCGGCCTGATCCCGGCAGGCGGGGGCAGCAAGGAGTTCGCCTTGCAGGCCCATGCGATGGCGCAGCGTGCGGCGGGTGGCGACGTCTTTCCCTACATCCAGAACGCCTTCCAGACGATCGCGATGGCAACCGTCGCCAAGAGCGCGCTGGAGGCGATCCAGCTCGGCTTCGGGCGGGCGGGGGACGACGTGGTGATCAACGCCAACGAGATCCTCTACGCCGCGATCCGGCGCGCACGGGCGATGGCCGAATCGGCGTGGCGGCCGGCGCTGGTCAATCCGGCCGTCACTGTGGCGGGGCGCAACGGCATCGCGACCTGCGAAATGATGCTGGTGAACATGGCCGAGGGCGGTTTCATCTCGGCGCACGACTACCGCGTCGCCAAGGCGGCGGCCATTGCCTTGTGCGGCGGTGAGGTCGAGACCAACAGCCGCGTCAGCGAGCAGTGGATCCTGGACGTCGAGCGCGCACAGTTCGTGGAACTGCTGAAGACCGAAAAGACCCAGCAGCGCATCGCGCACATGCTCGAGACGGGCAAGCCGCTGCGCAACTGAGGAGACTCGAAGAATGAGCAAACAGATTCAGGACGCCTACATCGTCGCCGCAGTGCGCACGCCGGTGGCGAAGCGCAACGGCGCTTTCCGCAACGTGCGGCCGGACGACATGCTGGCGAAGGTACTGCGCGAGGTGGTCGCGAAGGTGCCCAACCTCGACGGCAACGAGATCGGCGACGTCATTACCGGTTGCGCGATGCCGGAAGCCGAGCAGGGCATGAACGTCTCGCGCATCGGCCTGTTGCTGGCGGGACTGCCCGACAGCGTGCCGGGGATCACGATCAATCGATTCTGCGCCTCGGGGCTGCAGGCGGTGGCCGACGCCGCCAACCGCATCCGCCTCGGCGAGGCCGACGTGATGATCGCCGCGGGCACCGAGAGCATGAGCGCGATGCCGCAGATGATGGGCAACAAGGTCAGCCTCAACCCGGCGATCTTCGCGCATGCGGAGAATGTCGCCATCGCCTACGGCATGGGGCTGACGGCGGAGCGGGTGGCGCAGCAGTGGGACGTGAGCCGCGAGGACCAGGATGCCTTCGCGGTCGAATCTCACCGGCGCGCCTGCGCGGCGATCGCCGCCGGGCAGTTCGCGGCCGAAATCGTGCCGTATGCGGTGAAGTCACATGTGCCGGGCGAAGGCGGCACGGTGCGCATCGTCGAGCGGGTGCTGACGCAGGATGAGGGGCCGCGGTCGGATTCGGCCACGGACAAGCTCGCCAGCCTCAAGCCGGTGTTCGCTGCGCGCGGCTCGGTGACGGCGGGCAACAGTTCGCAGATGTCCGATGGGGCGGCCGCGGTGCTGTTGATGAGCGAGGCGGCGGTCAAGCGCTACGGCGTCAGGCCGATCGCGCGCTTTGCCAGCTTTGCGGTGGCCGGCGTGCCGCCCGAGGTCATGGGCATCGGGCCGATCGAGGCCATTCCGCGCGCCCTGCAGCGTGCAGGGGTGGGCATGGGCGACATCGGGTGGACCGAACTCAACGAGGCCTTCGCCGCCCAGGCGCTGGCAGTGATGCGTCAGCTCGAGATGGACCCGGCCAAGGTCAATCCGCTGGGCGGGGCGATCGCGCTGGGCCATCCCCTGGGCGCGACCGGCGCAATCCGCACCGCGACGCTGATGGCCGCGATGCAGCGCGATCCCGGTCTGCGCTACGGCATGATCAGCATGTGCGTCGGCACCGGCATGGGCGCCGCAGGGGTGTTCGAGCGCGTCTGACGGGTGCTCTCGCTGGGGCTGGCCGTTGTCCCGTGAGGGATCGAGCGGATGGCGGTCGAGGACTGCCATCCGCCGTTTCCACCCTTCGGATATTACGGATAACGTGCACGTCACCTGATCGATCACCGTGATCGGTTGGTAACAATCTTTTATAATCCGTGGGTTTGTTTGATGCGGGAGCGCGTCGGCAGCCTTCGGATGGCAGTCCTGCCCGGAGGACGCTCGCCTCCCGCCCATAGTCACGACAGTTTGGGCGAGAGACGCATGATTAGAATCAAACGCGGACTGGACCTGCCCATCACCGGCGCCCCGGCGCAGCGTGTCGAGGCCGGTCGGCCTGTGCGCAGCGTGGCCGTCATCGGCTTCGACTATCACGGCATGAAGCCGACGATGTCAGTCCAGGTCGGTGACCGGGTGAAGCTGGGCCAGGTCCTTTTCTCCGACAAGAAGACGCCGGGCGTGGTCTACACCGCGCCGGGCGCGGGCACGATCAGTGCAATCCATCGCGGCGAGCAGCGCGTGCTGCAGTCGGTGGTGATCGACCTCGAAGGCGAGGAAGCGGTCGAGTTCGCTCGCTACACCGATGCCGAACTCGAGACGCTGGCACAGGACAAGGTGCGCCAGAACCTGATCGACTCGGGTCTGTGGACCGCCTTGCGCACACGCCCCTACAGCAAGGTGCCGGCGGTGGATGGCACGCCGAGCTCGATCTTCGTCACCGCGATGGACACCCATCCGCTCGCCGTCGATCCGACCATCGTCATTGCCGAACACGCCGCCGACTTCGCGCGCGGTCTCAAGGCGCTGGCCCGCATCGCCCGCGTGGTCGTGTGTCACGCGGAGGGCACGAAGATGCCCTGTTCCGGCTTGGCCAACGTCAGCGCCGAGACCTTCGCCGGCCCGCATCCGGCAGGCCTGGCAGGCACCCACATCCATTTCCTCGATCCGGTCAATGCGCACAAATCGGTGTGGCACCTGAACTACCAGGACGTGATCGCGATCGGCAAACTGTTCTCCACCGGCCGCCTGTGGACCGAGCGCGTCGTGTCCATCGCCGGGCCGATGGTCGACAAGCCGCGCCTGGTGCGTGCGCGTCTGGGTGCAAATCTCGACGAGCTCACCGCCGGCGAGCTGCTGCCCGGCAAGAAGGTGCGGGTGATCTCCGGTTCGGTGTTTGGCGGCCGCAGCTCGCGCGGCGCCTGCGCCTACCTGGGACGCTACCACCTGCAGGTGTCCTGCCTGGAGGAAGGCACCGAGCGCGAGATGCTGCATTATCTGCGCGCGGGCGTCGACAAGCACTCGGTGATGAACCTCTACATCTCCAAGCTCTCGCCCGGCAGGCTGTTCAACTTCACCACCACCACCAACGGCAGCGCGCGCGCGATGGTGCCGATCGGCAACTACGAGGAAGTCATGCCGCTCGACATCCTGCCGACGCAGCTGCTGCGCTCGCTCATCGTCGGCGATACCGAGATGGCGCAGAAGCTGGGCTGCCTGGAACTGGACGAGGAAGACCTGGCGCTGTGCACCTACGTGTGCGCCGGCAAGTACGAATACGGTCCCATCCTGCGGGATAACCTCACACGCATCGAGAAGGAGGGTTGAGAATGGGTCTGCGCTCCTGGCTCGACAGCATCGAGCATCATTTCGAAAAAGGCGGCAAGTACGAGAAGTTCTACGCCTTGTACGAAGCCATCGACACCGCCCTGTTCAAGCCTGGCAGTGTCACCCGCACCACGTCCCATGTGCGCGACGGTCTCGACCTCAAGCGCATGATGATCACGGTGTGGCTGTGCACCTTCCCGGCGATGTTCTTCGGCATGTGGAACGTCGGCTACCAGGCCAACACCATCCTCGCCGGCAGCGCCGAGCTGATGGCGGCGCAGGACGGCTGGCGCATCGCGCTGACCAGCGCGCTGGCGGGGCTGGACCCGGCCAGCCTGTGGGCCAACTTCCTGCATGGGGCGACCTACTTCCTGCCGATCTACCTGACGACCTTCATCGTCGGTGGCTTCTGGGAAGTGCTGTTTGCCGCGATCCGCCGTCATGAGGTGAATGAAGGCTTCTTCGTCACCTCGGTGCTGTTCGCGCTGACCTGCCCGCCGGACATCCCGCTCTGGCAGGTGGCGCTGGGCATCAGCTTCGGCGTGGTGATCGGCAAGGAAGTCTTCGGCGGCACCGGGAAGAACTTCCTCAACCCGGCGCTGACCGGCCGTGCCTTCCTGTACTTTGCCTATCCGGCACAGATTTCGGGCGACGCCGTGTGGACCGCAGTCGACGGCTACACCGGCGCGACCATGCTGTCGCTCGGCGCGGCCGGCGGCATCGAGGCGGTGGTCGGCAATGGCATCGACTGGATGAGCGCCTTCCTCGGCACGGTGCACGGATCGATCGGCGAGACCAGCACGCTGGCCATCCTGATCGGCGGCGCGGTGCTGCTGATCATGAAGATCGCCTCCTGGCGCATCGTCGCCGGCGTGATGCTGGGCATGGTCGGCATGAGCCTGCTGTTCAACGCCATCGGCTCGGACACCAACCCGATGTTCTCCGTGCCTTGGCATTGGCACCTGGTCATGGGCGGTTTCGCCTTCGGCATGATGTTCATGGCGACCGACCCCGTGTCGGCGTCGATGACCAACACCGGCAAGTGGATCTTCGGTGCCCTGGTCGGTGTCATGACCGTGCTGGTGCGCGTGGTTAACCCGGCTTTCCCCGAGGGCATCATGCTGGCCATCCTGTTCGCCAACCTGTGTGCGCCGCTGATCGACCATTTCGTGATCGCGGCCAACATCAAGCGGAGGCTTGCGCGCAATGTCTAAGAAAGAATCGACGAGCCGCACGCTGCTGGTGGCGCTGGCGGTCAGCCTCGTCAGCTCGGTCTTCGTCGCCGGTGCAGCGGTTTCGCTGAAGCCGGTGCAGATCGAGAACCGCCAGCTCGACAAGCAGCGCAGCATCCTTGCAATCGCCGGTCTCGGCGAAGCCTCGATGTCCTCGCGCGAGATCAAGGATCTGTTCAGCAGCCGGATCAAGGCCCGCGTCGTGGATCTCGAAACCGGCGAGTACACCGACGCCTACGATCCCAACGTGTTCGATCCGCTCAAGGCGGCCAAGGACCCGAAGCTGTCCGAGGCTCTGGCCGGCGAGCAGGACATCGCGCTGATCAAGCGACGGGAGCGCTTCACGACCGTGTACATGGTCGAGCAGGACGGCCGGCTCGATTCGCTGATCCTGCCGGTGCGCGGTTACGGCCTGTGGTCGACACTGCATGGTTTCGTCGCGGTGAAGAGCGACCTCAACACGGTGGTCGGCCTCGGTTTCTATCAGCATGCCGAGACGCCGGGCCTTGGCGGCGAAGTCGACAATCCGAAGTGGAAGGCGCTGTGGCCGGGCAAGACCCTGTTCGACGAACAGGGCAAACCGGCGATCCGCATCGTCAAGGGGGGCGTTGATCCGGCGAACCCCGAGGCGACGCATCAGGTCGATGCACTTGCTGGCGCCACGTTGACCAGTAACGGTGTCGACAGGCTGCTGCAATTCTGGCTGGGCGAGCAGGGCTTCGGTCCCTTCCTCGCCAAACTTCGTACCCAGGGGGTCTGATCATGTCCAAGCCCACCATAAAGGAAGTCCTGCTCAACCCGATCTTTGCCAATAACCCGATCGGGTTGCAGATCCTCGGCATCTGTTCGGCGCTCGCGGTGACGTCCAACCTGAAGACGGCGCTCGTGATGTCCATCGCCCTGACGCTGGTGACGGGGTTCTCGAGCATGTTCATCTCGATGATCCGCAGCCAGATTCCGGCTTCGATCCGCATGATCGTGCAGATGGTGATCATCGCCTCGCTCGTGATCGTGGTCGACCAGATCCTGCGGGCCTATGCCTTCAGCCTCGCCAAGCAGCTGTCGGTGTTCGTCGGCCTGATCATCACCAACTGCATCGTGATGGGTCGCGCCGAAGCGTTCGCCATGCAGAATCCGCCGCTGCTGTCCTTCATGGATGGGATCGGCAACGGCCTCGGCTACAGCGTCGTGCTGCTGACGCTGGGCGTGATCCGCGAGCTGTTCGGCGCCGGCAAGCTGTTCGGGGTCGAGATCATCGCGCTCGCCAAGGATGGTGGCTGGTACGTGCCCAACGGCCTGCTGCTGCTGCCGCCATCCGCGTTCTTCCTGATCGGTCTGCTGATCTGGGCGCTGCGTTCGTGGAAGAAGGATCAGGTCGAGAAGCCGGCCTTCAAGATGGCTCCTCAGGTCGTGACCAAGGAGGCCTACTGAAATGGAACACTATCTGAGCCTCTTCGTGCGGGCCGTGTTCATCGAGAACATGGCGCTCGCCTTCTTCCTCGGGATGTGCACCTTCATCGCCATCTCGAAGAAGGTCGAGACCGCGATCGGCCTCGGCGTCGCGGTGATCGTGGTGCAGACCATCACGGTCCCGGCCAACAACCTGATCTACACCTACCTGCTGCGCGAAGGCGCGCTGGCGTGGGCGGGGCTGCCGGACGTCGACCTGTCCTTCCTTGGCCTGCTGTCCTACATCGGCGTGATTGCGGCCATCGTGCAGATCCTCGAGATGCTGCTCGACAAGTACGTGCCCAGCCTCTACAACGCGCTGGGCGTGTTCCTGCCGCTGATCACGGTGAACTGCGCGATCATGGCGGGCTCGCTGTTCATGGTCGAGCGCGACTACAACCTCGCTGAAAGCACGGTGTATGGCATTGGCTCGGGCGCCTCGTGGGCGCTGGCGATCGCGCTGCTTGCGGGCATCCGAGAGAAGCTGAAGTACAGCGACGTGCCCGAGGGCCTGCAGGGCCTGGGCATCACCTTCATCACCATCGGGCTGATGTCGCTGGGCTTCATGTCCTTCTCCGGCGTGCAGCTCTAAGGACGGGATGAACACATGAATACCGAAATCGTACTCGGCATCGGGATGTTCACCGCCATCGTGCTTGCGTTGGCCGTGTTCATCATCGTTGCCCGCTCCAAGCTGGTGGCCAGCGGCGACGTCACCATCGACATCAATGGCGAAAGGAAGATCACCGTCCCGGCCGGTGGCAAGCTGCTGCAGACCCTGGCCGAAAGCGGGCTCTTCCTGCCCTCGGCCTGCGGCGGTGGCGGCACCTGCGCGCAGTGCAAGTGCGTGGTCAAGGAAGGCGGCGGCTCCATGCTGCCGACCGAGGAGTCCCACTTCACCAAGCGCGACGCCAAGGAAGGCTGGCGCCTGTCCTGCCAGACCCCGGTCAAGCAGGACATGAAGGTCGAGGTGCCGGAAGAGGTCTTCGGCGTGAAGAAGTGGGAATGCACGGTGGAGTCCAACCCCAACGTGGCCACCTTCATCAAGGAACTGACGCTGCGCCTGCCCGAGGGCGAGGAAGTGGCCTTCCGAGCTGGCGGCTACGTGCAGCTCGAGTGCCCGCCGCACGTCGTGAACTACAAGGACTTCGACATCCAGGACGAGTATCGCGGCGACTGGGACAAGTTCAACATGTGGCGCTTCGTCTCCAAGGTGGACGAGACCGTGATCCGCGCCTATTCGATGGCGAACTATCCGGACGAGAAGGGCGTGGTGAAGTTCAACATCCGCGTCGCCTCGCCGCCGCCGGGGCGCGACGACATTCCGCCGGGCAAGATGTCGTCGTGGGTGTTCAACCTCAAGAAGGGCGACAAGGTCACGGTGTATGGTCCGTTCGGCGAGTTCTTCGCCCGCGACACGGACCACGAGATGGTCTTCATCGGCGGCGGGGCGGGCATGGCGCCGATGCGTTCGCACATCTTCGACCAGCTCAAGCGCCTGAGCAGCAAGCGCAAGATCACCTTCTGGTACGGCGCGCGCTCGATGCGCGAGGCCTTCTATGTGGAGGAGTTCGACAAGCTGCAGGAGGAGAATCCGAACTTCAAGTGGCACCTGGCGCTGTCGGATCCGCTGCCCGAGGACAACTGGACCGGCTACACGGGTTTCATCCACAACGTGCTGTACGAGAACTACCTCAAGGACCATCCGGCCCCCGAGGACTGCGAGTTCTACATGTGCGGCCCCCCGATGATGAACGCGGCAGTCATCAAGATGCTGCTGGATCTCGGTGTCGAGCGCGAGAACATCATGCTCGACGACTTCGGCGGCTGAGCGCCGGAGTCCTGCAGTAGCGCGGGCGCGCGGCGCTCCGTGTCAGAATGCCCGCTGTTGCGCCCGTGCGCATGGCGGGCATTTTTCTCTGGAGGATTTCCCGATGGCGGATACCGTTCTGCTCGATGTCACCGATGGCATCGCGACCTTGACCCTGAACCGGCCGCAGGCGCTCAATGCCCTGTCGATCGCGATGATGCCCGACCTGGCCGCGGCCGCACGCGCGCTCGCGGCGCGCAAGGACTACGGCGTGGTCGTCGTTCAGGGGGCGGGAGACCATTTCATGGCGGGCGGCGACCTGAAGGACTTCGCGGGCCAGCTGCATCTGTCGCGTGAGGCGCGTCTGGCGGAATTCAAGGCGCTGATCGTGCAGCACATCAACCCCACCGTGGAGATCCTGCAGAACCTGCCGCAGCCGGTGATCGCAAAGGTGCGTGGTGCCTGCGCCGGTTTCGGCCTGTCGCTGATGCTGGGCTGCGATCTTGCGGTCTGCGCCGACAACGCGAAGTTCACCACCGCCTACGCCTCGATCGCGCTGTCGGGCGACGGCGGCGCATCGTACTTCCTGCCCCGCATCGTCGGTCGGCGCAAGGCGGCCGAGCTGCTGCTGCTGGCCGAGCGCTTCGATGCCGCCGAGGCGCTGCGCCTGGGGGTGGCGAACCGCGTCGTGCCCGCCGACCGGCTCGACGACGAGGTCGCGGCGCTGGCGCGTCGCTTGCTATCGGGGCCGCAGCACGCCTACGCCGAGATCAAGCGTCTGCTCACGGCTTCGCACGACAACCAGCTCGAGTCGCAGCTGCAGAGCGAGGCGGAAGCCTTCGCGCGTTGTGCCGCCACCGACGATTTTGCCGAGGGTGTCACCGCCTTCCTGGCAAAACGCGCGCCGTCGTTCGGCGGTCACTGAAGTCAGTCACTGAAGTCGGTCAGCGAGTCGATCACGAAGGCCGTTCGCACGGGCGGTCATTGCGACAGGCGGTAGACCAGTCGCCCGATCGCCTCGTGCACCGCGAACCAGCCGGCATAGGCACTGTTCGCATTGGGGAGCTGGCCGGGCAGGAAGCGCGCTTCGGAGGGGGCGCCGTGGTCAGCGAGCCACCCCGTCGGCGCCGGCGTCACGATGAGCCCCGCCGACTCGAATGCCGCCTGCGCACGCGGCATGTGCATGGCATGGGTGACGAGCAGGACGTGTCGTACGTCAGCCTCGCGCAGGATCTGCGCCGAGAACAGCGCGTTCTCGCGCGTGTCCCGCGAGCGCGCTTCGGCCCAGCGCACCGTAAGGCCGAAGTCTTCCTCAAGCGCGGATTTCATCAGGACGGCCTCGGCGGTCTCGTCCCCGATGCCGCCGCCGCTGACGAGCAGCGGCAGACCCGTCGTGCGCGCGAGCCGGGCGCCGTAGCGCACCCGCTCGAGCGCGAGCCGGTTAAGGGTCTCCCCGCCATATTCCGGCGCATAGTCGCGCCGCCCGGCGCCGAGGACCACGATGGCCTGTGCGCCGCGGCTCGCCTCGAGGGACAGCGGTCTCGGGTCTTCGAGCTGCTTCGCCAGCCAGCCGACGCTGGCCGGCAGGGTCAGCAAGAGGTTGAGCGCCACGCCGCCCCACGCCAGCACCCGCCCGAGGCGTGGGCGGCGGCGCAGCAGGAGCAGGCCGGCGACGACCGGCAGCAGGGGCAGCAGCGGCGGCAGCACGAGCGCGGCGAGCAGCTTCTTCAGCCAGAACAGCAGGGCAGGGAGCGAAAAATCCATCTTGGTTTGTCGTCGGCAGGGGCGGCCAGTATTATCGGGCCAATTCACTCGTCCCCACCCGTGTCCATGACCCTTCCTTTTTCAACGCAGATGACCGCGGCGCTCCGGCAGTCGGACCTCGGTCGGCGTTTGTCGGGGGGGAGGGCGGAGTGAGCCTGCGTCAGCTCGTGTGGCTGCTTGTAGTCGTGTGCGTGGGCTTTGCTGCCTGGCAGTTGCTGCGCGCGCTGATCGTCGCGCGGCGCGCACCACCGCGTGCCACGAGCGCGCCAGCGGTGACGGTGGTCGACGACGAGGGCGCTGAGGACGACGGCTTCGATTACGCCCCCGAGCTTCGGCCTCGTCCTGTGACGCCGCCTCCCGCTGCGCCCCAAGCTGCTTCCGATGCCGTAGTGGAGCGCTCTGCGGATACCTTCCAGCTCGAACTCGAATCCCGTCACCTGCGGCGGGAGGTAGCCGAGCTGCGGGCGCTCGTGTCGCGCCAGCATGCCGAGATCGATGCCCTGCAGCTCGAGGTAGCCGGCCTGCGTACGCAGCTCGAGGATGCGGGCGCGAGTGCGAGCGGCGTGTCGCCCGAATACAGCGAGTCGCTGCGCCTTGCCGAGCAGGGCATGGCTGCCGAGGAGATCGCTGCGCGCTGCGGCATTACCGTGGCCGAGGCCGAACTCGTGCTCTCGCTCGCGCGCAGCGGAGGCGCCCCGCGATGAACGCGACGAGCGATCCTCAACTCGGTCAGCGCAACCGGGCCCTCAAGCGCGCAGGTCTGGCCCTGGCCGCGGCGGGCTTGCTGCTCGTCGTGGCACTGATGCTGGAACAGCAGGGGACCGTGCCGGAGCGCGCTGTCGCCGGAAATGGGCAGATCGGCTTGCCGCCGGCCGCGCCGGTGATCGCGATCCGTACCCCGGAGGCCCCCGTGCAGCCGGAACCGGGTGCGACCCGGGACGCGCAGGACGCGCTGCCTGCTCCGGCCGATGCCGTGACGCCAGTTGCGCGGGCAGCGCCCTCCGCGCCCTCGCCTATGCCCGTACCCGTCGCGGCCCCGGTGCAACCCGTCACGCCTGCCGCTGATGCGGCGCCCGAAGTGCAGGCAGCGCCCATCGCGCCGCCGTCCGCCCTGCCCGTCATTCCGCCGGCACCGGCCGACGGCTTCCGTATCCAGCTCGGCGTGTTCGGCGATCCGGCGAATGCCCTCACCCTGCAGCGCGAGCTCACCGCCAAGGGCTTGCCCGCGACGATCCAGAGCCGGGTCGTGCTGGGCCCCTTCACCGACCGTGCAGCGGCGGAGAAGGCGCAGGCCGCCTTGCGCAAGGCGGGCCATGAAGCCGGTATGCTGTTGCCACCCGTACGCAAGAAGCCCTGAACCGGGCGTAGAAACCTTCCATCCAGAGGAGTCGCACCATGAAGATCAAGAGCCCCGAGTTCGGCAGCGCAGAGATTGCCGACGATCTCATCATCGAGTTTCCCGAGGGGCTGCCCGGATTCGAAAGTTGCCGCCGCTTTGCGCTGGTGCATGAGGAGGGGCGTGAGCCTGAGGTCTTCCTGCTGCAGAGTGCGGAGGACCCCGAGGTCGGCTTTTCGGTCACGCCGCCGGCCCGCCTCGGTGTCAATCTCGAGTTCGTCCTGACCGACGCCGAGACCGAATTGCTGCAGCTCCAGAACCAGGAGGATCTGGCGGTCGCGGTGATCGTGCGGGCACAGGACGGTACAAACGCGAATCCGGCCTCCGCTGGCCTGAGCGCCAACTTCATGGCGCCGCTGGTGATCAACACCCGCGCACGTCTTGGCCTGCAGAAGGTCATCGGCCGCATGGGCTGCGACATCACGCTGCGCCAGCAGGACTGAATCCCGCCGCGCGGCCGCCAGTCGGCCGCAGGCGGGCAGTCGCGGTTTACAATGCGGGCCTTTCGAACGCAGAGGTTTTCGCCATGGCCCGCACCATCATCTCCACGCCCAACGCACCGGCCGCGATCGGCCCGTATTCGCAGGCCGTCAAGGTCGGCAACCAGGTCTACCTCTCCGGCCAGATCGGTCTCGATCCCGCCAGCATGCAGTTGGTCGACGGCGTCGAAGCGCAGGCCGTGCGGGTGTTCTGCAACCTGAAGGCGGTCGCTGAGGCCGCTGGCGCGTCGTTCGCCGACGTCGTCAAGATCACGATCTACCTCACCGACCTGTCTAACTTCGGTGTGGTCAATGAGGTGATGGCGCGCTACTTCGCCGAGCCCTATCCGGCCCGTGCCACCGTGGGCGTCCGCGAACTGCCGCGTGGTGCGTTGGTCGAGGCCGACCTCACCATCGTGCTCGGCTGAGTCCGCACTGTCTGCGTGCACCAGGGGTGCTGCGCCAGCAGCATCCCATGCGTTTCCGTGCCCCGTTCCCCGAAATCGATCGCTTCGACGCCCGCGGAGCCCGTCGCCACCGCTGCTGTGCGTGAGGCCGCGCTGCGCCTGCGTGGCTGGCCCGGTGTCGGCCCGCAGCTTGCCGGACAACTGGCGAAGCTCGACATCCGCGGGCCGCAGGACCTGCTGCTTCACCTGCCGCTGCGCTACGAGGACGAGACGCGGCTGACCCCCATCGCCGCCGCGCGCCCGGGGTTTGCCGTGCAGGTGGAAGGCGAGGTTCGGTCGAGCGAGGTCGTGCTGCGTCCGCGCAGGCAACTCGTCGTGCGCATTGCCGACGATTCCGGAACACTTGTCGCCCGCTGGCTCAATTTCTATCCCTCGCAGCAGAAGCAGCTTGCGGCCGGGCGTCGCGTGCGCCTGTTCGGGGAGGTGCGGGGCGGCTTCTTCGGCGACGAGATGGTCCATCCCCGCGTGCGCGCAGTGGAGGCGGGGGAGGCCCTGCCGAACGCACTGACACCGGTGTATCCGACCACCGCGGGCGTGGGGCAGGCCACGCTGCGCAAGCTCATCGATCGCGCGCTCGCCAGCGAGATGCTGGACGATCCGCTGCCCGCGGCGGCGTGTCGCGGCCTGGGGTTGCCGGGCTTTGGCGAGGCCTTGCGCGCCTTGCATCATCCCGCGCCCGATGCCGACCCGGCCGCGCTCGAGCTGCGCGAGCATCCGGCCTGGCGCCGCGTCAAGTTCGAGGAATTGCTGGTGCAGCAGATGTCGCTGCGCCGTGCCTACAACGCCCGCCGCGCCCGCCAGGCCGTGTCGCTGCCCGCTCGCGGCCAGCTGACCGCGGCCTTGCTTGACACCCTGCCTTTCCAGCCCACCCGCGCCCAGTCGCGCGCGGTGGCCGAGATCGCCCTCGACCTCGCTGCGCCGCACCCGATGCAGCGCCTGCTGCAAGGCGATGTTGGCAGTGGCAAGACCCTGGTTGCGGCGTTGGCGATGCTCCAGGCCGCAGAGAACGGCTGGCAGGCGGCGATGATGGCGCCGACCGAGATCCTCGCCGAGCAGCACTGGCGCAAGCTGTCCGACTGGCTCGCGCCGCTCGGCATCGGGGTGGCCTGGCTGTCGGGCAGCCGCAGGAAGCGCGAGCGCGAGGCCGAGCTCGAACGCCTGCGCAGCGGCGAGCTGCTGCTGGCCGTGGGCACCCATGCGCTGATCGAGGATCCGGTGACCTTGCCGCGGCTGGCGCTGGCGGTGGTCGACGAGCAGCACCGCTTCGGCGTGCGCCAGCGTCTCGCGCTGCGCGAGAAGGGCGAGGCGGGCCGGCGCCCGCACATGCTGATGATGTCGGCCACCCCGATCCCGCGCACCCTGGCGATGACTCACTACGCCGACCTCGATGTATCGGTACTTGACGAGTTGCCGCCCGGGCGCACGCCGATCCGCACCAAGCTGGTGTCCGACGCCCGCCGCGACGAGGTCGTCGAGCGGGTGCGGCAGGCCTGCCTCGGCGGCCGCCAGGCCTACTGGGTGTGCCCGCTGATCGAGGAGTCGGAGGCGCTGCAGCTGCAGACTGCAGTCGAGACCTTCGAGACGCTGGTTGCAGCGCTGCCCGAGCTCAAGGTCGGCCTGGTGCATGGGCGCCTCAAGGCCGACGAGAAGTCCGCCACGATGAAGGCCTTCTCCGCTGGCGAACTCGACGTGCTGGTGGCGACCACCGTCATCGAGGTGGGCGTCGATGTCCCGAACGCCAGCCTGATGGTCATCGAACACGCCGAGCGCTTCGGCCTCGCCCAGTTGCATCAGTTGCGCGGCCGAGTCGGCCGTGGCAGCGCCGAGTCGGTCTGCATCCTGATCTACGCCCAGCCCCTGTCGCAGACCGGCCGCGAGCGCCTGAAGGTGATCTACGAGAACACCGACGGCTTCGAGATCGCCCGCGCCGACCTGCGTATCCGCGGCCCCGGCGAGTTCGTCGGTGCGCGCCAGAGCGGACTGCCCTTGCTGCGCTATGCGAGTCTCGAGGACGACACCGACCTCATCGATCCGGCACGCGAATGGGCCGAGCGCATGCTGCGCGACATGCCCGAGGCGAGCGAGCGCCTGATGCAGCGCTGGCTGGGCGGGCGGGAAGCCTTGCTGCGCGCGTGAGCGTGCATCGCCGTAATGAGGTAGCCGGGAGGGGTGGGCGTTCGTGGAGAAGGCGAGGACTGTCCGAGCGGAGCGAGTTCCGCAGTCTTCGGAACGAATGCCCACCCCTCCCGACGGTGGTAGGCGCTCTCGGTTGCTGCGCTCCGCTAGTACAATCCGGCCTCGTCCTGACGACCAAGCATGCTGATCCGTCCTCCTAGCGAAACCTGGCTGGCCGCCCCGCCGCGCACCCGCGCGCCGTCTCACCTCATTCCCTGGCTCACCGACCCGTCGTCGCTGACCGCGCGGATTCGCGCGCGCTGCGAGCACGTCAGCGTGAACCTGCTGTCCCAGGGACTCGCCTCGGCCGTGCCCGACGAGGCGACGCTGCTCGGCCTGCGCCCCGGCGAGCGGGTGTGGGTGAGGGAAGTCCTGCTGCTCGCCGACGGCCGTCCGGTGGTGTTCGCCCGCACGCTGTTGCCCCGTGGACATGTGCGTGGCGCCTGGAACCTCTTCCATGGCTTCGGCGCCCGTCCCCTGGGGGCCGCCTTGTTCGCAGATCGGGCCATCTCGCGCGCACCGCTCGCCTGTGCCCGGCTCGATGCACGCGATGCGCGTTATCATCGCGTCCGCGCTGCCCTGGCCGCGCACGCGCCCTCGGAGCTTGTGCCGCGTGAAGTGTGGGGGCGTCGTTCGCTGTTCCATCGTCACCACCGCGCGCTGATGGTCAGCGAGTTCTTCCTGCCCGCGATTTTCGATCTGCCCCGATGCCCGACACGATGAGCCTCACCGACAAGCTGCCGCACTACGCCCGCCTGATGCGGATCGACAAGCCCATCGGCACGCTGCTGTTGCTGTGGCCGACGCTGTGGGCGCTGTGGTTCGCCGCCGATGGCTGGCCGCCGCTGCAGGTGCTGGTGATCTTCGTCGTCGGCACCTTCCTGATGCGCTCTGCCGGCTGTGTCATCAACGACTATGCCGACCGCGACTTCGACGGTCATGTCGAACGCACCCGCAACCGTCCGCTGGCCACTCGGGCGGTGAGCCCGCGCGAGGCCTTGCTGCTGGCCGCCGGCCTGGCGCTGCTGGCGTTTCTGCTCATCCTGCCGCTCAATGCGACCGTGCTCTGGCTGTCGCTGCCGGCCCTCTTCCTGGCGGGAAGCTACCCGTTCACCAAGCGCTTCCTTGCCATCCCGCAGGGCTACCTGGGAATCGCCTTCGGCTTCGGCATCCCGATGGGCTTCGCCGCCATCCTCGGCGAGGTGCCGCTGGTGGGCTGGGTGATGCTGCTGGCCAACGTTTTCTGGGCGATCGCCTACGACACCGAGTACGCCATGGTTGACCGACCTGACGATCTCAAGATCGGCATCAAGACATCGGCGATCACCTTCGGGCGCTTCGACGTCGCGGCGGTGATGCTGTGTTACGCGATCACGCTTGGCCTGCTCGCCGCGGTGGGCGTGGCAGCGGAGCGCGGCGTGGCCTGGTTCGCCGGCCTGCTCGTCGCGGCAGGCATTGCCGGCTACCACTACACCCTGATCCGTGAGCGCGACCGCGCCGGTTGCTTCAAGGCCTTCCGCCATAACAACTGGCTGGGTGCCGCGATCTTCGCGGGTCTCTTCATCGACGACCTGCTGCGCCGGGCCTGAGCGCGGCGTCGGCCTCACTGCGTATTCTCTGGACCCTGACATGCACTTCATGACCGCCCTCGAAGCCGCCTGGCAACAGCGTAACAGCCTGCTGTGCGTCGGCCTCGACCCCGATCCCGCCAAGTTTCCCGCGCACCTGCAGGGCAGGCCGGATGCCATCCTCGAGTTCTGCAAGGCCGTCGTCGACGCCACAGCCGACCTGGTGTGCTGCTTCAAGCCGCAGATCGCCTATTTCGCCGCCCACCGCGCCGAAGACCAGCTCGAAGCGCTGATCGAGCACATCCACCTCGCCCATCCCGACACGCCGGTGATCCTCGACGCCAAGCGTGGCGACATCGGCAGCACTGCCGAGCAGTACGCCATCGAAGCCTTCGAGCGCTTCAAGGCCGACGCGATCACGGTCAACCCCTACATGGGCCGCGACTCGGTCGATCCCTACCTGGCCTACCCCGACAAGGGGGTGATCCTGCTGTGCCGCACGTCCAATCAGGGCGGGTCGGACCTGCAGTTCCTCGACGTCGACACGCCGCGGGGGCGCATGAAGCTCTACGAGCACGTCGCCCGCACGGTGGCAGAGGACTGGAACGCCAGCGGCAACTGCGGCCTGGTGGTCGGCGCCACCTTCCCGGGCGAGATCGCGCGCGTACGCGAACTGACCGGCGACATGCCGCTGCTGGTGCCCGGCATCGGCGCGCAGGGCGGCGACATCGCCGCGACCATGGCGGCCGGGCGGACCGCGAAGGGGGCCGGACTGATGATCAACTCCTCGCGCGCAGTGCTGTATGCGGGCAGGGGCGAGGATTTCGCCGAGGCCGCGCGCAAGGTGGCGCTCGACACCCGCGACGCGATCAACGCCCATCGCTGATCCCGGCTGCAACTTGAGATCGACGGCGGAGTCTGTCGTCAGACCCGCGCCACGTGCGCACTGCACCTTTCAAGAGACGCCCGCATGAAATACGATGACCTGCGCGACTTCATCACCCAACTCGAGGCGCGCGGCGAACTGAAGCGCATCGCCGTGCCGGTCGATACCCACCTGGAGATGACCGAGATCGCCGACCGCGTGCTGCGCGCCGGCGGCCCGGCGCTGCTGTTCGAGCGCCCGATGACCAAGGGGGTGCCGCAGGCGATTCCCGTCCTCGCTAACCTCTTCGGCACCCCGCAGCGGGTGGCGATGGGCATGGGCGAGGATGTGGCCGACGGCAACTGGAGCACACCGCTGCGCGAAGTCGGGAAACTGCTCGCCTACCTGAAGGAGCCCGAGCCGCCCAAGGGGCTGAAGGACGCGTGGGAGAAGCTGCCGGTGCTGAAGCAGGTGCTCAACATGGCGCCGAGGGAAGTCCGCTCCGCGCCCTGCCAGCAGGTGGTGTGGGAGGGCGAGGCGGTCGATCTGGCGAAGCTGCCGATCCAGCACTGCTGGCCCGGCGACGCCGCGCCGCTGATCACCTGGGGCCTGGTGGTGACGCGCGGGCCGCACAAGAAGCGGCAGAACCTGGGCATCTACCGCCAGCAGGTGATCGGCCGCAACCGCGTGATCATGCGCTGGCTGGCGCACCGCGGCGGCGCCCTGGACTTCCTCGAGCACCAGCGCGCGCATCCCGGTGAGCCCTTCCCGGTCTCGGTGGTGCTGGGTTGCGACCCGGCGACCATCCTCGGCGCGGTGACGCCGGTGCCGGATTCGATCTCGGAGTATCAGTTCGCGGGCCTCTTGCGCGGCGCCAAGACCGAACTGGTGAAGTGCCTGGGCAACGATCTGCAGGTGCCCGCCTCGGCCGAGATCGTGCTCGAAGGCGCGATCCACCCGAATGACATGGCGCCCGAGGGGCCCTACGGCGACCACACCGGCTACTACAACGAGGTCTCCGACTTTCCCGTCTTCACCATCGAGCGCATCACCATGCGCCGCGACCCGATCTACCACAGCACCTACACCGGCAAGCCGCCCGACGAGCCGGCGATGCTGGGCGTGGCGCTCAACGAAGTCTTCGTGCCGCTACTGCAGAAGCAGTTCACCGAGATCGTCGATTTCTACCTGCCGCCCGAGGGCTGCTCCTACCGCCTGGCGGTGGTCAGCATCCGCAAGCAGTACCCGGGCCACGCCAAGCGCGTGATGTTCGGCATCTGGAGCTTCCTGCGCCAGTTCATGTACACCAAGTTCATCATCGTGGTGGACGAGGACGTGAACATCCGCGACTGGAAGGAGGTGATCTGGGCGCTGACCACGCGCATGGACGCCACCCGCGACACCACGCTGGTCGACAACACCCCGATCGACTACCTCGATTTCGCCAGTCCGGTGGCCGGCCTCGGCAGCAAGATGGGGCTCGACGCCACCAACAAGTGGCCGGGCGAGACGAGCCGGGAGTGGGGTACGCCGATCGTCATGGAAACGGCGGTGAAGGCGAAGGTCGATGCAATGTGGGACGAACTGGGCCTTTGACCCGGCCGGCAGGGCTTGGGTGCCTGCCGTTCATGTTGCGCTGCGGCGGAACGACGTGGCACCCTGCAGGTCCAAGCGTCCGTCATCAGGGAGATAGCCGCTTCGGTCGACCGCCCCCTGTCCTGAGGAAAAACGATGAGCAACCCCGTTCCCGCGCCGCTGCAGGCCGGCCAGCCCTCCGAGAACATGGTCACGGTCACGCACCTGATCTATGCGCTGCATGCCTTCGCCGTGTTCACCGGTGTCGTCGGCTCCGCGACCATCATCGGCAGTTTCGTCGCCAGCCTGCCGTCGATCGCCGCGATCATCCTGAACTACTGGAATCAGGCCGCGGTGCGCGGCACGTGGGTCGAGAGTCACTTCCGCTGGCAGATCCGTACGTTCTGGTTTGCCGTGCTGTGGATCGCTGTCGCCGTCCTGCTGGCGCTGACCGTGATCGGCATTCCGTTCGCACTGCTGCTGATCGGCGTGGCCGGGCTGTGGGTGCTGTATCGCGTGGTGCGGGGCTGGCTCGCCCTGATCGGGCGGCGTGCGCTGCCGATGGATTGAGCGGTTGCGGCCCTCAGGGCTGCGCGCTCCACACCCATTCGAGCAGGGCGTCCTGTGCTGATGCACTGGCGCCGGCCTCCGGGTGGTTCACCATCATGACCACCACGTGGCGGCGGCTGTTGCGGTCGAGGACGTAGCCGGCGATCGCGCGCACGCCGTTGAGCGTTCCGGTCTTGATGTGTGCCTGACCGCTGGCCGGACTGTTGCGCAGCCGGCGGCGAGCGGTACCGTCGAGCCCTGCGACGGGCAGGGCCGAGATGTACTCAGGCATCCACGGTCGCTGCCACGCGAGCATCAGCATCTGGCCTAGGGTGCCGGCGCGGATCCGTTCGATGCGCGATAGCCCGGCGCCGTTCTCGATGATCAGGCCATCCACACTCAGCCCCGCCGCAGCGAGCCCCTCGGCTGCTGCGTGCGCGCCGCGCGCAACCGCGTCCGGCGCCTCGGGCGCTTCCGCTGGAGACCTCGCGCCCAGACTGGCAAGCAACTGGCGCGCGATGACGTTGCTCGACCACTTGTTCATGTCGCGCACGATGTCGGCAAGCGGCGGCGACTCGTGCGTGAGCAGGACCTGCGCATCGGGTGGCATCAGTCCGGACCGGATCTGGCCGTCCAGGCGTCCGCCGGCTTCGGCCCAGAGGGTCGCGACCATCGCCGCACCGAACTCTGCCGGCGGCAGCGGCGCCGCGCTCCAGGTACGCGGGCCGCAGGCAGCCGGCAGGCTGCCGCTCAGCACGAGGCGGCGGCCCGGTTCGATGCGTGCCTCGAGGTCGCGATACCACACGTCGCAGCCTGCTGCCGAGGTGACGATGCGATTGTCGACCACCACGCCCGCCAGGGGCGGCTCGGCGAGGACGGTCACCGCCTGATTGGGCTGGCGACCGGGAAAGAGCGCCAGCTCCAGGGTGTTGTAATGCATCAGCAGACCGTGAGGGCCGCTGTTGTAGGGCCGCAGGCCGCGCCCGTCGAAGGCATCGGGGTCGTGGGGGGGCAGTTGCAGCACCGAGCCGTCGAGTACGATGTCGCCCGCGATGCGCTCGATGCCGAGTCCCCGCAGGCGGCGCAGGAGCTTGCCGATCCGGTCCTTGTCCAGTGCCGGGTCGCCGCTGCCGACGATGTACAGGTTTCCGCTGAGGACGCCTTGCGACATGCCGGCGTCGCTGGCGATACGGGTACTCCAGGTATGGGCCGGGCCGAGCTGGTCGAAGGCAACGAAGGCCGTCACCAGCTTCATCACCGAGGCTGGATTCATCTCGGTGTCCGCGTTATGGCGAAGGCTTGGCGCTGCTGCGTCGACGGGTTGCACCCACACCGACACCGCACTGTCGGGAATCTGCGCCGATGCCAGGGCCAGCTGCACGGCGGGAGGCAGTGCGTCGTGCGCGGCGGCCGGGAGGGCAAACAGCACGAGGCTGCAGAAGGTGGCTCTAAATGCGAACTGAATGTCGCGCGGCAGGGTACTACGACACAGTCGTTTGATGCAGTGCGACAAATTCACCCTCTTGGGTCTGTAGAATGCAGGCTGTGAAGAAGAAAACTGCCCGTCTGAATGCATGGGTGCGGTCGTCGGAGCGGTACTTTCCGGCGTGGTTGCGGGGGCTTGGGAATGAGTGGATTTGGGCATTATGCGCGCACGGCCGACGAGCTGGAGCGCGAAATCTATAAGCGGGGACTGGCCTTGGGGATCGACTGGGACGATCAGGTGCGGCTGCGGGAGCTCGCGCGGCAGGCCCTGAGCAGCGAACCTGGCAACGTCATGCGACTGCTGCGCAGCCCGATCCGGCAGGACAAGCTGACCGGCGAACTGTTTGCATTGTCCGAGTTGATGCTCAATACGATGCGACAGAGCGCGCAGATCGGGGTGCATACCAGCGGCGGCAGGGCGTGGAAAGCCTTCGGTCGCGCCTTGTACCAGGAGTCCGAGAGTCTGGAGGAGGCGGGCGCCTGAGGCGACCCGCCCCGGAGCTGGATTCAGCTCAGCGGTTTTTCGTCGGCGAACAGCGCCGAAACGGATTCGCGCTCGCGGACCAGATGCGACTGCTTGCCATCGACGATCACTTCGGCGGCGCGCGGGCGGGTGTTGTAGTTGGAGCTCATGGTCATGCCGTAAGCGCCGGCAGAAAGGATTGCCAGCAGGTCGCCTTCGGTCGCGGCCAGTTCGCGTCCGCGGGCGAGGAAGTCGCCGCTCTCGCAGATCGGGCCGACGATGTCGTAGGTCTGCGCGGGCACATCGCGCTCGACGACCTCGACCACCTCGTGCCACGCATCGTAGAGGGCCGGACGCGCGAGATCGTTCATGGCAGCGTCGACGATGGCGAAGTTCTTCGTCTCGCCGGGCTTGAGGTATTCGATATGGGTCAGCAGCAGCCCTGCGTTACCGACCAGTGACCGGCCGGGTTCGAAGCAGAGCTCTTCCTTGCGACCTTCGAACACCTTCAGCAGCGGAGCGAGATACTGCGCCACGCTTGGCGGGGCTTCGTCGCGATAGCGGATGCCGAGTCCACCGCCAAGGTCGATGTGCTCGAGCACGATGCCGTCGGCGGCGAGCCGATCCACCAGGTCCGCCACCTTCTGTGCGGCCTCGGCGACGGGGGCCGGGTCGAGCAGTTGAGAGCCGATGTGGCAGGCGATGCCCGCGATGTGCAGGTTGGGCAGCGTCGCTGCGCGGCGGTAGAGCGATTGGGCATCGGCAAAGGCGACGCCGAACTTGTTGTCCTTGAGTCCGGTGGAGATGTACGGGTGCGTCTTGGGATCAACGTTGGGATTCACGCGCAGGGCGATCGGTGCGGTCTTGCCAAGTTCAGCGGCGACTGCGTCGAGGCGCTCCAGCTCGGTCGCGGATTCGACGTTGAAGCAGCGGATGCCTGCCAGTAGGGCCTGGCGCATTTCGCTCCGGGTCTTGCCCACGCCCGAGAACACGACCCGGTCGGCGCGACCGCCGGCCGCCAGCACGCGGGCCAGTTCGCCGCCCGAGACGATATCGAAGCCCGCACCCAGCTGGGCGAACACGGACAGGACGCCGAGATTCGAGTTGGCCTTGACCGCGTAGCAGACGAGCGCCTTGCGGCCGCTCAGGGCCTGCTTCCAGGCGTCGAAGGCAGCCGTCAGTGCGGCCCTGGAGTAAACGTAGGTGGGCGTGCCGTACTGCTCGGCGATCTGGGTCAGCGACAGGCTTTCGAGGGTCAGCACGCCGTTTTCGGCGTGCAGGGTCGGTGTCGGCAGCGGGGCGGCGATGTTGTTCTGGTCAGTCATTGGAGCTCGCGGTCTGAGAACGGGTCCGGGTGCAGGACGGGTTTGCTATGATCGGCGCCCGGTGCCGCCGGGCCGGACGTGCCGGTCTTGGGGGCAGGCAGGTAGAGCGGGCCCTTGATGCCGCAGGCCGAAAGGAGCGCGCAGGAAAGCGCGATTGCGGTAATTTTGGCTCGCATCGCCGTCATTCATGAAAAACTGGAATGCTAACAGAAGGGATCCGCATGGAAGAGGCTGCATTCAACGCGCTGGCCGAGGCTGAGCTCGAGCGTATCGAGAACGCACTGGAGGCGTGCGGCGCCGATATCGACATCGAACCCAAGCCCGGCGGCATCCTGGAGGTCGAGTTCGACAACGGCAGCAAGATGATCATCAACCGCCATAGCGCCGCGCGCGAGATCTGGGTGGCTGCCCGGTCCGGCGGATTCCACTTTCGCCATGAGCAGGGTCGCTGGGCCAATACGCGCGGAGGCGACGAGCTGTGGGCAATGCTGGCTGCGCTGGTGAGCGACCAGGCTGGCGAGGCCGTCAGCCTGGTCCGTCCGGACTGATCCGTCAGCGCCGGATGGGCACCGGCATGCGGTCTTCGACCGGTGCAGGTGCTTGCGCGGCTGGAATCGGGCGACTGAGGGGGATGGGCGTCGGCGGAATGGCTTCTTCAGGCGCCTCGAGCGCAGGGCCCTGATCGTCGGATGCAAACATGTTCCGCAGCCAGTCGGGGGCAAGCGGAGGTTCCGGCGGCTCGTATTCGGCGTACTGGTAATCCATCCGGCTGCCGTCTCCGGCCTGAATCTGGACCAGGCCGTCGGGACGCGGGCGCTGGGCCTCCGGGCTGCCTTCCAGCGCCTTGCTCATGTAGTTGATCCAGATCGGCAATGCCGCCGCGCCGCCGGTTTCGCCACGGCCGAGATTGCGCGGCTGGCTGTAGCCGACCCAGGTGATGGCGACAACATCCGGGTTGTAGCCGCAGAACCAGGCGTCCAGATAGTCGTTGGTCGTGCCTGTCTTGCCCGCCAGGTCGTTGCGCTTGAGGCTGCGCGAGCGCGCAGCCGTTCCTCGCTGCATCACGTCCTGCATCATCGAGTCCATCAGCCAGGCATTTCTCGGATCAAGCACGCGTGGCGCACTCTGCCCCGCCACGGGAGGGTCGGTGCGCGCGACCAGGCGGCCATTGCCGTCGTAGATCTCCTTCACGACATAGGGGTCGATGCGGAATCCGCCGTTGGCGAACACGGCGTAGCCCGAGGCCATTTCCCACGGCGTGACGCTACCGGCGCCCAGCGCCATCGTCAGGTAAGGCGGGTGCTTGGCTGGGTCGAACCCGAAGCGTCCAACGTAATCCTGGGCGAAGACTGGCGTGATGTCCTGCAGCAGTCGGATCGACACCAGGTTGCGCGAGCGTGTGAGAGCGTCGCGCACAGTCATCTGCCCCGCGAACTTGCCATCGTAGTTCTTGGGCTCCCACGCCTGGCTGCCCGTCACGCCGGCAGGGAAGTAGAGCGGATCGTCGGCGACCACGTGTCCGGGGCCGTAGCCGCGTTCGAGTGCGGCCGAGTAGATGAACGGCTTGAAGCTCGACCCTGGCTGGCGCTGCCCCTGAGTGGCGTGGTTGAACTTCGTGCGGGCGAAGTCGAAGCCGCCGACCAGGGCGCGCACCGCGCCATCCTTCGGGGCGACGGAAACCAGTGCGGCCTGCACTTCCGGCAGTTGCGCGATCTCCCAGGTCTTGTCACCCGTATCGCGGATCCGGATGATCGCGCCGCGGCGGATTCGCCTTGTCTGTGGGGCCTTTTCTGCGAGCATCGGCGCGGCAAAGCGCAGGCCGTTGCCGCTGATCGTGATTTCTTCGCCGCGGCGGTAGACCGTCACGGCTTTCGGGGAGGCCTGCAACACCAGCGCGGCCAGCAGGTCATCGTGATCGTTGATGTCCGACAGTGCCTCATCCAGACGTTCATCGCTGACGCCGCTCTGTGGCAGGTCGACGAATGCCTCCGGACCACGATAGCCATGTCGCCTGTCGTAATCGAGCACACCCTTGCGCAGTGCCGCGTAGGCCGCTTCCTGATCCTTGCGCGTGATGGTCGTCACGATCCGGATGCCCAGCTCATAGGCCTGGTCGCCAAACTGCTCGACCGCGATCTGACGAGCCATTTCGGCCACATACTCGCCGTGGATGCTGTTGTCTTGTTGTGCTCGCGCAACATGCGTGTCGCGTTGACTACGCGTTGGCGTTGCGACCGCAAGTGCCTCCTCGAAGGCGTCGCGTCCGATGAATCCGGCCTCGAGCATGCGGCGCAATACATACTGTTGTCGCACTGTCGCGCGCGCCGGGTTGACGATCGGGTTGAAGGCCGATGGTGCCTTGGGAAGCCCCGCAAGCATCGCGGCTTCGGGCAGCGTGAGTGCGTCCAGCGTCTTTGCGTAGTAGGCGCGGGCGGCGGCGGCGAAGCCGTAGGCGCGCTGTCCCAGGTAGATCTGGTTGATGTAGAGCTCGAGGATCTGATCCTTGCTGAGCTCATGCTCGATCTTGAGCGCGAGTAGAATTTCGTAAAGCTTGCGATTGTAGGTTTTTTCGCGCGTAAGGAAGAAATTTCGCGCAACCTGCATGGTGATGGTGGATGCGCCCTGCCCGCGGCCGCCCGACGTCAGGTTTGCCAGTGCCGCTCGCGCAATCCCAACGGGATCCACGCCGGCGTGCTCGTAGAAGCGCTCGTCTTCGGCTGCAAGGATTGCGTGCTTGAGCACCGAGGGAACCTCGGCTATGCGAACGACATCGCGCCGCTCCTCGCCAAACTCTCCAAGCAAATGCCCATCTGCCGTATATACTCGCAACGGGACACGCGGACGGTAATCGGTCAGCGCGTCAAGGGAGGGGAGGTTCGGCCAGGCGAAGAGCGACACTGCCGCGAGTGTCGCCAGGCCGAGAATTGCAAGCGCCAGCAGCGCCGCGACCGGATAAAGGACCCAGCGCATCAGCAGTCCACATTGATGTCAATAGGGCGCGCATTATACGGGATGCCCTTCAGAGATGCTGTTTCCAGTCGTTAGTTGTGAAACAGTTCCCTTTACATGTATCGGGTCTTGTTGATAGCATTTCATGACAAAAGTCAGCTTTGACTCGTAACATAAAGAAATGTAAGGACTTTCTTTGTGATTGAACTCCCCTTTTTCGGCTCTGCTGCAAATCAGCTTGCTGGGCTCGATATCTCATCTTCATCGGTCAAGCTGGTTGAGCTCGCCGGGGGGGACAAGGAAGGTTACAAAGTCGAGCGCTATGCCATTGAGCCCTTGCCGCGTGATGCGGTCACAGACGGCAATATTGCCAATCTCGAGGCGGTGAGCGATGCCGTCAGGCGTGCCTTGCGTCGCTTCGGCCCTGGGGTGCGCAATGTCGCAATGGCGCTGCCCGCTTCGTCAGTCATTACCAAGAAGATCATCCTTCCGACGGGATTGCGAGAGCAGGAAATGGAGCTCTCGGTGGAGTCCGAGGCGAATCAGTACATCCCCTTCGCGCTCGACGAGGTCAACCTGGATTTCCAGGTCATCGGTCCGGCGCCGGGCAGCCCCGACGAACTCGAGGTGCTGATCGCCGCTTCCCGCAAGGACAAGGTCGAGGACCGCGTTGCGGTGGCGCAGGCGGCGGGCCTGAAGGCGACCGTGGTCGATGTAGAGTCGCTGGCGACCGAGTCCGCGCTTGAGCTCGTCAGCCGCCAGTTGCCCAATGGCGGTGAAGACAAGGTCATCGGTCTGGTCGATGTTGGCGCCAACGTCATGAATGTCACGGTCTTCCGCAATCGGCAGCAGGTGTATGCGCGGGAGCAGGCGTTCGGTGGCAATCAGCTGACCCAGGATATCGCCCGGCAGTACGGAATGAGCATCGATGAGGCCGAGGTGGCCAAGCGCGCGGGGGCGCTGCCCGATACCTACTCGCGCGAGTTGATGCGCCCCTTCATGGACAGTCTTGCCCTCGAGGTATCCCGGGCGCTGCAGTTCTTCTTCACCTCCACCCAATACAACCAGGTCGATCACCTTGTTCTGGCCGGGGGATGCGCCGTCATGCCTGGGCTGGCCGAGGTGGTGGCCGCTCGCACCCAGGTCGAGACCATCATCGGCAATCCTTTCGTCGGCATGACCGTCTCATCGAAGGTGCGGCCGAAGAATCTGCTGGCTGATGCGCCTTCGCTGATGGTGGCCTGCGGTCTCGCCCTGCGGAGGTTCGACGCATGATACGGATCAACCTGCTTCCGCACCGCGCCGAGAAGCGAAAGCTGCGCAAGCAGCGGTTTTATGGCTTCTCGGTGGCGATGGTCGTCATTGGCGCACTCATCGGCTTCATCGTCCATTCTGTCTATTCGGGCTATATCGAGCGGCAGGAGGCTCGTAACGCCTTTCTCAAGGCCGAGATCGCCAAGCTCGACCAGGAAATCGCCGAAATTCGTCGTCTTCAGGAACAGATTGATTCCTTGCTTGCGCGCAAGCAGGTCATCGAGTCGCTGCAGGGGACGCGCTCCGAGGCTGTGCATATATTCAACGAACTCGCCAGAGGAATGCCTGAAGGCGTTTATCTGAAGTCCGTCAAGCAGGCGGGAGCGCGGGTGACGCTGGTTGGCTACGCGCAATCCAATGCCCGGGTGTCGCACCTGATGCGGAACCTGGAGGAGTCCCCATTCCTCGAGCGGCCTACGCTGGTGGAGGTTAAGGCATCGACTGTCGAGGGGCGGCGGGTCAGTGAGTTCACGCTCGGGATCAACATCGAGCGACCCAAGACCGAAGAGCCGGTCCAGCAGAAGCCCGCGCCTGCGGCCAAGGGCAAGGGGGCGCGAAAATGAAGATGTTGGACACACAGAAGACGGTGCGAAAGTTCGACTTTCAGCGTCTGGCCAGGGATTTCAAGGGGCTCGACTCGAGTGATCCCGGCTTGTGGCCGCTGGCTCCGCGCGTTGCGGTCATGCTGGCATTGTTCGCGGCCACGCTGGGCGCGTTCTGGTGGTTCGATTGGCAGCATCAAGCTGACACGCTCACTCAGCGCGAAGCGGAGGAGCGGCAGTTGCGCGATAGCTGGGTAAGCAAGAAGCGGCAGGCCGTTAACCTGGAAGAGCACAAGCGGCAACTCGCGGAGATCGACCGACAGTTCGGGGCCTTGCTAAAACAGTTGCCCAACCGGGCAGAAATGGATTCGCTGCTTGCCGACATCAACCAGGCAGGTCTGGGGCGTGGCTTGCAGTTCGAACTGTTCAAGCCGGGTGCGAATCTCGTGAAGGAGTTCTACGCCGAGATGCCCATCGACATCCGCGTGACCGGGGGTTACCACGAGTTGGGTGAGTTCGCGAGCGATGTCGCCGGGCTGCCGCGGATCGTCACTCTCAACAACATCGCGATGAGTACGGAGAAGGATGGGCGTCTGAAGCTGGAGGCCAAGGCAGTCACCTATCGCTATCTCGACGAGGATGAGTTGGCGCAACAACGACAGGCTGCCAAGGCTGCGAAGGGGAAGAAACGATGAACAAGGCGGCATTCGTCGCTTGCGCCGTCCTCGTCGCCGGCTGCTCTGGTGGCGAACAGCAGGACATTCAGGCCTGGATGGGCGAGCAGGCACGAGCCATGCGTGGTTCGGTCAAGCCTTTACCTGAGATCAAGCCTTTTCCGGTCGTTTCCTACCAGGGCACGACAGGAGATGACCCGTTCCGTACGGGGCGGATGGAAGTCGAGAAGCGTGCGGCGAACACTGCGTTGCGCCCTGACATGGAGCGGCGAAAGGAGCCCCTTGAGGCATACCCGCTCGAGTCCTTGCGCATGGTGGGCGTACTGATGCAAGGGCAGAATTCCCACGCATTGGTGTTGGCCGGCAAGAACCTCCATCAGGTGAAGGTGGGGAATCACATGGGGCAGGACTTCGGTGTCGTGACCAAGATCAGCGAGAACGAAGTGACACTGAAGGAACTCGTCGAAGACGTGCATGGCGATTGGGTCGAGCGGACCAGTGCGCTGACATTGCAGGAGCGGCAGGAGGCCGGAAAATGAAACACCGCATCGGAATGCTGCTGCTGGCAGCCGCTTGCGCGGGCATTGCGCCCGCTCCCACCGTACTCGCGCAGGATGCCGCGCAGGTGCAGGCTTTTGCCAACCAGATTGAAGGATTCGAAGTCGCCGAACAGGGGGGTACGCTCTATGTCCGCCTGACGATGAAAGAGCCGTTGAGTGCTCCGCCGCCGAGTTTCAGCGTGGCGAACCCGGCGCGTATCGCATTCGATTTCCCGGCGACCGGCAATGCATTGGGGCGCACGACCCAGACAATCGAACAGGGCGATCTGCGCAGTGCCAACATTGTCCAGGCGGGCGACCGGACGCGCGTCGTGCTGAACATGGTCAAGATGAACCCCCATGACGTCCGTATCGATGGTCGCAGCGTGGTGATCGCAATCCGCCCCGCCAGCGTGCAGGAGATGCAGGGCAGTGTCGTGGCGCAGGCACAGGGCAACTTCGCCGAATCGCGCTCGACAGCCGCGGTCGGACAGGGGGTGCGCGACGTAAATTTCCGCCGCGGCAAGGACGGCGAGGGGCGGGTCGTTGTTGATCTTGGCAGCCCCGATACCGGTATCGATATTCGCCAGCAGGGTGGAAACATCGTGGTGGACTTCCTGGGCGCCTCGCTTCCCGAGCATTTGCGTCGTCGCAGCGATGTCACTGATTTCGGTACGCCGGTCACGTCGATGTCCGCGCAGCAGATGGGCGACAAGGTTCGCCTGACGGTGACGCCCAATGGCTTGTGGGAGCACAATGCCTATCAGAGCGACAACCGGTTCGTGCTTGAGGTCAAGCGCGTCGTCGAGGATCCGAACAAGCTCGTGCAGGGCACGCGCGGGCAGTATCAGGGTGAAAAGCTCTCGCTCAACTTCCAGAATATCGATGTCCGCTCGGTTTTGCAGGTTATTGCCGACTTCACCAATTTCAACATCATCACGTCCGATTCAGTGCAGGGCAGCCTTACCCTGCGGCTGAAGGATGTGCCCTGGGATCAGGCGCTCGACATCATCCTGCAGGCCAAGGGCCTGGATATGCGCAAGAACGGTAACGTGATCTGGATCGCGCCGGGCGATGAGCTTGCTGCCCGCGAAAAGCTCCAGCTCGAGGCGAAGCAGCAGATCAATGATCTGGAGCCGCTGGCGACCGAAAGCTTTCAGATCAACTACCACAAGGCCAAGGAGATCTTTGATTTCCTCAAGAGCAAGGACCAGACAATCCTGTCCAAGCGCGGTAGTGTGGTCGTCGATGAGCGCAGCAACAAGGTGTTCGTCACCGACGTGGCGTCGCGGTTGCAATCCCTGCGGCGGCTCGTGCAGGAAATCGACATTGCACCGCGGCAAGTGCTGATCGAGGCTCGGATTGTCGAGGCCAACAAGACCTTTGGTCGAGATCTGGGCGTTCGTTTGGGGTATGGGGATCGGTCCACGCGAAAGCTGGGTGGCGGGGGGAGGCTGGGTTTTGGGTCGTCCGAGTTTACTGCTGCCAACCCGATCGAGATTAACCGCCCCGGTATGAAGCCGCAGTCTGAGTTTGGTCGTAATGTTGGTGAAAGTGTAACCAGTGGGTCCGGTTCGCTTCAGTCGGCATTTGGCGCCCTGAACCTCACTCTGTTCAACAGTAGTCTGACGCGCTTTCTTAATCTAGAGGTTCTGGCACAGGAGGTTGATGGCAAGATTCGCCTCGTCTCCAGTCCGCGCGTGCTGACTGCTAATCAAGTGGAGGCACTGATCGAGCAGGGTACGGAGATTCCGTACCAGGAGGCCAGCAGTTCGGGTGCTACGAGTACTTCGTTCAAGAAGGCCGTGCTGTCGCTGAAGGTCAAGCCGCAGATTACCCCGGACGGTCGTCTGCAACTGTCGATCGAAGTGAACAAGGATTCGCGTGGCGAAGATACAAGCGCAGGCCCGGCGATCGATACCAAGAAGGTCAAGAGCGAGGTCTTGATCGAGAACGGTGGCACCGTCGTGATCGGTGGCATCTACGAGGAGACTGATACCAGCACGACGGAGCAGGTTCCTCTGCTGGGCGACATCCCTGTGCTGGGCCATCTGTTCAAGACCAACATGAAGAACTCCGAACGCCGTGAAATGCTGGTCTTCATCACGCCGCGTATCGTCGCTGATGCGCTGACCCTGCGGTAAGTCCTTCACGCTGCTGATACAATGCCGCGGCGGGCATCCCGAGAGGGTGCCCGCCCTTTTTCATCTGGACTTCCGGCGATTCGCGCGTGACCTGCTTGATACTGATCGGCATGATGGGGGCCGGCAAGACCACCGTTGGCAAGGAGCTTGCGCGCAGGCGCAATGTCCGGTTCGCCGACTGCGACCATGAGATCGTGGCGCGGACCGGCGTGAGCGTGCCGACGATCTTCGAGATCGAAGGCGAGACTGGGTTCCGTCGCCGCGAGACGCTGATGATGGACGAGCTTACCCGGGAGCCCGACATCGTTATCGCCACGGGTGGGGGTGTCGTGACGACGCCCGAGAATCGTGATCTGATGCGGGAGCGGGGTGTCGTCATCTACCTCAACGTTCCCCCTCAGGTCCTGTTCGAGCGCACCCGCCACGACCGTAACCGTCCGTTGTTGCAGGTCGAGAATCCACGCCAGCGCATCGAGGAACTCTACCTCGCGCGTGATCCGCTCTATCGTGAGGTCGCGGACCTCATCGTGGAGGGCGGGCGCGGCAATCCGGGGGCGATGGTGCGGATGATCGAAAATGCGCTGCAGAAAGTGAAGAAGACGCCATGCGTACGCTGAACGTTGCCCTGGGCGATCGCGCCTATCCGATCCACATCGGCCGCGGCCTGCTCGATCGCGCCGACCTGATCCTGCCGCACCTCCGGACCCGGCGGGTGGCCGTCGTGACCAACGACGTGGTCGGACCGCTCTATCTCGACCGCCTGCGCGCTGCGCTCGAGGCTGCGGGGGTGCAGGTGAGCGCAGTCAGCCTGCCCGATGGCGAGGCGCACAAGGACTGGCCGACGCTGAACCGCATCTTCGACATGCTGCTGGCTGAGCGTTGCGAACGCTCGACCACGCTCATCGCGCTCGGAGGCGGGGTCGTTGGAGACATGGGCGGTTTTGCCGCGTCGTGCTATCAGCGTGGCATGCCCTTCATCCAGATCCCGACCACCCTGCTGGCCCAGGTGGACTCGTCGGTGGGTGGCAAGACCGCGATCAATCATCCACTGGGCAAGAACATGATTGGCGCCTTCTACCAGCCGAGGCTGGTGCTGGCCGACATCGACACGTTGAGCACTCTTCCTGCACGCGAGCTTTCCGCAGGGCTCGCGGAGGTCATCAAATACGGCCTGATACGGGATGCCGAGTTCCTGGGCTGGCTCGAACGCAACCTCGAGCGCCTCGTAGCTTGTGAGCCGGATGCGCTGGCGTACGCGATCGAGCGCTCGTGTCGCAACAAGGCCGAGGTGGTGGCGGCCGACGAGACCGAGCAGGGCGAGCGCGCCTTGCTCAATCTCGGCCATACTTTTGGGCATGCCATCGAGACCGGACTCGGTTATGGCGAATGGCTGCACGGCGAGGCGGTTGCAGCCGGCACGATGATGGCGGTCGAGCTTTCGCGACACCTGGGCTGGCTGACCGAGGCCGACGTTGCCCGTGTCGCAGCGCTTTTCGAGCGCGCAGGCTTGCCGGTGTATGGTCCGAGGCTGGGGGTCGAGCGTTACCTCGACTTGATGGCCCACGACAAGAAGGTTGAGGCGGGCAGGCTGCGGTTGATCCTCCTGCGCTCATTGGGGCAGGGCGTGATCCATGGCGACGCGGTGCCAGCCGAGATTGGCAGGGCCATCGAGGTGCGCTGTCGCTGAGGTGACGCCGACAGGGCCGGCGTGCAGATGCGCCGCCTTCAAACCCGCTCCTTCCTGAATCGAGGACGAAACGATGCTGCAACTCGCCCCCTATGCCGTCTCCGAATCGAATTCACGTGGGCGGGCCCACGACGAGCCAGCTCCGGTTGCGAGGGGCGAGTTTCAGCGCGACCGCGATCGGATCGTTCATTCCACAGCGTTCCGACGGCTCGAGTACAAGACGCAGGTGTTCGTCAATCACGAAGGCGACCTGTTCCGTACCCGGCTCACCCACAGCATCGAAGTCGCGCAGATCACCCGCGGTATCGCCCGCCAGCTCAATCTCAACGAGGACCTCGCCGAGTCGATCGCGCTGGCGCACGACCTCGGGCACACGCCCTTCGGTCATGCGGGACAGGAAGCGCTGAATGCATGCATGAAGGACTACGGCGGTTTCGAGCACAACCTGCAGTCCTTGCGCACGGTTGACCTGCTCGAGGATCGCTATGCCGCCTTCGACGGCCTGAATCTGATGTTCGAGACGCGGGAGGGCATCCTCAAGCACTGCTCCCGCGCCAACGCCGAACTGCTCGGTGACGTTGGACGACGCTTCCTCGATGGCTTCCAGCCCTCGCTTGAAGCGCAACTCGCGAACCTTGCCGACGAGATCGCCTATAACAATCACGACATCGACGATGGGCTGCGTTCGGGGCTGATCACGCTCGAGCAACTCGAGGATGTGGCGCTCTTCGCGACCCAGCGGCGCGCGGTCGAGGCACGCTGGCCGGGTCTTGCAGGGCGCAAGCTGATCAACGAAACCGTGCGGCGCATGATTCACCTGATGGTGATCGACCTGCTCGAGCAGACGCGCGCCAACATCGCCGCCGCAGGCGTGCTCACGCTCGACGACGTCCGCGCCGCGCCGCGCCTCGTGGCTTACTCGGACAGCCTGTTGCCGCGCCTGCGTGAGCTCAAGCTTTTTCTGCGCGAGAGCCTGTATCGCCACTACCAGGTGCTGCGGATGACCAACAAGGCGCGCCGCATCATCAGTGACCTGTTCGTCGCATTCATGGACGATCCGCACATCCTGCCGCCGCAGTATCAGTCCAGGGCGCGCGACGACAAGCCGCGGGCGATCGCCGACTACATTGCAGGCATGACCGACCGCTATGCGATGAAGGAGCATCGTCGGCTGTTTGCGGTGGGTGAGATCCACTGACGCCGCCGTCGTGTTTCATGTCGTGGAACAATTTGCCGAAATGGCGTGCCGCAGTGCAAAAAAAATCTTGAACCTGTGGTTTCACGGGCGTATAGTTTTTTGTCAAGAAGATCTTTGGTGGCGGTTACCGAAATGGTGCATGCAGCAGCACAATTTCGCTGAAACGGTCACCAAAAAGCGTTATATGCACCACTTTGGTGCAAACCACAAAGCCGGTGCGCGCGCGCCCGGCTTTTTTGTGCGCGTTCGTTTTTTGGGGATGCCCGACCCCTGACGCGTGAACTCCGTTGTCGTTTGAGGAATAGAAGATGGATCTGCCCCAAAAGCAGGGTCTTTACGACCCCGCCAATGAACATGATGCCTGCGGCGTGGGTTTCATCGCCCACATCAAGGGCAGGAAAACCCACGACATCGTGCTGCAGGGCCTCGAGATCCTGAAGAACCTGGATCACCGCGGTGCGGTCGGTGCCGACCCGTTGCAGGGCGATGGCGCAGGCATCCTGATCCAGATCCCGGACCAGCTCTACCGGGAGGAAATGGCGAAGCTGGGCGTGAGCCTTCCGCTGCCCGGTGAGTACGGCGTGGGCATGGTGTTCATGCCCAAGGAAGCCGCTTCGCGCCTGGCCTGTGAAGAAGAGATCGAGCGTGCGGTCGTGGCCGAAGGCCAGGTCGTGCTCGGCTGGCGCGACGTCCCGGTCAACCACGACATGCCGATGTCGCCGACCGTGAAAGCCAAGGAGCCGGTGATCCGCCAGATCTTCATCGGCCGCGGTGCCGACGTGATGGTGACCGAGGCGCTCGAGCGCAAGCTCTACGTCGTGCGTCGCCGCGCCGCGAACGCCATCGGCGCGCTCAACCTCAAGCACGGCAAAGAGTTCTACATGGTGTCGATGTCGGCACGCACGGTGAACTACAAGGGCCTGCTGCTGGCCAACCAGGTCGGCGAGTACTATCCCGACCTGCTCGATCCGCGTGCGGTGTCCGCGCTGTCGCTGGTGCACCAGCGCTTCTCGACCAACACCTTCCCGAAGTGGGACCTCGCCCACCCGTTCCGCTACATCGCCCACAACGGCGAGATCAACACGCTCCGCGGCAACTACAACTGGATGCGCGCGCGCGAGAAGGGCGTGCATTCGCCGCTGTTGGGCGAAGATCTGCAGAAGATCTGGCCGCTGATCTATCCTGGCCAGTCCGACTCGGCGTCCTTCGACAACGCGCTCGAACTGCTGGTGATGAGCGGCTACTCGCTTGCCCACGCGATGATGATGATGATCCCGGAGGCCTGGGAGTCGCACACGCAGATGGACGAGAAGCGCCGCGCCTTCTACGAATACCATGCGGCGATGATGGAGCCGTGGGACGGCCCCGCCGCGGTGGCTTTCACCGACGGTCGCCAGATCGGCGCCACGCTCGACCGTAACGGCCTGCGTCCGGCGCGCTATCTCGTCACCGACGACGACCTCGTCGTGATGGCCTCCGAGTCGGGCGTGCTGCCGATTCCCGACAGCAAGATCGTCAAGAAGTGGCGCCTGCAGCCGGGCAAGATGTTCCTGATCGACATGGAACAGGGCCGCATCATCGGCGACCAGGAGCTCAAGGAGTCGCTGGCCAACGCCAAGCCTTACGCCGACTGGCTGCGCCGCATCAACATCAAGCTCGACACCCTCGAGGCGCCGGCTGTGCTCGACACCGCTGCAGCCGACGAGCGCGTCGCGCCGCTGCTCGACCGCCAGCAGGCCTTCGGCTTCACCCAGGAAGACATCAAGTTCATCCTCGAGCCGATGGGCAAGGCGGGCGAGGAAGCCACCGGCTCGATGGGCAACGACTCGCCGCTGGCGGTGCTGTCGTCCAAGAACAAGCCGCTCTACAACTACTTCCGCCAGCTCTTCGCGCAGGTCACCAACCCGCCGATCGATCCGATCCGCGAGCAGATGGTGATGTCGCTCGTGTCCTTCATTGGGCCGAAGCCGAACCTGCTCGAGATCAACGAGATCAACCCGCCGTTCCGCCTCGAGGTAAGCCAGCCGGTGCTGGACTTCGAAGGCATGGCCAAGATCCGCAACATCGCGCGCTACACGCAGAACAAGTTCCGCTCGGCCGAGCTGGACATCTGCTATCCGGCCGAATGGGGCAAGGAAGGCGTCGAAGCGCGCCTGGCCTCGCTCTGTGCCGATGCCGAGAACGCGGTGCTGGGTGGTTACAACATCCTGATCGTGTCCGACCGCAAGCTTGCGGCCGATCGCGTGGCGATCCCCGCACTGCTGGCGTTGTCCGCCATCCACCAGCATCTGGTGGCCAAGGGCCTGCGTACCCGCGCCGGCCTGGTGGTCGAGACCGGCTCGGCGCGCGAAGTGCATCACTTCGCCGTGCTCGCCGGTTACGGCGCCGAGGCGGTTCACCCCTACCTCGCCCTCGAGACGCTGCAGCACCTCGCGGGCGACGCCGAATCGGCGGCCAAGTACGTCAAGCACTTCGTCAAGGCCATCGGCAAGGGGCTGATGAAGGTCATGTCCAAGATGGGCATCTCGACCTACATGTCCTACACCGGCGCGCAGATCTTCGAAGCCGTCGGTCTGCAGCAGGCGCTGCTCGACAAGTACTTCACCGGCACCACCAGCCAGGTCGAAGGCATCGGCGTGTTCGAGGTGATGGAGGAGTCGATCCGCCAGCACAAGGCGGCCTTCAGCGCCGACCCGGTGCTGCACGACATGCTGGAGGCTGGTGGCGAGTACGCCTTCCGCGTCCGGGGCGAAGAGCACATGTGGACGCCGGATGCGATCGCCAAGCTGCAGCACGCCACACGCTCGGGCAAGGCCGACACCTACAAGGAATACGCCAAGATCATCAACGACCAGAGCAGGCGCCACATGACGCTGCGCGGCCTGTTCGAGCTCAAGGCAGCGGTCACGCCCGTGCCGCTGGACGAGGTCGAGCCCGCCAAGGAGATCGTCAAACGCTTCGCCACCGGTGCGATGTCGCTCGGTTCGATCTCGACCGAGGCGCACACCACGCTGGCCGTGGCGATGAACCGCATCGGCGGCAAGTCGAACACCGGCGAGGGCGGCGAGGATCCGATGCGCTTCAAGCCGCTGACGCAGGCGATCAAGCTGTCGCAGGTGATCGGCGAGAACCGCATCGCCCGCGACCTCGAGCTGAACGCCGGCGATTCGCTGCGCTCGGCGATCAAGCAGGTGGCCTCGGGCCGCTTCGGCGTCACCACCGAGTACCTGGTCAACGCTGACCAGATCCAGATCAAGATGGCCCAGGGCGCCAAGCCGGGCGAAGGCGGCCAGCTGCCCGGCCACAAGGTGTCGGAATACATCGGCTTCCTGCGCCACTCGGTACCGGGTGTCGGCCTGATCTCGCCGCCGCCGCACCACGACATCTACTCGATCGAGGATCTGGCCCAGCTGATCCACGACCTGAAGAACACCAACCCGGTGGCCAGCATCTCGGTCAAGCTGGTGTCCGAGATCGGCATCGGCACGGTGGCGGCGGGTGTGGCCAAGGCCAAGGCAGACCACATCGTCGTCGCCGGCCATGACGGCGGCACCGGCGCCTCGCCGTGGAGCTCGATCAAGCACGCGGGCTCGCCGTGGGAGCTCGGCCTGGCCGAAACCCAGCAGACCCTGGTGCTCAACCGCCTGCGCTCGCGTGTGCGGCTGCAGGTCGACGGCCAGATCAAGACCGGCCGCGACGTCATCATCGGCGCCTTGCTCGGCGCCGACGAGTTCGGCTTCGCCACCGCGCCGCTGGTCGTCGAAGGCTGCATCATGATGCGCAAGTGTCACCTCAACACCTGCCCGGTGGGCGTCGCCACCCAGGATCCGGTGCTGCGTGCGCGCTTCCAGGGGCAGCCCGAGCATGTGGTGAACTACTTCTTCTTCGTCGCCGAGGAAGTGCGCGAGTTGATGGCCCAGCTGGGCATCCGCAAGTTCGACGACCTCATCGGCCGCGCCGACCTGCTCGACATGAAGCAGGGCATCTCGCACTGGAAGGCGCAGGGGCTGGACTATTCGCGCATCTTCTACCTGCCGAACGTGCCGGTCGAAGTGCCGCGTCTGCACACCGAGGTCCAGGACCATGGCCTGGAAGGTGCGCTCGACAACCAGCTCATCGCGCTCGCCAAGCCGGCGCTGGAAAAGGGCGAGAAGGTCAATATCGACCTGCCGGTGCGCAACATCAACCGCACCGTCGGCGCCATGCTGTCGGGCCAGGTGGCGACGCGCTACGGCCACGCCGGCCTGCCGTCCGACACCATCCACATCCGCCTGAACGGCACTGCCGGCCAGAGCTTCGGTGCCTTCCTGGCGCGCGGCATCACGCTGGAGCTGGTGGGCGAGGGCAACGACTACGTCGGCAAGGGGCTGTCGGGCGGGCGCATCGTCGTGCGTCCGAAGGCGGAGTTCCGCGGTGATACGCCCGAGAACATCATCGTCGGCAACACCGTGCTCTATGGCGCGACCGAGGGCGAGGTGTATTTCGCCGGTGTCGCCGGCGAGCGTTTCGCGGTGCGCAACTCCGGTGCCACCGCGGTGGTGGAAGGCGTGGGCGACCATGGTTGCGAGTACATGACCGGCGGCACCGTCGTCGTGCTCGGCCAGACCGGCCGCAACTTCGCGGCCGGCATGTCGGGTGGCGTGGCCTACGTGCTCGACGAGGATGGCACCTTCGAGCAGCGCTGCAACATGGCGCAGGTCGCGCTCGAGCCGCTGCCCGACGAGATCGCCGCGCGCAAGGGCTCGGAGTCGGGCGACGAGCTCGAGTCCCACGGCCGTGTCGACATCGACCACCTGACCATGGGCGACGAGCTCATCCTCAAGGGCCTGATCGAGCGCCATGTCCGTTTCGCCGGCAGCGTTCGCGCCCGCGAGATCCTCAACAACTGGGCGACCTGGCGCAAGAAGTTCGTCAAGGTGTTCCCGCACGAGTACCGCCGCGCGCTGGCCGAGATGGCGCAGCAGCGCGAAGCACAGAAGGAGGCCGCATAAATGGGCAAACCAACTGGTTTCATGGAGTATCAGCGCCTGTCGGAGGCCTACGAGCCGGTCGGCAAGCGCCTGAAGAACTACAAGGAATTCGTCGTTCGCCTGAGCGACGAGCAGGCGTCGATCCAGGGCGCGCGTTGCATGGACTGCGGTATCCCGTTCTGCAACAACGGCTGCCCGGTCAACAACATCATTCCGGACTGGAACGACCTCGTGTATCGCGGCCACTGGCGCGAAGCGATCGAGGTGCTGCACTCCACCAACAACTTCCCGGAGTTCACCGGCCGCATCTGCCCCGCGCCCTGCGAGGCAGCCTGCACGCTGAACATCAACACCGAGGCGGTGGGCATCAAGTCGATCGAGCACGCGATCATCGACAAGGCCTGGGAAGAAGGCTGGGTGGTGCCGCAGGTTGCGGACGTCAGGACCGGTAGGAAGGTCGCCGTGGTCGGCTCTGGCCCGGCGGGCCTCGCGGCCGCGCAGCAACTGGCCCGTGCCGGCCATGACGTGACGGTGTTCGAGAAGAACGACCGCATCGGTGGGCTGCTGCGCTACGGCATCCCCGACTTCAAGATGGAGAAGTGGCTGATCGATCGCCGCGTCGAGCAGATGCAGGCCGAAGGCGTCGTCTTCCGTACCGGTGTGCTGGTGGCGGCCAAGGAAATGCCGGCCGGCATTGTAAGTGACGCCAGGGAAGTGGTCAGCGCCGAGCAGCTGCAGCAGGACTTCGATGCCGTGGTGTTGGCGGGCGGCGCCGAAGTGCCGCGCGACCTGCCGGTGCCGGGCCGCGAACTCGGGGGCGTGCATTTCGCGCTCGAGTTCCTGATCCCGCAGAACAAGCAGGTCGCCGGTGACAAACCCAACCCGATCTCGGCCAAGGGCAAGCACGTGGTGGTGATCGGCGGTGGCGACACCGGCTCCGACTGCGTCGGCACGTCCAACCGCCACGGCGCGGCGAGCGTGACCCAGTTCGAGCTGATGCCGATGCCGCCCGAGGAGGAGAACAAGCCGCTGACCTGGCCTTACTGGCCGACCAAGCTGCGCACCTCGTCCTCGCATGAGGAAGGCTGCGAGCGCGACTTCGCCGTCGCCACCAAGGAGTTCATCGGCAAAAACGGCAAGGTCAAGGCGCTCAAGGCCTGTCGCCTGGAGTGGAAGGACGGCAGGATGTCCGAGGTGCCGGGTTCCGAGTTCGAGATCAAGGCCGACCTGGTCCTGTTCGCGATGGGTTTCACCCAGCCGGTGGGCGGTGTACTCGAGGCCTTTGGCGTCGGCAAGGACGCGCGTGGCAATGCCAGGGCGACGACCGATGGCGAAGGCTGCTACGCCACCAACGTGCCGAAGGTGTTTGCTGCGGGTGACATGCGTCGCGGCCAGTCACTGGTGGTGTGGGCGATCAGGGAGGGGCGTCAGTGCGCCCGCGCGGTGGATGAGTTCCTGATGGGCGAGAGCCTGTTGCCGAGGTAAGGCGGAGAGTAGGCGTCGAGCCCGGAGGGGGCGGATCGGGTAAGTCGATCCGCCCCCTCCGTCCGTTCACGGCGGCAGGGTGTGCCGCACACCGCCTGGCTACGAATTCGTCCGCAAGGGCGTCCCTTCAGCGCCACCGCAGTGCGGCGAGATCATGGACGTAGATCGGATAGTTCACCCATAGCCCTTCCAGCCCCTTGCGTGCCACGGTGGACACCTGCGGCGCATAGATCCAGGCATTGACGGCATCGTCTGCCAACTTGCGCTGGATGTCGGCAAGCAGGCGGTTGCGCTGGCGCGGGTTGTCGGCGTTGCGGTGGGCCTCGACCAGCGCGCGGAAATCGACGCTGTCATAGCCGAAGTAGTAGGACGGGTCGGTGTAGATGTCGTAGTCGAGCGGCTCGACGTGGTTGATCAGCGTCAGCTCGAAGTCGCCCTTGAATGCGCCGTTCAGCCATTCGGCCCAGCTGACCAGTTCCACGTTCGTGTCGATGCCGACTGCGGCGAGTTGTTGCACGAGCAGCTGCCCGCCGTCTCGCGCGTAGGGGGTGGGCGGCAAGCTCAGCTTGAGCCTGAGGCGACCCTCGACGCCGGCCTCCGTCAGCAATGCCCTGGCGCGCCCGGGGTCGTGGGGGTAGCGGTCGGCCAGATGCAGATAGCCGATTTCGGTGGGTGAGAAGTGGCTTCCGATCGCGCTGCCACGACCATCGAGGATGTGCTGGATCACGGCGGCACGATCGATCGCATGGTTGATCGCGCGGCGTACGCGGACGTCGTCGAGCGGTTTGTGGCGGTTGTTGATCGCGAGCAGTGCCTTGCTGCTCGAGCCGCCGATGAGTACCTGATAGCGTTCGTTCAGCCGGTTGCGCAGAACCGTTTTTGTGGCGAAGTTGAAGAACACATCCACTTCGGGTGGCAGCTCGACTTTGTCGACAAAGGAGTTGGTGAAGCGGAACACCGCGCGCTGCAGGCGGACGGCATCGGCGTCGCGGTAGTCAGGCCATTTGACGAGCGTGATCGAGTGCCCCTTGTCCCATCGCTCGAAGCGGAAGGGCCCGGTACCGACCGGGGCAGCCATGGCGCGATCGGCGCTGGCGGGATGCAGGATCACCGCAGGGCTCTCGCCGAGGCGATACAGCAGGTGAGGATCGGGATGACGCAGCACCAGCACGACCGTGAGCGGGTCGGGGGTGCTGATGTGCTCGATCTTGTCGAACAGTTTTGTTCGCGACTTGTTGCCGGAGTCGGGCCGTCGGGCGCGCTCGAACGAGAACTTCACTGCGGCCGAATCGAACGCCTGTCCGTCATGAAAGCGCACGCCGGGCCGCAACCGGAAGGTGTAGGTCCTGCCGTCGGCCGACATGTCCCAGGATTCTGCAAGCATCGGGCTTGTCTGGCCGTTCTCTTCGATCTTTACCAGCCCCTCCAGCACGTTGTAGTGCACGACTTCGCCGATTGCCGCTGCAGGCGCGCTGGTCGGATCGAGCCGGTCGGGCTCCAGCGTGATCCCGAACACGACCTGGTCTTTCGCAGCAGCGTATCCTGAAACGATTGCCATCCCGCTGACCAATCCAGCCAGCAGGCAGCGTGCGAGCACTCGCCACGCGTTGGAACATGCAGTCCTTGTCATGCGATTTCCTCGTTGATCCCCGAATTCTCCCGAGCCGGCCTTGCCTAGCGTACCCCGACCCGCATCCGATCCCGCCCTGAAGCGCCGCAAGGGGGCTTTTGCCGCCGCCGCGTTGCTCGTGCTGCTGGTGATCTGCCTGACTGCGTGGCTTCACGGGGTGTATGTCGAGCGCGAGAACCGCCACCGCCATCAGGCCGAGAGAGAACTGCAGTCTATCAACCAGTTGCAGTTGCAGGCGGTTGTCGGCTGGCAGCAGCAATCATTGCGCGATGCGGAGATGCTGGTCGAGGACACCCTGTTGTCAGCCGCACTTGGCCGCTGGTTGGGCGACGGCGAGGTCAGCGCTCGCGAAGGCGTGCGTCGCCGCTTGCGGGCGCTCAATGAGCTCGGACATTACACCGCGGTGCATTTCGTCGATTCCGCGGGCACCGTCCTGCTGAGCAATCGTGCAGACGACGGTCGGGAAGGGACGCGGGTGCCCTTGGCCGATCTGGGCGCCTTGCGGTCGGCGCTTTCATCGGCCAAGGCCGTGATGGCGGAGCCGGTGTCCGATCGGGCGTTTGCCTTTCCTTTCATCAGTGTGTTCGCGCCGCTTTACGACGACGAGGTGGCGATCGGCGCGGTGTGGCTGGTGCAGGACCTGCGTTCCGCGCTCTTGCCGCTGCTCGAGCCCTGGCCGACGCCGAGCCAGACGGCGCGTTCCGGCATTGTCTGGCGTGACGGCGAGCAGGCACGCTATCTCAATGCGCCGCGCGAGGTCAAAGCGGCGGTGCTGCAGTATCGCTACCCGCTTGAGGGCAATCCGGCCGCCGTCGTGCAGGCGCTGGGGGGCGTGCGGGGCGTGTTCTACGCAAGCGATGAACAGGGCCGCGCGGTGATGGCGATGGCCAGTCCGGTGTTCGGTACGCGCTGGCTGCTGCTGTCCTCGGTCGAGGTGGCCGAGGTGTTTGCCGACGTGCGCAGGCGGGAGATTCTGGCGTTGGCCTTGCCGGTCAGCCTGTTGCTGCTGGCTTCGGCCGGCGTGTTCGGCCTCGTGTTGCGGCGTGCCTGGCAGCGCGAACGGGTGTTGACCCAGGCCCTGCAGCGCAGTCTTGGGGGGCTGGAGGCGCAACTGCGGGTCGATCCGCTGACCGGCGTGGCGAACCGCCGGGCGCTCGACGAAGCCGCGAGCTTCCAGCTGGCGCTCGCCGTGCGCGGCGAAACCCCGCTCGCGCTGCTGATGATCGATGTCGATCACTTCAAGCTCTATAACGACCACTATGGCCACCCGGCCGGTGATCAGTGCCTGAAGACCCTTGCCGCCGCGCTTCAGGCTCACGTCGGTCGTGCCGGCGAGTTGGTGGCCCGCTATGGCGGTGAGGAGTTCGCGGTCCTGCTGCCGCTCACGGACGGGAAGGCCGCGCTCGACCTGGCCCAACGCATGTGCGAGGCCGTACGCAGGCTGCAGATTCCGCATGCCGCATCGACGGTGGCGTCGCATGCGACCGTCAGCATCGGCGTAGCCTGGTTGAAGGCCGACGCCGTCACGGTCGAGTACGCACGGACGCATCGGGTTGCGCCCGAGGGCGGGCCCGAGGGGGGACTCGAGTGGCCGCTCATGCGTGAGCTTTTCGAGCAGGCGGACGCGGCATTGTATGAAGCCAAGCGGCTCGGGCGGGACCAGGCCGTCCTGTACGTGGATCCGGATGGGGAGGTCCGATGAGCATGGATGTCGCAGGCTGGGTGGTGACCGCGATCGCGATCCTGCTCACCGGCATTTCCAAGGCGGGCCTCGGCGGCGCATTGGGCGGACTTGCCGTTCCCTTCATGTCGATGTGGATTCCGCCGCGCGACGCGGTGGCGGTGGTGTTGCCGGTCCTGATCGTGATGGACATGGCCGGTATCCGCGCCTGGCGTGGCAAGGCCGACTGGCGCGACCTGCGCATGCTGATCCCCGCCGCCCTGCTCGGCATTGGCGTCGGAACGCTCGCGTTCGGCGTCCTGTCGGACCGCATGGTCAAGATCGTGCTGGGTCTGATCGCGATCGGGTTCGCGGCCGACCGTCTGCTGCGCACCGGGCGGGCCGATGGCACCGGCGAGCTTCCCGCATCGCGTCGCTTCGCCTGGCTGTGCGGAGCTGGCTCAGGCTTTACCAGCACGCTCGCACATGCCGGTGGGCCGCCGATCATGGCCTACCTGCTCAGCCGTCGGCTGCCGAAGGACACCTTCGTTGCCACGTCCGTGTTCTTCTTCACCGTCATCAACCTCGCAAAACTGCCGTTCTACCTGTCGATCGGACTGTTCTCGCGCGACGGGTTGATCATGTCGGCAATGCTGCTGCCGCTGGTCCCCATCGGGGTCTGGCTCGGCTTGAGGCTGATTCGCCGCATCCCGGAGCGCCCGTTCTACCTTTTCGCCACGTTGGCACTCGGCCTGTCGGGGCTGAAGCTGCTGTGGGACGGGATCGTCGGCGCCTGAGTTCGCGCCGCGGGGGCGTCGAGCACGGCTGGGCGGCGCATCGATGCCCGTGCAGGGCACCGCCGTGATCCCGTGGCGACAGCGCCGCATCCGGTAACATGCATTCCGACTCACGCTTGTGTTACGGCGGTATTATCGGGGCCCCAGAATGGCTCCGGAAATCCGCCGTGCATCGATTCATTCATTCCTCGTCGTCGAACTGTCCGGGTGGAACGGGGTCCGCGACCGCGCGGGTGCGCGAGTGGATGTGGGCGCTGGGTCTGGTCACGCTGTGGTACCTGCTCGCGCAGACCGGTATCGCCTTTGCCCTGGGCGTGTCACCCGAAGCAGGTGCATGGCCGCGCGATCTTGGCGCACACCTGTTCGTGGGCGGGTTGCTGTTCATGATGGCGCGCAGCGTGATGCGTTTTGTGCTGACGATGGGGGTGCTGTTCTCGGCCTTCACCGTTTCCAACGCAATCAAGCTCGCGGTGCTCGGTGGCCCGGTGATGCCCGACGACTTCGTCGCCGCGAAAAACCTTTTCCTGTTGCTCGAAGGCTGGCAGCTGTGGGGCAGTGTCGCGATGCTCGCCCTGCCGGTGGCCAGTTTGCTGTGGATGTTCGCATGGCGGCAACCCAGGGCCTGGGTCGCACTCGGAGGCGCGGTCCTGGCGGTGACGGCCGTGGTGTCGCATCCGGCGCCGGTGGTCGGCTGGATGGACGCGCGTTTTGGCGACTGGGTCTGGAATCAGCGTGGCAACTATGAAATGCGGGGCCTGCCCCTGCACCTCGTGCAGGAGACGGCGCGCAATCTCTCGCGCCGTGCGCAGCCTCCGCAGATGGCCGAGGTCGATCAGGCCTTGAGCCTGCTCGGCGCGAGGCCCCCGGGCAGGCTCTTCAAGGCTGCGCTGCAGCACCCTGACCGCGCCGGGCGCAACGTGCACATGATCGTGCTCGAATCCTTCTGGGACCCCTTGCCGCTCAAGGCTGCCGGACTGTCGGCCGATCCGCTTGATCCGGCCTTCCGCAAGCTATGGAAGGCCGCGGGCAATGCGCGGGCGCTGTCGCCCGTGTTCGGAGGCTACACCGCCAACGCCGAGTTCGAGGCGCTGTGCGGCTTCCCGGTGCAGACCGACGCGGTGTTCTTCGAAGGCCGCTTGCGCCGCGATGTGCCCTGCCTGCCCCGTCACCTGGGCGAGGCAGGGTATCGCAGCGTGGCCTCGCATCCCAACGCCGCGCCGTTCTGGAACCGCATCAACGCCTATCGCCGTGTCGGCTTCGAGCAGTACTGGTCCGACCGCAACTTCGTGCTCGACGACATGAATGGCGAGTTCCTCAGCGATGCCTCCCTGTATCGCCAGGTGCTCGAGCGCATCGGTCCCGAGCTCGACGGTGGTCGGCCGCTGTTCAATTACGTGCTGACCTACTTCGGACATCTGGACTACCCGCTCAACGAAGCGCGCCCGCCGGTGATCACCGCCGCGACCGACAACGGCCTGGTGAGCGCCTACGCGAACACCGTGTATTACAAGTCGCGAGAGTTGATGCACTTCCTGGCCGAGCTGCGAAGGCGCGATCCCGACGCGATCGTCGTGCTGTTCGGTGACCACCTGCCGTCGCTGGGCTGGAACCACGGTGGCTATGCCGAGTCCGGGCTCCTCGCCGCGAGCCGCAGCGAGTTTGACGATGCAATGTTCCGTACCCTCGTCGCCACCCCGCTGATCGTCATCGACGGCCGGCGCGGCCCGGTCCGCACCGGCGACCTGCCGATCTACGCCTTGCCGGCATTGGTCCTCGACCTGCTGGGCGATGAACGCGAGACCATGTTGCGTTTTGCCGCGCATGCCGATGACGTGGTGCGCGTGCGCCCCTTGCCCGGCGTGCACTTCACCGTGGAAGGGAAGGCGCTGACCGTGTGCCGCGACGGCGAAGCGCAGATCGGCTGCGAGGCTTCTTCCGCCTGGGTTGAAGCCATATCGGTACTCAACCGCGATCTGTTCAACGGCGGACAGCACGCCTTGCAGGCGCCCGACCGCCTGCGTCGTCTGCAGACCGTGGAGCTCGAGGTCGAGGAACTCGGCAGCGACGGGCTGGACGACGGCATCGCCAACGAAACCGACAACGACGTCTGACACGGCAGCCGTCGGATGCCGGACTGGTGTCGCGCTAGGGCATGCTCAGCCCTCGGTCAGTTGCGCGCTGGCAAGGGCGCCGAGCGTGCCCAGTGCCTGCACATGGCGTTCGGTGAACGGATAGCAGCCTGACAGGCGAAGGTGCCGGCTGTAGCGACCGCTGGGGGCGTAGAGCTTGCCGGGCGTGATGCCGATGCCAAGCGGCAAGGCCGCGTCGAACAGCGCGTTGGTGTTGCAGCCCTCGGGCAGTTCGACCCAGAGCAGGAAGCCGCCGCTGGGCTGCGTGGCGAGGGTGCCGCGTGGAAAGGACGCATCGATCAGGCCGCGCAGGCGTTCGATCTGGCCCGCATACACCCGCCGCAGCCGGCGCAGGTGTTGGGCGTAGCCGCCATTTTCCAGGAACCTGCCGACAGCCTCGGCCAGCAACGCCGGCTGCGCCACCGAGGAGCAGAACTTCAGTTCCGCCAGCGCCCGGCCGAAGCGGCCGCCCTCCATCCAGCCGATCCGAAAGCCCGGTGCCAGCGTCTTGGTATAGGAGGCGCAGACGATGATCCAGCAGTCGCGGTCGAAGGCCTTGGCCGTCGGCTGCAGGGGCGTGGCGAACTGCAGTTCCGCGTACAGGGCGTCCTCGATCACCGGCACCCGGTACTGCGCGGCCAGGGCGGCGAGCCGGCGCTTGGCGGCCAGCGGCATGCCGGTGCCGAGTGGGTTGTGGACGTTGGGCATCGCCACCACCGCCTGCAGGCGCCCCTCGGACAGCAAGAGCTCGAGCGCGTCGAGCGAAAGTCCGGTGTCCGGGTGCGTGGGCAACTCGATGGTCTTCAGCCCGAGGCGGTCGATCAGCGGAATCAGGTTAAAGTAGGTCGGCGACTCCAGACCCACCGTATCGCCCGGGCGGGTGACGGCGCGCAGCGCGAGTTGCAGCGCTTCCATGCAGCCGTTGGTGATCAGGATGGCGTCGGGGGACAGGTTCATGCCCAGCGCGGCGGCATGGAGGCAGATCTGTTCGCGCAGCAAGGCGGAGCCCGGTGGCAGCGAATAGTCGGTGAGCAGGGCGGGCCGGCGCCGCGACAGGTCGGCGACGATGCGCGCGAGGCGTTCGCCGGGATAGAAGTCACCGCCCTTCGGGCAGGCGAGCGACAGGTCGATGGTGTCGGGGCGGGTCTGGGCCGCCAGCACGGTCGCGATGCGACTCAGCACGGCGCCATCGGCCGGGCGCCCTTCCTCCGGCAGGTGCCCGGCTGGCGCAGGAGGCGGCGAGGGTAGGCGCGAGCGCACGAAATAGCCCGACTGCGGGCGGGCCTCGACGAGGCCAGCGGCTTCCAGCTGACGGTAGGCGGCCAGCACGGTGTTGATGCTCAAACTGCGGCTGGAGGCCGCCTCCCGTACCGAGGGCAGGCGGGCGCCGGCAGGCAGGCGGCCGTCGCGCATCGCGTCGCGCAGTTCGTCGGCCAATGACTGATACAGCGGCAGGGCTTCGGTGATGGACATGGATACAGATCGGTGAGCTGGCGGCGGATACAGAACTGCATATCTGTAGACTGTACCCAATATAGACGACAAGCTCTGACTCTGTATCTGTATTTGCCGTGCGCATAGAGTGGTTCTGCAGCGGGTCGTCCGGACCCGTGATGCAAGGAGACCACCATGCTCGACCTGCCCCTCATGACCTACGTCGCCACGATGTCCGTCACGCCCGGACCGAACAACATCATGCTCGCCGCGAGCGGGGTCAATTTCGGCTTTCGCCGTACCCTGCCGCACATGCTGGGCATCAGCGTCGGGCATGGCGTGCAGGTCGTGCTGGTGGGGGGGACGGTGGCTTGGGCGATGAACTGGATCGAGGCCCTGCGCCTGCCGCTGGTGTTGCTGGGCTGCAGCTACCTGCTGTGGCTGGCGTGGCGACAGGCGCAGGCCGGGCGCCCGGGCAACGCTGGGCGGGCGCGACCGCTCGGTTTCGTCGGGGCGGCGCTGTTCCAGTGGGTCAATCCCAAGGCCTGGATGATGGTGCTCAACGTCGCGATCCTGTTCCTGCCCCAGGGGGCCGGCTGGGCTGCGGTTGCGCTGCTCGGCCTGTCATGTGCCGTCATCAACCTGCCGTGCATCGCATTGTGGGCCGGTATCGGTGACCGCATGCGCAGCCTGCTGGAACGGCCGGCTGTGCTGCGGACGTTCAACCTCACGATGGCGGCGCTGCTGGGCGCCACCGCCGTGTGGATCCTCGTCGATGAGTTGCCCGCAGGCGTGCTGGCCTGAACCGTCTACTGCTTCTGCACGATCGCGCTGCCGCCGCCGTGACGCAGCGGCTCGCTGACGGCGGTCACCGTGCCGTCGGTGTTGAAGCGGATGCCGTTGGCCGCGCCGATCTGGTCCGTCTCACGCCATCGGTGACCCAGTGCTTCGAGCGCCTTCGCCTGTTCGCTGCCGGGGAAGCCGAGCAGCGTCTCGACCAGCGTGGTGTCGCCGTTGCGCTGGCTCATGCGGGGTGCGGCAAGGGCATCGGCCAGGTTCATGCCGAGGTCGATGTGGTTCACGAGGGTCTGCAGTGCGGTGGTGATGATGGTCGAGCCGCCGGGCGAGCCGATCGTGAAGGCCGGCGCACCGTCCTTGAGCACGATGGTCGGGCTCATGCTGGAGCGTGGCCGCTTGAAGGCCTCGGGCACGTTGGGGTGCGGACCGCTGAAGTCGAAGTCGGTGAGCTCGTTATTGAGCAGGAAGCCCCGTCCCGGTACGACGATGCCGCTGCCACCCCAGTCCTCGATGGTGAAGGTGTAGGCGACGACGTTGCCTTCGCGGTCGGACACCGCCAGGTGGGTGGTGTGCATCGACTCCCGTGCCAGCGGCTTCGGTTGCGGCCGCAGCGGCACCGACAGATCGTCCTCGAAGGGGTAGGGGTCCCCCGCGTCGACCTTGCCCGGCGCGGCGCGCGGGCCGATCTGCCGGGCACGTTCGCGCGCGTATTCCTTCGACAGCAGGCCGGCCTTCGGGACATCGACGAACGCCTCGTCGGCCACATAGGCGTTGCGGTCGGCGAAGGCCAGGCGCGAAGCCTCGAGGTAAAGATGCTCGATCTCGGCGCGCGATCGGCCCGACAGATCGAAGGTCTCCAGCATGTTCAGCGCCTGTGCGATCGCGATGCCGCCGCTGGAAGGCGTGGGCATGCCGTGGATCTCGTAGCCGCGGTAGGTCGAGCGGATGGGCTGGCGGATGCGCGCCTCGTAGTCCTTGAGGTCGGCCATCGTCATGTCGCCGGGCAGGACCGCGACACCGGGGTTGGCTGGCGGGTGGTTGACCGCGGCGACGATGCTGGCCGCGATCGGGCCCTCGTAGAAGGCCTTGACCCCGCCGCGGGCGATGTCGCGGTAGGTCTGCGCCATGTCCGGGTTGCGGAAGTGCGTGCCGACCGGCAGCGCCTTGCCATCTTTCAGGTAGAGCGCCGACGCGGTGGAGAAGCGGGCGAACTTGGCCTCGTTGGCGGTGTTGATGCGGTGGAAGTTGGGCCCGACCGCAAAGCCCTGTTCGGCGACGCGGATCGCCGGGGCCAGGACCCGCTCGAACCCCATCGTGCCGTAGCGCGCCAGCGCCTCGTGCCAGCCGCGCACCGTGCCGGGCACGCCGACCGAGAGACCGTTGGGCACGGCGGCCTTCCATTCCATCTCACTGCCGTCCGCGTTGCGGAAGATGCCGGGGTGGAAGGTCGCGGGCGCCACCTCGCGGTGATCGAGTGCGATCACACGCCGGTCCTTCGCCGAGTAGATCAGCATGAAGCCGCCGCCGCCGATGCCGCAACTGAAGGGGTCGGTGACGCCCAGCGTTGCAGCCGCGGCGACCGCCGCGTCGATTGCATTGCCGCCGGCGTCGAGGATCTCCATCGCCGCCAGGCTGGCTTCGTGCGAGATGGTGGCGACGGCGCCGCCGTGGCCGGTGTCGACCGCCTGTTTTGCCCAGGCGCCGAAGGCGGCCATCAGCAGGGCGGTGGCGAGTAGGCTGCGCGTTTTCATGTCGTGCTCCGTCATGCGGGGAGCATGACGTTAGCACTGCGGGGGAGGGGCCTCAAGCAGGGATAACCCGGCAGAGCGCCTGGGAGGGGAGGGGGCGGATGGGCGCAGTCCGGCGGACTGCGCCCGGTGCGGATTACAGGCCGAGCGTCTCGACCGTGTAGCGCGCGATCATGCGCTCCTCGTTGGTCGGCACGACGGCGACGGCGACCCGGCTGTCCGCGGCGTCGATGCGGCGGGCGTGGTCGGCATTGGCGGCCGCGTCGATCTTCACGCCCAGCCAGGCCGACAGTTCGGCCACCTTCTCGCGCACCGCTGCGGCGTGCTCGCCGATGCCGCCGGTGAACACCAGTGCATCGAGCCCGCCGGCAGCTGCTGCCAGCGAGCCGAGTTCGCGCGCAATGCGATAGCAGAACAGGTCGACCGCTTCCTTCGCCTCAGGGGCGCCGGATGCAAGCAGCGTACGCATGTCCTGGCTGATGCCCGATACGCCGAGCAGGCCCGATTCCTTGTACAGCAGGTTGGTCAGCGCCTTGGCGTCCATCGCTTTCTGCTCCATCAGGTAGAGCATCACGCCAGGATCGAGGCTGCCGGTACGGGTGCCCATCATCAGGCCCTCGACCGCGGTGAAGCCCATCGTGGAGGCCACGCTCCTGCCGTCACGCAGCGCGCACATCGACGCGCCGTTGCCGAGGTGGGCGATGACCACCGCGCCCTTGGCACGCTCGCCGATGATGTCGGGCAGCTGGCGCGCGACATAGTCGTAGGACAGGCCGTGGAAGCCGTAGCGCTTGACGCCTTCGGCCGAGATGCGGCGCGGCAGCGCGAAGGCCTGGGCGACGGCGGGCTGGGTGCGGTGGAAGGCGGTGTCGAAGCAGCCGACCTGTGGCACATCCGGCATCAGCGTTCCGACCGCGCGCACCGCGCGCAGGTTGTGTGGCTGGTGCAGGGGCGCCAGCGGCACGAAGGTGTCGAGCGTGCGCAGCACCGCCTCGTCGAGCCGGGTCGGCGCACTGTAATGGTCGCCGCCGTGCACGACGCGGTGGCCGGCAGCCACGATCTCGAGGTCGGGGTTGTGCTGCGTCAGCAGGCCGAACACGTGGTTCAGCGCGTCGCGGTGCTGCTCGCTCTGGCTGCCGGAGGTGCGCACGGCTTCCTGGATGCGGGCGCCGGACGCGGTCTTGAGGGTGATCTCGGGCGTCGCACCGATGCCCTCGACCTGACCAGAGAAAGCCGGCTCGGTGGCGAGTTCGCCGTTGATCGGGTACAGCGCGAACTTCAGGCTGCTGGAGCCTGCGTTGAGGACGAGGACGGCTTTCATCGCTTCAACATCTCCCGCTTCTTGTGCGCCATCAGTTGCACCACGGCGCACGAGGCGGCGCGGGTTTCGGCGGTGTCGGCACGGCTGGTCAGCACGATGGGCACGCGTGCGCCCAGCACCACGCCGGCCATCAGTGCGTTGGCCAGGTACTCGAGCTGCTTGGCGACCATGTTGCCGGATTCGAGGTCGGGCACGACGAGGATGTCGGCATTGCCGGCCACCACCGACTTGATGCCCTTGGTCTTGGCGGCGACCAGCGACACCGCGTTGTCGAAGGCCAGCGGGCCGTCGAGCAGGCCGCCCTTGATCTGGCCGCGATCGGCCATCTTGCACAGCGCCGCCGCTTCGATGGTGGAGCGGATCTTGGAGGTGACCGTCTCGACCGCCGACAGGATCGCCACCTTGGGCTCGGGCAGGCCGAGGATGTGGGCGAGTTCGATCGCGTTCTGGATGATGTCGACCTTATCTTCAAGCGTCGGCTCGATCATGATCGCGGCGTCGGTGATCATCAGCGGGTGCGGGTAGGTCGGCACATCGGCGAGGAAGACGTGGCTGATGCGGCGGCCGGTGCGCAGGTGCTTGATGACCTGGCTCATCATCTCGTCGGTGTGCAGCGAGCCCTTCATCAGCGCTTCGGCGCCGCCGTCACGGCACAGGCCCACCGCGATCTCGGCCGAATTGTGGCTGTGCTCGGCATTGACGATGCGGAAGCCCTTGATGTCGATGCCGTGCTCCTCGGCCACCGCGCGGATCTTGCTCTCCGGCCCGACCAGAATCGGGTCGACCAGGCCGGCCTTGGCCGCCTGCACGGGACCGGACAGGGACTCCTTGTCGCACGGATGCGCCACGGCGATCGGAATCGGCGACAGGCCAGCCGACACCGACAGCAGGTGGCGGTAGCGCAGTTCGCGGTCGTTGATGGTGACTGCCGGAAGCACCACGCGCTCGCGCTTGATCTTCTGCGTCGGGGCCATCACTTCGGCAACGCCGTCGATGACCTTGAGACCGTCCTGGTTGAGCGCCTGGCAGTCGAACACGATGTGATGGTTGTGCTCGTACTTGGCCTTGCAGGTCACCGTGATCGTCAGCGTGTCGCCGATCGTGATCGGGCGCCAGAAGTTCAGTCCCTGCGACACATAGACGGTGCCGGGGCCGGGAAACTCCGTGCCGAGGATGGTGGAGATCAGCGTGCTGCCCCACATGCTGTGGCCGACCACTTCGCGGAACTGGCTCGATCGTGCGTACTCGACGTCGACGTGGGTCGGGTTGACGTCGCCCGACATCGCGGCGAACAGGTGGATGTCTTCGGGACGCAGGGTGCGTATCAACTGGGCGAAGTCGCCAACCTGGATCTCGTCGAAGGTGCGGTTCTGGATGAACTGGGTGGTGGAGGAATGTTCCATGGCGGATCTCTTGGATGTGCTTTGCAGCATGGGATTCTAGATGCGGTTCGTGACCAATATAAGCGCTAAACGGTGGCGATTGTGCAATGCGTCAATCTAGGTGCAATTTGCTGCGCCGGCATTGTGGTTTTCACGCATTCGCCATGCGTTCGTTCACGGAGCCTCGCCCGTCACGATGATAAACTCCGGCCCCATTCGCCAAACCGCTGGAAATACATCCATGGAAGTCGTCGTTCTCGCTGCCGGCCAGGGCAAGCGCATGCGTTCGGTCCTGCCCAAGGTGCTGCAGCCCATCGCGGGCAAGCCGATGTTGGCCCACGTGCTGGATACGGCGCGCACGCTCGCTGCGCAGCGCATCTGCGTGGTCTACGGCCATGGCGGCGAAGTGGTGCGTGAACGCCTCGATGCCCCCGATCTCGCCTGGGCACGCCAGGCGCCGCAGCTTGGCACCGGTCATGCGGTGCAGCAGGCGCTGCCGCACCTCACCGACGGCGACATGGCGCTGGTGCTGTACGGCGACGTGCCGCTGATCGGTGTGCCGACGCTGCGCCGCCTGATCGCCGCCGCCGGCGGCGAGCGCCTCGGGCTGCTGACCGTCGAGATGGACAACCCGACCGGCTACGGCCGCATCCTGCGCAATGCCGCGGGCGACGTCACCCGCATCGTCGAGGAAAAGGACGCGACCGACGACGAGCGCAAGGTGCGGGAAGTGAACACCGGCATCCTTGTCGCGCCGGTGACCAGACTGCGTGATTGGCTCGGCCGCATCGGCAACGACAACGCCCAGGGCGAGTACTACCTGACCGACATCATCGGCCTCGCGGTCGCCGACGGCGTCGAGGTCGCCACCGTGCAGCCCGACGCCTTCGCCGAGACCCTGGGCGTCAACAACAAGCTGCAGCTCGCCGAGCTCGAGCGCATCCACCAGGGCAACATCGCCCGCCGCCTGATGGAAGAGGGCGTCACCCTGATCGACCCGGCGCGCATCGACGTGCGCGGCAGCCTCACCGTCGGCCGCGACGTCGAGATCGATGTCGGCTGCGTGTTCGAGGGCGAGGTCGAACTCGGCGACAACGTGCGCATCGGCGCCCACTGTGTCATCCGCAATGCCCGCATCGGCGCCGGCACGCGTATCGAGCCCTTCAGTCACGTCGACAGCACCACCATGGGCCAGGCCTGCGTGATCGGGCCCTACGCCCGCACCCGGCCCGGCACCGTGCTGGGCAGCGACGTGCATCTGGGCAATTTCGTCGAGATCAAGAACAGCGTCATCGCCGACCACTCCAAGGCCAACCACCTGGCCTACGTGGGCGACGCGGACGTCGGCAGCAAGGTCAACATCGGCGCCGGCACCATCACCTGCAACTACGATGGCGCCAACAAGCACCGCACCATCATCGAGGATGAGGTCTTCATCGGCTCGGACACCCAGCTCGTCGCCCCGGTGCGCGTGGGACGCGGCGCCACGCTGGGCGCCGGCACCACGCTGACCAAGGACGCGCCCGCCGGTCAGCTGACCGTGTCGCGCAGCAAGCAGATCAGCCTCGAAAACTGGAAGCGTCCGGTCAAACAGCCGCGTTGAGCGCGCCCTGTTGCCGAACCCCACGAATCACGCCTTCAAGGAAGCTTCGCCATGTGTGGCATCGTCACTGCAATCGCAACGAACAACGTCGTCCCCATGCTGCTCGAAGGGCTGCGCAAGCTCGAGTACCGCGGCTATGACTCGGCCGGCCTGGCCGTGCTGTCGGGCGAGCTGACCCGCCTGCGCTCCGCCGGCCGTGTCGCCGAACTCGCCGCGCTGGCCGATGCGAGTCAGCTGTCGGCCAGCATCGGCATCGCGCATACGCGCTGGGCCACGCACGGCGTGCCGTCGGAGCGCAACGCCCACCCGCACATCTCGGGCGGACTGGCGGTGGTGCATAACGGCATCATCGAGAACTTCGAGGCGATCAAGACCAGCTTGCAGGCGCGCGGTTACGTGTTCACCTCCGAAACCGATACCGAGGCCATCGCCCATCTCATCCACAGCAAGCTGCAGGGCACGCCCGACCTGTTCGAGGCGGTCCGCCTGGCCACCAACGAGCTGGTCGGCGCCTACGCTATCGGCGTGCTCGCCGAGGCCGATCCCTTCCGCGCCATCGTTGCGCGCCGCGGCTCCCCCTTGCTGCTGGGCGTGGGCGAGGACGGCATGTACGCCGCGTCCGACACCGCGGCGCTGCTGCAGGTGACGCGCAAGGTGGTGTATCTGGAAGACGGCGACCTCGCCGAGCTGCGCCGCGACAGCTACCGCATCGTGCTGGCCGACGGCACGCCGGTCGAGCGCGAGGTGCACCTGTCCAGCCTGTCGGCCGATGCGGTCGAACTGGGCAAGTTCCGCCACTACATGCAGAAGGAAATCTTCGAGCAGCCGCAGGCGCTGGCCAATACGCTGGAACTCATCGCCGGTGGCGGCGGCATCAGCCCGCAACACTTCGGCGCCCGTGCGGCCGAAGTGTTCGAAGGCGTGCGCCGCGTGCTCGTGCTGGCCTGCGGCACCAGCTACCACGCCGGCCTGGTCGCGCGTTACTGGATCGAGGCCATCGCCAAGCTGCCGGTCACGGTCGAGATCGCCAGCGAATACCGTTACCGCGAATCGGTGCCCGACCCCGACACCCTGGTCGTGGTCATCTCGCAGTCGGGCGAGACCGCCGACACCCTGGCCGCGCTCAAGCACGCGAAATCGCTGGGCATGGCGCGCACACTGGCCATCTGCAACGTTCCCGAGTCCGCCATCGTGCGCGAGACCGCGCTGCGCTTCATCACCCGTGCCGGCCCCGAGATCGGCGTCGCCTCGACCAAGGCCTTCACCACCCAGCTCGCCGCCTTCGCGCTGCTGACGCTGGCGCTGGCCAAGATCAACGGCCGCCTGCCGGCCGCCGACGAGGAACGCCACCTCGCCGCGCTGCGTCATCTGCCGGTTGCGGTGCAGAAGGTGCTCGAGCTCGAGCCCGAGATCGAGAAGTGGGCGCAGCGCTTCGCCGGCAAGGAGCACGCGCTCTTCCTCGGCCGCGGCAGCCACTGGCCGATCGCGATGGAAGGTGCGCTCAAGCTCAAGGAAATCTCCTACATCCACGCCGAAGCCTACGCGGCCGGCGAGCTCAAGCACGGTCCGCTGGCGCTCGTTGACAAGGACATGCCGGTCATCGCCGTGTCGCCGCACGACCAGCTGCTGGAAAAGCTCAAGTCCAACCTTCAGGAAGTCCGCGCCCGCGGCGGCGAACTGTACGTGTTCGCCGATGCTGGCAGCGAGATCCCCGAGTCGGAAGGTGTGCACATCCTGCACATGCCCGAGCACTACGGCATGCTGTCGCCGGTCCTGCACGTGATCCCGCTGCAGCTGCTGTCGTACCACGCAGCGTTGGTGAAGGGAACCGATGTGGATAAGCCTCGCAATCTGGCCAAGTCGGTCACTGTGGAGTGAGCGGAAGGCCGCGCCCGGCCGTTTGTTCCTTGCCATTAAAGTCGAAAACTTGGCAATAAAGTCGAAAACGTGGCAATAGAGTCGAAAACGCCCGGATGATGTCCGGGCGTTTTCGCTTGCGTGGATGATCAGCCTTCTGATCACTGAACTACGCGTGGTTGACTGGCAGGGGTGATCGGTGGCCGGCAGGTGCTCGGCCGTTCATGCCGGTGGCTTGATGGCGCAGTCAGGCAGCAATGTGCTCGTCACCTGCCGTTCGAGCGTCAGGCGACGGCGAACGGCGGCTTCTCCATTCTGCCAATTGGAACTACCGCCCCGTTCCTGACGTTGAGCTTTGAGGAAAGCTGTCGCTCGACGTCAGTGTTCAGCGGCCGCTGAAGCGCTGCAAACGCTGAACTCGCTCGCCCTTTCCAAACCACGCCGTCGTGTGGTGTTGGTGTGACTCGATATTGGCAAAACGAAGCGCCCTTGTAACCGCGAGTGTTACTCACCCTCTCCCCGCTCAATCCCAGGTGTGGCGTGGGACGCCTGCATGGGGGCGATCTCCTCTACAGCCGACTGGTAGCGACCAAACGCAAGTCCCTTAACTGGCCAACTTCCTGAGGCGTTCCAGGGCAAGCTCAGTAGTTGCCATGAAGTGAGCATTGAGAAGCTGGCACGCCTTCTCTGCGTCACGCTCCAGTACCGCATCACAAAGCTCCTGGTGCTCTTTGGCAACGTCCCGGTTCACAGTGCTTTCACTCATTACAGACATTTGCCGATAGCGGTCGGACTGCTCCCTAAGTAGCTCACAGATGCGTAAAAGCCACGGCGAGTTGCACGCTGAAATCAACGCAGCATGAAAGGCATCATGCGCAGCCTCCCACGCTGGACTCAGCATTGCGTTGGCGTCTGAAGTCCGCATGGGCGTGTTGTTGAGTGTATGCAGAGCAGCGATGACGCTGGACTCCCACTTCAAGGTTCCATTCTCGATTGACCGGCGCAGGGCGTTGGCCTCCGCGTCGAGGCGCACCCAAGTGATGTCGAGTAGTTCCTCCGCTGAGGCATTGGTGACCCTGAAGCCTCGCTGATCTTCCGCATGCACAAAGCCACTAAGTACAAGTCGGGACAGGGCTTCCCTGAGCGGCACTGTGCCGGCTTCGTACCGCTCGGAAAGCTCGCGCAATTTCAGCTTGGAGTTGGGGGGAAAGACCCCTGCGATGATGTCCCGTCGGATCCTCTCGGTCAGGATCGAGGCTTGCGTACGGTTCGAAGGGGTGAGCAGACCGGTGTTCTTTTGTGGGGATACGTCTGTGTGTGTCACGGCGTGACAAGCCTTTGAAGTCAACTCTGCTGCATATCTTAGTCGAACTGGGGTTTTGTACCATTACACAGTTTTGTATAAATTTTATATCAACATATAAATTTGTGTTACGCTAGCTCCGAGATAAGCAGGGCGTGCGTGCTCGAGGCTAAAGACGTCCTGAAAAACAATGGCTTAGGATGAGAATCATGAGTAAAGTAATCGTAACCTGTGCGATCACGGGGTCCATCCACACCCCTTCGATGTCGCCGTACCTCCCCGTTACCCCCGACGAAATCGCCAATTCGGCCATTGAGGCTGCTGAGGCAGGCGCATCCATCGTGCATTTGCATGCCCGAGATCCCAAGGACGGGCGTCCGAGTCAAGACGTTGCTCTGTTCCGGCAATTCGTAGGTCGTATCAAGGAGGCGTCCGATGTGGTCATCAACATCACGACGGGCGGGGCGCCAACCATGAGCGTCGAGGAGCGTCTCCAGCCGGCGCTCCAACTGAAGCCAGAAGTCGCCTCCCTCAACATGGGTTCCATGAATTTCGGGCTCTACGAAATGCTCGGCCGTTTCAAGGAGTTCAAACACGATTGGGAGCGTCCCTACCTGGAGGGAAGCGATGATCGAATCTTCAGGAACACATTCAAGGACATCGCCTACATTCTCCAGTCCTGCACCGAGAACGAAACTCGCTTCGAAATCGAGTGCTATGACATCGGGCATCTATACACGGCGGCCCATTTTCTGGATCGGAGCTTGGTAAAAGCGCCGCTCCTGATTCAGTCCGTCTTTGGCTTGCGCGGTGGGATCGGCAATCACCCTGAGGATCTGATGCACATGAAGCGGACAGCTGACCGGCTGTTTGGCGACGATTATGTGTGGTCTGTGCTTGGGGCCGGGCGTCAGCAGATGTCTGTCGCTGCCATTTCGGCGGCCATGGGCTGCAACGTCCGGGTTGGCCTGGAGGACTCGTTGTGGGACGCGCCAGGCAAGCTCGCAAGCAGTAATGCGATGCAGGTGCGGAGGATCCGGACCATTCTTGAGGCGCTCAATCTAGAGGTTGCCACGCCTGATGAGGCGCGCGCCATGTTGAAGCTCAAAGGCCGCAACAACGTTGCGTTCTAAGCTGGACAGCGTGCCGTGAAGAACAGGTCGTGGCGTTTGCGTAGCTACCCAGTCGGGATGCCGACAGAGGCGGACTGGGAGTTATTTGAAGCACCTTTGCCGCACCCCGATGAGGGAGAGGTGTTGGCGCGCGCAATCTATCTCGATGTTGCGCCCTACATGCGGGGGCGGATCTCGCCCCAGCAAAACTATGCCGAAGGAGTGGTGCCTGGCCAGCTAATGGTGGGAGGCGGGGTGGCGGAGATCCTGGAGTCCCGCCACCCCGATTGCAGGCCCGGCGAGTTGATAGTCACCGATTTCTCATTTGGGTGGCAGGAGTATGCAACGCTGCGTCCTGCGTCATTCAGGAAAATCCCGGGAAACTTCGCTCCCTTGCCTTACTGGCTTGATGCCTTCGGTATCAATGGTCTGACGGCATATTTCTCTTTATTCGAGGCTGCGCGTCTTAAACCAGGCGAGCAGGTGGCTATCTCGGCAGCCGCCGGATCGGTTGGGCAGATCGCAGGTCAGCTCACAAAAATCGCCGGCGCGCATGGATTGGCGTTTACCAGTTCGTCTGAGAAAGCGCGTTCCTGTCTCGAGTCGGGTTATGAGCAAGTAATAAATTACCGGACCGAAGCCAGTCTCAACGCAGCTGTCTCTGCCTGCTGCCCAAATGGTATCGATGTTTTCATCGACAACACCGCGGGTTCGATACATGACGCAGTGATGTGCAATCTGGCGCCGCACGCCCGCGTCATTGTGGTTGGTACTGCGAGTCTGGCTGAAAATTTTGAGCAACCCGATTTGGGGGCGCGCTTCTTGCGTCAGATTCTTGTCAGGCGAGCGACGTTGAAAGGTTTTTTATACCTCGACTATCAGTCCCAGCATGAAAAAGCGCGAGAAAGATTGATTGGTTGGTACGAAAGTGGCTCGTTACGTTCGCGGTTTGATATCGCTGAAGGTATAGAGTCCATGCCAAACGCGTTTATACGGTTGTTGAGAAGCGAGAATCTCGGGAAGCAGATCGTGCAAGTTCGCTCTGAATCCTGACCATCAGCCTGTCCGATTGGCTAGGTCCTTCTGTTTTCAATGTGCATTGCAGGTAATCCGGCTGAGGGCGACCAATGCCGATATCCCGCTCTTATGAGCAATGTTTCTCACCAAAAAAGGAGTCGTTATGAAGCTCGTCACTTTTACGCACGCGGGGAAAACCCGGGTTGGCAAGGTTGTTGGGGATCGGGTGGTGGACATTTCTGTCGCCTGCCCCAGCCTTCCTCATGACATGCGTTCAATCCTGAGCCTGGGTGACAGTGCCCTTGCGCAGATTCAGCAGGCCGAAGACACCACTAACACGCTGCCGTTGAGCGAAGTCAAACTTGAGGCGCCCATTCTCAATCCATCCAAGTTCCTCGCCATCGGCATGAACTATGCGGACCATGTCGAGGAGTCGGCGCGCAAGGGCATCAAGGCTCCTGATACCCAGGTTTGGTTCAACAAACAAGTTTCGTGTGTTGCGGGACCCTTTGACCCGGTTGTTAAGCCCAATATTTCCGACATGCTCGATTACGAAGTCGAGCTCTGTGTGGTCATTGGCAAGCGTTGCAAGAATGTGTCTATTGAAGATGCGCTCAGCGTCGTCGCTGGTTATATGGTGACCAATGACTTCAGCGTGCGCGATGTTCAATGGGCGAGCCCCACCTGGACGTTGGGCAAGTCCTTCGACACGCACGGTCCGATCGGTCCCTGGATCGTCACTTCCGACGAAATTACGGATCCTTACAAGCTCCGCATGCGGCTCACCGTGAACGGTGAAGTGCGCCAGAATAATCTCACCGGTTTGATGGTTTACAACATCAGCAAGCAAATTGCGCATTTGACCTCGATCATGACGCTTGAGCCGGGTGATCTGATTGCTACCGGAACGCCGATGGGGGTTGGTGCTGCTATGGATCCCGTTGGATACCTGAAAGTGGGTGATGTCGTTCGGGCGGAAATCGAGGGCATCGGTGCAATTGAAAACAAGATCGTGAGCGAGTAAGCAAATAAGCCACCGCGCTTTCTGGAGGAGATAAAAAATGACCAGCAATACCATGGGCGGTTGGGCAAAAGCAGGTATTCACTCAATCAACCATTTCGCTTTGGGTGTGACCGATCTGAGCGAAGCAGCAAAATTCATGCGCGCTTATGGCTTGCGTGTGCATGAACTTGGCAACGAGTTACATGTGCGTGCAAGTGCCAGCGAACACGTCTGGCTGAAGGTGATTACCACAACGAAGCCGTCTTTCGAATTCCTCAGCGTCGGTTGCTACGCTGAGGACTTTGATGAAATCGTCAGTCAGTGCAAGGCCGCCGGCGCTGTCACTGCTGAGCCGCACCCGGCCGGGACCTGCGATGGATATTGGTTAAAGGATCCTGACGGTACGCTCGTGCAACTCCGCGTTGCGCCAAAGATGATGATCGATGCGAAGGCCGAGATGCCTTCCGGCAATGTGCCGGCTGGGATCCAGGGTGCCGCCTTCCGGTCCCAGGCGAAAAAAATCTCGCCTACCCGGCTGGCGCATATGCTGCTCTACACCCCGGATGTACTGCGCGCCGTAAGGTTTTATGAAGACGGTCTTGGCGTAAAGGTCGCTGACAGTTCGGGTGATGTGGTCGCATTTACCTATGCACGCCATGGTTGCGATCACCATCTGATTGCCTTCGTCAAGAGCACTGGCCGGGGCATGAATCACAGTTCCTGGGATGTGCCTTCCGTCGAAGACCTAGGGCTCGGCTCCAAGCAAATGCGCGATGCGGGCTACACCAAACAGTGGGGTGTGGGCCGGCACGTACTAGGCTCGAACTATTTCAACTACGTGCGCGATTCCTTTGGATTTTGGTGGGAATACAACTGCCACATCGACTATATCCCGGCAGGCATGCAATGGGATGGTGGCGACCATGACCCTGAGGATGCGCTCTATTTGTGGGGGCCAGATATTCCGCAAGAAATGCTCGTGAATCTACAGAATCAATAACGAAAATAAGACTCGGGGCGCACCGATCGGCCGGTTACGGGTGTTTGGTGTATGCCCGAATTGAGTTGGAGATGGAGACGAAATGAAGCGTAATGCGTTAAAGATCATCCTGTTCGGATTGACGCTGATCTTGCGGCGCGCCTTGAATAAATATCCGCGCGCGCGCAAGCATGCTGGGTCGCGCACGTGTATCGCTCAGATCAAGCTGAAGGACGATAGCATCGGGCGCTACTACAGCATCTGCGGAGGCCGTGTTGTTTCCAGCGCCGGGATTCATCCAAATCCCGACGTTACGATGTGTTTTCATAATCTTGAAACGGCCTTTAAGTTTCTGAAGCCAGGCGTCAGTCAGGCTGAGGTAATCCACGCTGCCAAGAATTTTCGCGTCGTCATGATGGGAAAGGATGAACTGGTCGTCTGGTTCATGCAGCTTCTCAACCTGACTCAGTCAGGAGGCTGGGAGTTCGGAACGAAAATGCCGGACGGCACGACGCGCTTCACCACCAATACCAATGGTGGTCCTTTGTTCGTCTATGTAAAGGACGACAAGATCGTCCGCATGACTCCGATTGATCTCGATGAGCGCGATGCGCCAGCGTGGAAGATCAAGGCGCGTGGTCGCACATTTATGCCCAATCGACGAATTACGGCCAATCCTCATGCGCTGTGCCTGAAGTCGATGGTTTATTCCGAAAAGCGTATTCTGCATCCGATGAAGCGCGTGGACTTCGATCCCAATGGCGAACGCAATCCGCAGAATCGGGGCAAGTCGGGGTACGTCCGCATCAGCTGGGATGAGGCCTTGGACATTGTCGCCAACGAGATCAAGCGCCAGAAGCAGAAGTATGGTCCCGGGTCGATCACCATACAACATGGTTCGCATCACCAGTGGGGCAATGTCAACTATTACCTATCCTCGCTGATGAGGTTTGGCAACCTCATTGGGTTCACACGCGTCCATCACAATCCAGACAGCTGGGAAGGGTGGTATTGGGGCGCTCAGCACCACTATGGCAACAGTCTGCGCGTGGGTCTTCCCGGCCACTATGGCCTGGTGGAGGACTGCCTGAAGGAAGCCGAACAGATTGTTTTCTGGTCAAGCGATCCCGAGTCCACGAATGGCTATGCCAGCGCCTACGAGGCGACGCAGCGTCGCTTCTGGGCCAAAGAACTTGGCATCGACTTCATTCATATCGACCCCCACCTGAACGCAACCGCGCAACTGTTCGGCGGACGCTGGATTCCGATCAAGCCGACAACGGATGCCGCGCTGGCCTTATCCATCATGCAGGTGTGGATCGAAGAGGGTCTCTACGACAAAGATTACGTCGCCACCCGGACGACCGGCTTCGACGAGTGGCGCGCCTACGTGATGGGCGAGGAAGACGGAATTCCCAAGACACCTGAATGGCAGGAGCCGGAAACCGGCGTTCCAGCGCGGGTTGTCCGGGCATTGGCGCGCAGCTGGGGTAAAAAGAAAACCTATCTGGCTGCGGGCGGCTACGGCACGGGTTTGGGTGGGGCTTGCCGTTCTGCGACTGGGTCGCAGTGGGCGCGCCACATGATTCTCATGATGGCGATGCAAGGTTGGGGTAAGCCGGGTGTCAACTTCGGCAACCTGCAAATAGGTGCGCCGGTCGACTCCACCTTTTATTTGGTTCTTCGCGCGATCTGGGGGAAGTAGTGGTTGACGGTTCGGAGGTTGGTAGATTGGCAGTCGCCAAACAAACCGATCCCCTTCCTCTTCCCCGTCATGTGCGATGCTATGTTGGGCGTGGTCTTCTGGGAAGGCCGCCTCGTCGATTCATGCCAGGAGCGAGCCGACGGTTCGCTGCTTCTCACCCTCGCTGAAGACCCCTCACACCGCCCGCGATGTGGGCGCTGCGGTAGCGACTGTGTTCTGCTCCACGAGCGCCGGCGACGCCGGGTGCGCGATCGAGACTGGTTCGATCGACGCGTCTGGCTGGATGTGCCGATTCGCCGCCTCGACTGTTACCAGTGTGGCGCACGGGCGGCCGAGCGCCTGAGCTGGCTCGACACGGGTGAGCGCATCACACACCGATTACGCGCCTGGATCGAGGCGCTGGTGCAGATCCTGCCGATCGCCCACGTCGCCCAACTCACGGGCTTGCACTGGCACACCATCAAGCGCATCGACCATCGGCGTCTGCAGACCCGGTATGGCACTTTCGATGCGCAGGGCGTGCGTCGGTTGGTGATGGACGAGTTCGCGCTGCACAAGGGGCACCGCTACGCGACGGTGATCATGGATGCTGAACGTATGCGCGTGTTGTGGGTCGGCGAAGGCAACAGCCGCGAGGCGATCCGGCCCTTCTTCGAATTGCTGGGCAAAGAGGGCTGTCAGCACATCGAGGCGGTCGCAATGGACATGAACACCGCCTTCGATCTGGAGGTGCGCGCCCATTGCCCGAACGCCGAAGTCGTCTATGACTTGTTCCATGTCGTCGCCCGCTTTGGTCGGGAGGTCGTCGACCGGGTGCGCGTCGATCAGGCCAATGCCTTGCGCAGTGCGCCCGCACAACGTCAGGTCATCAAGCGCTCGCGCTGGTTGCTGCTGCGCAACCGCGACAACCTGGGCAACGAGCAGGCGGTCAAGCTCGAGGAACTGCTGGCGGCCAACGCACCGCTGGCTACCGTCTATCTGCTGAAGACCGCCATCAAGGAAATCTGGTTTGCGCCATCGATCAGAGACGGCGCCCGAAGATGGAAAGACTGGTACCGCCTGGCGATCGAAAGCGGCATCGCGCCGGCGATCGCCTTTGCAAAGCGACTCCGAAAGTACCTGCGTGGCATCCTCGCCTCAGCCATCTTTCCCTTGAACACCAGCATTCTCGAGGGCGTCAACAACCGCATTAAGGTCATCAAGCGTATGGCCTACGGGTTCCGGGATTCAGCCTATTTCTTCCTGAAGATCAAGGCCGCCTTCCCCGGAAAGGCGCGATGAACCTTTTATTTCCCGGGGTATGCCGACGGCGGTATATCCGGTGAACTGAACTGGACGGCGGCACCCGTGCACAACTACTGCCGCATGCCGCATGTGCTCACGATGAATCCGGTAAAGCAGATGGTGCCGCGTCAGCGCCTGCCCGATGCCATCATTGACGGCCATGCCAAAGGTTACATCTGGGATGGCTCTTCGCTGGAGTCACAGTTTGCCCCCTTCGAGTACCCCATGCCCGGTTATTCGAAGATCCACATGCTTTATCGGTATGGCACCTCCACCTTTGGAACCATCGCGAATTCTGATCGGTTCGTGGAGATGTACCGGCACGAATCCCTCGACTTTGTCGTCAATCAGGCCGTGTGGTTTGAAGGCGACAGTCAGTTTGCAGACGTGATTCTGCCTGCCTGTACGTCGTTTGAACGCTTCGATATCAGCGAACTGGCGAATTCGGGTGGATACATTCACCACAACACCGATCAGCTGAACCATCGGATCGTGCTCTTTCAGCACAAATGTATTGAGCCCCTGGGTGAGTCGAAGTCCGATTATCAAATCTTTCTCGACATCCTCAGTCGGCTGGGACTGGGCGCGATGTTCTCGGAAGGCTGTAGCGAACTCGACTGGTGCAAGCGCGTCTTCGATTCCTCCGACCTGGTGAATCAGATCTCTTGGCAGGAGTTCATCAAGAAAGGCTATTTCATCGTTCCGCCCGAGCCGGAAGAAACACGGCCGCCGGCGTACTTCCGCTGGTTTGCGGAGGATCGTCACAAGGACGTTCCCGAACCCATGCCCTTGCCCTCGCAGTTCTCCGGTGAGTTCGGTAAGGGCTTGCAGACGCAGTCCGGAAAAATCGAGTTCGTTGCCAGCTCGATACTTCGGGGCGATCCCGACAATCCGGAGCGTCCGGCGCTCAATCGGTACATCCCGTCATGGGAAGGGCCGCGCACCTCAGAACTGGTGAGCCGCTATCCCCTGCAAATGATCACCACGCACTCGCGCTACAGCTTCCACACTTACGGCGATGGCAAGGACTCCACCATCAACGACATCGAGGATCACCGCGTGCTCGTAGATGGCCATTACTACTGGGTTCTGCGTCTCAATCCCGACGATGCGCGCGAGCGGGGTCTGCAGCAGCACGACATCGTGCGTGTATTCAATGATCGCGGCAACGTGTTGTGCGCAGTGGATATCTCGCCGTTGATCGCGAAGGGGGTTGTCAAGTCCTTCGAGTCGAGTGCGGAGTATGAAATTTTCGATGATCCGCGCTTTGGACGCGTCGATCGGGGAGGTTGCCTGAATTCGCTGACGCCGCCTCGCCGCCAGATGAAAAACGTCGAAGGGATGGGGTCCAATTCCTGTCTCGTTCAGATCGAGGCCTGGGTGCCTCTCGCAACCGAAGCCGCTTGAGATCAGGGAGGTATAGAGAATGAGCAAATGGAACCTCGTCATCGATGTGGCCCGTTGTGAGAACTGCAACAACTGCGTGCTCGCCACCAAAGACGAATACATGGACAACCGCTTTCCGGGTTACAGCGCAAGCCACCCCCGGCATGGCAACGAGTGGTTGAAGATTGACCGAAAAGTCCGCGGTGCAGCACCGCTTGTCGATGCGGCTTATCTGGTTTCCCTCTGCAATCACTGCGACAACACGCCGTGCATGAAGTCGGCGGGCAATGCCATACGCAAGCGCGAAGATGGAATTGTCCTGATCGACCCGGAGTTGGCCAAGGGCAGGAAGGACTTGGTCGAGGCCTGCCCGTATGGTCATATCCATTGGAATGAGGCGGAGAACCTCCCGCAGGCATGGCCTTTCGATGCTCACCTGCTTGACGCAGGCTGGAAAGAGCCGCGCTGCGCGCAGGCCTGCCCCACTGAGGCCATCAAGGCCTTCAAGTTGAGCGACGCCGAAATGGCTTACAAGGTGGAGACAGAGGAGCTAGAGGTACTACAGCCCGAACTGGGTACCAAGCCCAGGGTGTATTACAAGAACCTGCATCGGTTCAACCGTGCCTTCGTAGGGGGTTCAGTTGTTACGTCCCAGGCCGGGCGTGACGAGTGTGTGGAGGGCGCAAAGGCAACCCTTAGCCGTGGGAGCGTCGTTGTTGCAGAGGCGAACAGCGATCAGTTTGGCGACTTCAAACTCGACAAACTGAGCACCGACGGAACCCAGTATCAACTCGTTGTGGAACACCCCTCACTCGGTCGAGCGGAGCTCGACGTGGTCGTCACCGACAGCGTCTACCTCGGAGATATTCGCTTGCCCGCAAGTGTCGCTGCCTGACTTGTCCTAGACCTCCGGCAAAACCGAGCCCTAAGCCTCCATCACTCTGGATGCTCCCGAAAGGGGGCAGGGTACGGTTTTGCCCGTGGGGCGGCGATAGCCTGTTCAAAAATATATACAAAACGATGAACATATAAAGTATTTTGTACTTTATAAATTCTGCTAAGATTTTTCTCGAGGCGGTGCAGTGGCTGCGGTAGGTCATCGCAGCCGGGTTTTGTCCGCATCTACAGCGCGATGGAAGCGTAATCGCGGCACCTTAAAGCCAACGGCAAGGCTCGAAGATCTGAGCGCCCGGCAGCGGTGGCAATGGTTGGCACAAACTAGGAGGAAGATTGGTGATGAAAAAAACACAAAAGACGTTTTCGTGTACAGCAATGAGCAAGGCCCTCATGCTGTGCTGGCCTCTAGCGTATGCCGGGCACGTTCTGGCTTTCCAAATCCCCGTTGCAAACCCTGACCTGCAGGTTCGGTGGGACAACACGGTCAAATACAGTGCCGTCTATCGCCTGGAGAACCCCAGCGAGAAGGTGGCCGGCGGAGCATCGGGCTCCCCTGTCCCTGGCAGTGAGCTGGACGACGGAGATCGAAATTTTGATCGCGGTTTCGTCTCGAATCGAATCGACCTCTTTTCGGAATTCGACCTTGCCTATAAGAACATGGGTTTCCGGTTGAGTGGTGCCGCGTGGTACGACGAGGTCTATAACCGTGGTAATGACAACCAATCGGTTACGGTCAATTCGGTGAGTGTCCCAGCTGGAACGTTCACCGAAAAAACCCGGGACATCATGGGGCGCAAGGCCGAATTCCTCGATGCCTTTGCGTATCTCAAAAGCGATCCCGCTTCAGAGACGCCGTTCGTGGTCCGGCTGGGACGGCATACGGTCCTGTATGGCGAGACCCTGTTCTTTGGATCTAACGGCATTGCCGCTGCGCAAGCACCGACCGATGTCATCAAGCTGCTTTCAGTCCCGGGATCTCAGTTCAAGGAGATTATTCGGCCGGTGGGACAGCTGTCCACTCAGATCCAGCTGAGCCCCAAGGTATCTGTTGGTGCGTACTACCAATACGACTGGCAGAAGAGCCGCCTTCCGGCCTCCGGATCATTCCTGAGCGATGCAGACTTTGTTGGTGCCGGCTCGGAGACCTTGCTGGGGTGGCGCTATGACGGTGAAGAGAAGCCGGATAGCAAGCAGGGCGGTATCCAGGTCCGTTTCAAGCCGGGCTCGGGTGATGTCGAATATGGCCTGTATGCGGCTCAGTACAGCGACAAGACCCCCCAGTTCATGTTCGATCCACGGCCGGACGTGAATAAGTTCCGCTATGTCTACCCGGAAAAGATCAAAACCGTTGGTGCGAGCTTCAGTACCGTGCTTGGCGAGGCAAATGTCTCCGGTGAAGTGTCTTACCGCTGGAATGCGCCGCTTGCCTCCGGTCCCCAGCTCGATATCGGCTTCAAGGGGAACGGCTCGAGCAATCCCCTCTATGCCGTGGGCAAGACTGCGCACGTAAACCTGTCGGCCATCTATTTGCTCGGCATGAGCCCCCTTTGGGATGGCGCGGAGTTGCTGGGCGAGTTTGCCTGGAACAGAACGCTTTCCGTGGATAAGAATCCTTATGCGCTGGATGCGAACGTGACACGCGATGCGACCGCAATCCGCTTCATCTTTGCGCCGCAGTATTTCCAGGTGCTCCCCGGTCTCGATCTAACCGTGCCTATTGGCGTCGGCTACAACCCCAGCGGCCGATCCTCCGCGGTCGGCAAGCTGAACGGCGGCGCCGAACACGGGGGGGATTTCAGTATCGGCATCAAGGGCGATTATGAGAAGCAATGGCGATTTGGGTTGAACTATACCCACTACTTCGGTGATGAAGACGCCTTCCTGACGCCAAATACGGTCGACGCCGCTCATGGCCCCTTTATGCAGACCGGCGCGCAAACATTGAAGGATAGGGATTTCATTTCCTTCACGGTTCAGACGACTTTCTAAATAAGGAGGAGATAAACATGTTGAAAAAAACATTCCTGGCTTCTGCAGTTGCGACACTGCTCATGGCGTCCACGCCCGCATTCGCCGCGGTATCGGCAGACGAGGCGGCGGCTCTCAAGACAACGCTGACGCCGTTCGGGGCGGAAAAGGCGGCGAATGCAGCAGGTACCATACCTGCATGGAGTGGTGGTCTGACCGAGTCGCCCGCTGGCTACAAGCTTGGAACACCCCGTCCCGATCCCTTCGCAGGAGAAAAGCCGGTCCAGCAAATCAGCGCCACCAATCTGGACCAATACAAGGACAACTTGTCGGATGGTGTTCAGGAGCTGCTTAAAAAATATCCTTCAACGTTTCGTGTAGACGTTTACCCGACCCATCGCACCGCAGCGGCGCCACAGTGGGTCTACGACAACACGTTCCAGAACGCAACTCGTGCCAAGACCACCCAGAACGGTAACAACATCGAAGGTGCCTATGGTGGTATTCCGTTCCCGATTCCCAAGACGGGAGCGGAAGCCATGTGGAACCACCTCCTGCGTTGGCGCGGAGAGTCGGCTGAAAGTGCCTTCCGTATCTGGATCGGCAACTCGGATGGCAGCCGCACCATGGCGGTCGAGGCTAAGGACGACCACCAATTCCCTTACTACATGAAGGGTGGCTCGGCCGACAAGTTTACCGGTAATTACTGGATGTTCCGGCAGGTGCAGACCAATCCGCCCTTCAAGGCCGGTGAATCGCTTCTGATCCATGACCCGATTGACCAGGTTGGCGAAGGCCGTAAGGCATGGCAGTACCTGGCCGGCCAGCGTCGCGTCAGGCGCGCGCCGACGGTGGCCTTCGATACGCCCGATTTCGTCGCTTCCGGCCAAGGTTATTTTGACGAAGTGTTCATGTTCCTGGGCTCGCTCGAGCGCTATGAGTGGAACCTGGTCGGCAAGAAGGAAATTTACGTTCCTTACAACAACAACCGCTTCGCACTGGCCAAGACCGACGAGGTCTTTGGGGGGCACCATCTGAATCCGGACAAGCTGCGTTGGGAACTGCACCGGGTTTGGGTCGTGGAAGCCAATGTGGCGCCGGGCAAGCGCCATGTGGTGCCCAAGCGTCGCTTCTATATCGACGAGGACACTTGGGCGGTTCTGCTGGCTGACGGTTACGACGCCAGCGGTAAGTTGTGGCGTACTCAGCACTCGGTGCCTTTCGTCGCGCCTGATATCCCGGCGTTGGTAACTCAAACCTGGGCAACCTTCAACCTGCAGGCGGGTACGTGGATGGTGAATAACCTCTACAACGATCTGCCGAGCCAGTACAAGGTCGTAGAGCCGCGTCCGGAAGTCTATTTTTCGCCTGATGCATTGGCGGGGTCTGGTGTCCGCTAATACATAAATACGGCAAGACCAGACGGGAGGATTTGAGCGAGTGGAAAGCATTGGTTTTTCACTCGCTCAACTCGCGGAGGAGAGAAGGCAAGTGCAAAAAAAATTCACTGCATTTCAAAGATTAGCCGGATACTGCGTGGCTGCCGCTTGCTTTAGCACGCCCCTTCACGCTGAGCCTGATGCTATGCAACGCAGCGCGCCGATTTGGCAGGACAGTCGAATCAACACGCTTGTCGTGACTGCGCTCGGAAAATATGAAGGCAAAACCATTGCAGTCGGTGAGCGTGGCTTAATTCTTGTTTCGGACGAGCAAGGAAAGGCGTGGCGCCAGGTGAAAAGTCCTGTTGCTGTTACGTTGACGGGTGTTTCCTTCAGTGATGCCAACACGGTCTGGGTGGTCGGTCACGGTGGCATTGTGCTGAGAAGTGCCGACGGCGGTGAAACCTGGAGCAAACAGCTTGATGGAGAGAAACTCGCGGCTTTGGCCCTTGAAGCGGCATCCAGTCCTGACGCTGATCCGTCTGCGCTCGCCGAAGCGCAACGCTTGGTTGCGGATGGCCCTGACAAGCCCCTGCTCCACGTCAATTTTTTCGACAAAGATGAAGGTCTCCTAATCGGTGCCTATGGCTTGATCTTCTCGACAGAGGACGGTGGGGCCAACTGGAAGCCACTCATCAGTCACTTAGGAAACCGTATTGGGGCTCACCTTTACGGAGTACTGAAAACAGGCAAAGACATCTGGATTGCGGGTGAGCAGGGCTCCCTGTTTTTGAGTGAGGACGCTGGTCGCAGTTATCGTGCGGTGGATACGCCGTATCAGGGCAGCTTCTTCGGGGTTGCCGCAGCAGGTTCAAGCGTTCTTGTGTTTGGAATGCGCGGAAACGCGTATTACTCCGAAGATCGCGGTGCCTCCTGGCATAAGTCTTCCATTCCCAGCAATAACTCATTGACTGCCGGTTACGCCCGGAAAAACGGCGCCGTGGTTTTGGTCGACGATGGCGGAAATGTTTTCGAGAGCAGCGATGGCGGCAAGAATTTTTACCGCGCACCATTGAATAAATTGCCGCCTCTGACTTCAGTCATCGAAGCGGCCGATGGTGAATTCGTGTTCGGCAGTGCTCGAGGAATCATCAACTCGGGCGAGCAAGCAAAGCTTTCTTCGGAAGTACGGAAATGAGTCACGACAACTCACTCGCGGAACATCCTGTCATCCGCAATCTCGCGGATTTCGACCCCAAAAGTGGCAATTTGATTGAGCGCGCATTCTTCAATCATCGCTGGATCGTGATGATTGTGTGTCTGGTCCTCTCGATCGTGCTGGGCTACAAGGCTTTAGATCTGAAGCTCAATGCGAGCTTCGACAAGATGATTCCGAGCGGTCATCCCTACATCGTCAATTTCTTGGAGAATCGAAAGGATTTGGCGGGTTTGGGTAATAGTGTTCGGATTGCGGTGGCGGTCGAAGAGGGCGATATCTTCAATGCAGCCTACCTGGACACCTTGCGCCGCCTGACGGATGAGCTGTTCCTTCTTCCCGCCGTTGACCGGCCGTACATGAAATCCCTCTGGACCTCATCGACCCGCTGGGTGGGGGTGACCGAGGAAGGGCTCGATGGCGGACCGGTTTTGCCCGAAAACTATGATGGGAGCCCCGAAAGTCTCGAGCAAGTGCGTCAGAACGTCGATCGCTCGGGCGAAGTCGGCCAGCTGGTGTCCGCCAATTATCGCTCCAGTATCATTCTGGTTCCGCTCAACGAGACTGCGGAAGACGGCTCGCGTCTTGATTACCACGCATTTTCACAAAAGCTCGAGCAACTCCGCAGCAAGTATGAAGCGGAAGGCGTCTCCATCCACATTACGGGCTTTTCAAAAATCGTTGGCGACCTGATCGAGGGCTTGCAGCAAGTCCTCTTTTTCTTTGCGCTGGCGATTGTGATCTGCAGCGTGGTTCTGTATGGCTACACCCGGTGTATTCGCAGCACGCTTCTGGTCATGCTGTGTTCGCTTGTTGCCGTGCTTTGGCTACTTGGTGTTTTGCCAACGCTCGGATATCAACTCGACCCCTACTCGATCCTTGTGCCCTTCCTGGTTTTCGCAATAGGGATGTCTCATGGTGCGCAGAAGATGAACGGCATCATGCAGGATATCGGTCGGGGGACGCACAAGGTCGTGGCCGCGCGTTACACGTTCCGCCGCTTGTTCCTCGCCGGTATAACGGCACTGCTCGCCGACGTGGTCGGGTTTGCCGTGCTGATGGTCATCGATATCCCAGTGATCAAGGATCTGGCTGTTACCGCCAGCATGGGTGTGGCAGGCCTGATTTTCACCAACCTGATCCTGTTGCCCATCCTTTTGTCCTATACCGGCGTTAGCCCGGAAGCGGCCAAACGCAGCTTGAAGGAGGAGATGGTTGACGACGCCGATCGAGCCCACAAGAAGCACCTTTTCTGGGCCTTTCTCGACCTGTTCACTCATCGCAAGTGGGCGACCATCGCAATTCTCGTCTCGCTGGTATTGGGTGTCGTCGGCTTCTTGGTTAGCCTGCAGCTCAAGATCGGTGACCTGGACCCTGGTGCGCCGGAACTGAGGGGGGATTCGCGTTACAACCGAGATAACGCGTTCATGGCAGCCAATTACGCGGCCAGCAGTGATGTGTTCGTCATCATGGTGCGTACGCCGGAATTTGCTTGCGTGCAGTATGAAACGCTGACTCAGGTCGATGCCCTCGAGACAGAACTGCAGCAGCTCCCCGGTGTCGAGTCGACCAATTCCTTTGCGACCCTCGCCAAGCGCTCGGCGGCGGGCATGAACGAGGGAAGTCTCAAGTGGTACGACCTGCCGCGCACGCAAGATATGTTGAACGCGATTGCTACCCGTGCGCCGCGTGAGCTTTTCAACCAAAGCTGCAATCTGCTGACGGTCTATGCCTATCTCAAGGACCACAAGGCAGACACGCTGGAATCGGTCGTCAGCCTGGTTGAGGAATTTGCGAAGCGCAACAACACGGCGGAGGTCAAGTTCCTCAACGCGGCTGGCAATGCGGGCATCGAAGCGGCGACCAATATTGTGGTGAAGAAGGCCAATGTGCAGATGCTCTTCCTGGTCTACGCCGCGGTGATTGTTCTCGCCTTCGTCACCTTCCGGTCCTGGCGAGCAGTGGTTTGTGCCGTAGTCCCCCTGCTGCTGACGTCCATTCTGTGCGAGGCATTGATGGTGATGCTGGGCATGGGCGTAAAGGTTGCAACCTTGCCGGTGATTGCACTGGGTGTGGGTATTGGTGTGGATTACGCCCTCTACATCCTTACGGTGACCTTGGCTCGCCTGCGCGAAGGCATGTCTTTGTCGGAGGCGTATTACAAGGCTCTGTTGTTCACCGGCAAAGTGGTTGCACTTACGGGTATTACCCTCGGCGTGGCGGTCTCCACCTGGGTGATGTCGCCAATCAAGTTCCAAGCGGATATGGGCATTCTGCTCGGCTTCATGTTCGTCTGGAACATGCTTGGCGCGGGAATCCTGCTCCCTGCCTTGGGCCATTTCTTGCTCAAGCCCCAACGTAGCAAGGCCGGTGTTTGACTCCGCCAGCTTGGCTGTTGATGATGAATCGCGTGCGCCCTGTACCCAAGCGTACAGGGCTGAAGCGCGAGGTTCTCAGGAACGAGGGTTTGAATGGCAGTGAATAAAGTAGTCGAATGGAGCGACGTGGGCGGCCTCTTTCATGACGGCGTGTCCATCATGTTCGGCGGCTTCATGGGTGTTGGCACGCCAGAGGGCATTGTTTCGGTCTTAATCGAAAAGGGTGTCAGAAGACTGACTTTGATCGGCAATGACACTGCTTTCCCGGAGACGGGTATCGGCCCGTTGATCAGTAGCAGCGGGGTCGACAAGGTGATTGTTTCGCACATCGGCACAAACCCGACCACGGGCCAGCGCATGATTGCAGGCGAGCTCGATGTCGATCTGATTCCACAGGGTACGCTTGCGGAGCGAATTCGTTGTGGGGGCGCAGGTCTGGGCGGCGTGCTGACGCCGACGGGGGTTGGAACCATCGTTGAAGAGGGAAAGAGCAAGCTGATCGTCGAAGGGCGGGAGTATTTGCTTGAACTGCCCCTGAAGGCGGACTGGGCGATACTCAAGGCAAAAAAGGCGGATTCCGCGGGAAACCTTGTTTACGAGCGTGCCGCGCGAAACTTCAACCCCATCATGGCCTTGGCAGCGAAAAAGGTGATTGTTGAGGTTGAAGAGATCGTGCCGGTTGGGGACATTGACCCAGACATGGTGATGACGCCGGCCGCATTGGTGGATTATCTGGTCGTGGCGAGGAAGCATTGATATGGACGCCAAGGAAACGATCGCTCGACGAGTCGCGCAGGAGCTTAAGGAAGGCTACATCGTCAATCTGGGAATCGGCCTGCCGACACAAGTGCCAAGATATCTGCCGAAAGGGCTGGAGATCACGCTTCAGTCTGAAAACGGTTTTCTGGGTCTGGCTCCACTAGAGGGTGAGCCGCACCCTAATGTGGTCAATGCGGGTGGCAAGCCTTGTGGCTTGGCACCTAGTGCGGCCATATTCGATAGCGCCATGTCGTTCGCCTTGATTCGTGGCGGGCATGTTGATATCACCGTCCTAGGAGGGCTTCAGGTAGACCAGCGCGGTAACCTTGCCAACTGGATGGTGCCCGGCAAGATGGTGCCGGGGATGGGCGGGGCTATGGATCTTGTGACCGGGGCGCGGAAAGTTATCGTCGCGATGGAACACTGCACCAAGGATGGGCAGCCGCGCCTTTTGCGGGAATGCGCCCTGCCGCTGACCGCAAAGGGGCGTGTATCGATGGTGGTGACGGAGCTCGCGGTGTTTGGTGTCAGTCACGGCGAGTTCGTATTGCATGAATTGGCAGCGGGTGTCGCACTTGACGAGGTGCGAAAAAAGACGGGCGCGACTTTCGTCATTTCGCCGACGCTGGGGGAGATGAAAGCGGTTTCCTGAGTTAGGGACAGGTTTTGCGTCTTTCTTCCTCTCCGTGGTTCGACCCTTCGATGACCAGGTTGGAGAGGGAAACTCGTGGGGCAGCTCAGCTCAATTGGCGTTTAAATAATTCTCGCGATCGGTTCGTTTGCAGTCGCACGGCTCCTCTCTCCTCCTCCTCTCGGGGGGCCGTGCGGCCTGCATCTCAAGCAATCCGTTCTTATCGATCTTGGCCCCATCTGCACGGTCGGATGGCCGGGGTGGTCAGGCTGTGACCTGCCCCTGTCTTCAGTACCAGGCTTGGGGTAGTCCGGCGGTTAGCGGTGTTTCCAGTCCAGCGGCAGCAATCAGGCCGAGTCCGGATGTTCGCCGCCTGTGAGCCGCACGACAGCTGAGGCCGAGTTGCTTCCGTTGGCCATCCGGCAAATTTCGGAGTTTTGCGGCCTCTTGAGCATCCTTGCTCCAGGCATATCGACCGCCGATTATTGCCGATCCGAGACCTCCAGCCTCCTCCTCTGCCGGGAAGACGGACGAGCCTGGCCTTCACGTCACGAACTGTATGACCGCAAGGCGTTGCGGTGCGCCTCGTCTTCGTCGGCGCCAACACGCTGGCCTGAGCCAGAGAAGCCTGAACCATCGTTGCCGTTCATGGCCAAAGAGCAAAACGCGGCCTGCGGCTGGACTCGAAGGGCATTGAGCCGCAAGTCCGGCAGGGCTCCACAAGCCGCCGATCGAGGAGGGGTGCGATATGCAGGAAGTACGAGCGATCCGGCCAGACCGTGAAGTCCTGACGCGTCAGCGACTGCCTTATTTCGTTGGTATTTCGGGAGAGACGGTCGGAGCAAGCGGAATGAGCATGCATCTGATGACGATCCCGCCTGGGGCGAAGTCAGAGCCGCACTACCATGTCGGCTACGAAACCGGAATCTATGTGCTGGTAGGAAAGGTTCTGACGCGCTGGGGCGCGAAGCTGGAGAATGAGGTGATCAGCGAGGCAGGGGAGTTTCTGTTCATCCCGGCAGGCGTTCCCCACGAAGCGATCAATCTGAGCACCACGGAAGCGGCCCGCGCCGTGGTCGCGCGCAATCATCCGGCAGAGCAGGACCAGATACAGCCCTATGTTGCCGAGTAGGTGCCTCGGCCAAGGCCGCGCGCGGACTGCCGTGGTGCGGTCACGACGTGCGCTACCGGGGCTGGAGTTCCTGCGACTCGATGCGTGCGAACAGCGTGTCGTAGGCTTCGATCAGGTGGGTGCGTTCGGCCTCGTTGTCCTGCCATCTGCCCTCGAGGGCCACTGACAGGGCCTCGCGTTCGATTTCCGGGCGGGACGACAGGTCGAGCGCTTCGCCGTTGATCACCTGATTGATGTTGGCTCGCGCATTCTGGGCGAGCGAGACCCGGCTCATGAGCGCCGTCATGGTGTCGGCACCGTCGGCGATCGTGCTGGCGAGGCGCTCGATCTGCGATGCGGCACTGGCTGAGCGGCTCAATTCGTCACCAAAGGCATCCGCGGTGCTGCGGGCCCCGGCAACGGCCTCGCCGAGGCCTTCCATGCGGCTGCTGACGGCGTCCATCGCCTGCGATACGGCCGAAATCGCGGTGGTGATCTCGTTCGCCGCGCGCTGCGACTGGTCGGCCAGCTTGCGGACTTCGTCGGCGACCACCGCGAAACCGCGGCCGGCTTCGCCGGCGCGGGCGGCCTCGATCGCGGCGTTGAGCGCGAGCAGATTGGTCTGCTTGGCGATCTCGTCGACCTGCCCCGACAGCGCACGGATGGCCGCCGTCTTCTGGTCGAGATCGGACAGCGAAGCGGCGCTCTCACGCGCGGACTCATGCGCGCTGCCGAGCGAGCTCGACATCGCATTGGCGGAGGAGGACATGCGGGTCGCGGTTTCGAAGAAATCCTGTGCCAGCGTGCGCACCTCCGAGGCGTCGTCATCGACCTGCGCCAGGGCGTGGTTGACGCGGTCGATGGCATTGGAAAGCCCGCGTTCCGAGCGCATGAAGATGCGTGACAGCAGGGCTTCGCGGACGATGGACTGCCGTGCCTGGTTGAGGCGCTCGAGCAGTGTCTGCATGCGCTCGAGCACGATCCGGAAGGTGCCGTGCAGCCCCGAGGTCTGCAGGCGGCGCCAGTCATGCCCTTCTGCCGACGCTTCCATCGCGCCCAGCATCTCGCGGAACGCCGCCTCGGTCTGGTCCAGCGACGAATTGAGGTGGCGGCGGATTTGTTCGAGGCGCGGATCGGCATAGGCGCGCGGCAGGCGCTCGACCAGCCGTCCGTCGCTGAAGGCGGTCAGCAGCCGGTCGAGGTCGGTCAGCGGGGCGGTCGTCGTGCGTGCCGGCCAGAGCAGGACGGCGATCGCACCGAGCAGTGCGGGCAAGGCATGCAGCGGACCGAAGAAGGCACCGCCTGCGCCGAGCAGCACGAGCCCGCAAGCGATCCAGCGTTGGCGCTCAGAGCGCGAAAACAAGCTGTTCATAGCTCATCCTCGATTGTTGGAGCAGATCCGTCAGGACCTTCGTACCCGCACCGATCGCGTCGCGGGCGCCGGCCGCGCGTTCCGCGTCCAGCATCTGGCGATACACCGGCTCGATCTTGGCCAGGGCGTCGCGCCGCGGGCAGCGCCGCACCGAGTAGTAGCCGACGATCTCGCCTCGCGGGCCGAAATCCGGGGTGATGTGGGTGAACACCCAGTAGAAGCCGCCGTCCTTCGACATGTTCTTCACGTAGGCGAAGAACCCGTGGCCGGCCTGGATGGTGTCCCAGGCAAGCTTGAACGCTGCACGCGGCATGTCCGGATGGCGGATGATGTTGTGCTGGCTGCCGAGCAGTTCGTGTTCGGTGTAGCCGGAGAACTCGATGAAGATCTCGTTGCCGTAGGTGATCCGGCCCTTGAGGTCGGTTTTGCTGACGATGAAATCGTCCTCGCGCATGATGCGCTCGTTGCGGGTAGGCGTAATCGCCCTGTTTTTCATTGGAGCGTCTCCACGGGGCCAGGCGGGGGCGATCGTGGTCGCCCGCAATTCGCGCGTGCGCTGCATGCGCGGTGCATATATTGAATATTTGATGATTTAACGGCAGATTCGGGAAAAACTTTAGGCGCGAGCGGCAGGCGGGGATCGAATAGAATTCCGATCCATGACGTACCCACCCCTTTCCCTTGAAAACAAGGCGCAGAGCAGACTGATGGAACGGAACAGGCTGCCCCGAGGCGGGCTGATGTGGTTGGGCGCGATGCTGGGTGCGCTGATGGCGACGCCGGGCGTGAGCGCCGCGGAGGGAATCCGGCCCGGGCTGTGGGAGTTTCGCTCGACCCACCTGAGCGTGGGCGGCCTGCCCGACCTTTCGTCACAGATGGGCATGCTGCAGCAGCAGTTGCAGCTGCTGCCGCCGGACGTGCGCGCGAAGGTCGAGGCGCAGATGGCACAGCGCGGTGTGCGTCTGGGGCAGGACGGCACCGTGCGCAGTTGCATCACGCCGGCGCAGGCGCGCAGCGACACCATCTACTCGGGCAAGGTCGAAGGAAACTGCACGCTCACCGACGTGCGCAAGTCGGGCAACACCGTGACGGGACGCCTGAACTGCACCGATCCGCAGGCCGCAGGTGAGTTCCGTGCCCGGGTGGACAGCCCGGAGCGTTTCGCGACCCGCGTCATGCTCAAGTCGCCGCGCGGCGACCTCGATCTCGAGACCGACGCACGCTGGGTTGCAGCCCGCTGCGACGCGGATTCGGGGCGCTGAGCCTTGACGGAGATTCCGCATTGACCCGCTGATCGTCGATAATTCCGTCTTATGGGCTGAGCCCCGCTGCCCGTACGGAGGGGCGGCGAAGCGGGCTGTCAGCTTCACTCCAAAGCACCTTGGCAGAGACCCGGACGACGGTGGAAACCGGCCGTCTCGGACGTTCCGACGGATCGAGCACGCATGACTAATCCAGCTGTCCCCGCTTCAGCAGACAGGGTCGCGGGCGCGCCTCGCCGCCCGTGGCGGCGCTTCGTGCTGCCGCTGCTCGCGCTGTCGGTGCTGATCGGCGTGCTCGGCACGGTGGGCTACCGCTATCTCGCCGAGGAAATCCGCCGCGAAACGCATCGGACGCTGGCCGTGATCGCCGAGCAGAAGCGCCAGCACATCGAGGACTGGCTGGGCAAGGCGCGCGTCGATGCCGAGCTGTACTTTTCCGGCCATTCACAGCTCGACAGCCTGTTCGCTGGCTGGCTGGACAGTGGGCGGCGCGACCCGGTGGCCTTCGCGCGGATGCAGGCGCTGATGCGGGACGCCCAGCGCGCGCGGGGCTGGGAGGGCGTGGCGGTGATCGACGCCGACGGGCAGCCCGCCTTCGTCATCGGCGATGCGGACAGCGGCGCCCATGCCGAGTTGATCCGCAAGGTGCTGCACGAGCGGCGCGTGACCCTGGTCGACCTGTACCTGAATGCGCGTGGCGAGGCGCGCTTTGGCGTGCTGGCGCCGATCGGCGAGGCCGGCCGTGCACCGCGCGGCGTGGCCTACCTGACCTGGCGTGCGGATGCGGTGCTGTTCCCGATGGTGGAGTCCTGGCCCATCCCGACGCGCACCGCGGAGACCTATCTCGTGCGGCGCGACGGCAGCGGCGTCCGCTTCCTCACGCCGCTGCGTCACCAGCGCGATGCGGCCCTCGTGCTGACCCTGCCGCTCGCTTCGCCCAACCTGCCTGCGGCGCGCGCCGCGCAGGGCGAGGCCGGCATCCTCTCCGGCGGGCGGGACTATCGCGGTGTGCCGGTGCTGGCCTATGCGTCGCCTATCGGCGGGACGCCCTGGCTGATGCTCGCCGAGATCGACGAGCGCGAGGCCTATGCGCGCGTGCGCCTGATGACCTGGGTGACGGCGCTGGTCATGGGGTTGTTGCTGTTGCTGGTGTATTCGGCCGGCTTCCTGTTGTGGCGGCGCGACCTGCAGCGGCAGGAGGTGGTTGCGCTGCGTGCCCAGCGTGCCGCGGAGGCACGGTTCCGCGTGATCTTCGAACAGGCGCCGGTCGGCGTCGTGCTGGTCGATTCCGGCAGCGGGGTGATCACCGAGGTGAATCAGCGCTTCGCCGACATCGTCGGCCGCAGCCCGGCACAACTGGTCGGGCTCGACCCGCGCGCCATCACCCACCCCGAGGACGTGGCCGAGAGCGCGGACAACCTGCATCGGCTGTCGGCGGGCGAGATTCCGGGCTACCGCGTCAACAAGCGCTACCTGCGGCCCGATGGCTCGGTGGTGTGGGTCAGCCTGAGCTTTGCGCCGGTGCAGGTCGAGAGCGAGGAGGCGCCGCGCTACCTCGGCATGGTCGAGGACATCACCGCGCGCAAGGCGATGGAGGAGCGCCTGCAGGTCAGCGAGGCGCGCCACCGCCAGCTGGCGGACGAGGCCGCCGCCGCCAACGCGGCCAAGAGCGAGTTCCTCGCCCACATGAGCCATGAGATCCGCACGCCGATGAACGCCGTCCTCGGCCTGGCCCAGGTGCTGGCACGCGAGAACCTCTCCGCCGGCCAGCGCGACATGGTCGAGCGCATCCGCAATGCCGGCCAGTCGCTGATGGCGATCCTCAACGACGTGCTCGACCTGTCGAAGATCGAGGCCGGGCAGCTGCGCATCGAGCCGCGCCCCTTCGACCTCGCCGCCTTGCTGGCGAACGTCGACAGCCTGATGGGGCAGGTGGCGCGCAGCAAGGGGCTGGCCCTGCGCGTGCAGATGCCCGAGCCGTCGCCCGGCCTGCTGCTGGGCGACGGCCTGCGGCTGGAGCAGGTGCTGTTCAACCTGGTGGGCAACGCGATCAAGTTCACGGAGCGCGGCGAAGTGGCGGTGCGCGTGCGCAGTCTCGAGACGCGCGAGGCCGAACTGCGACTGCGCGTCGAGGTGCGCGATACCGGCATCGGCATCGCGCCCGAGGCGCTCGGCCGGCTGTTCTCGCCCTTCACCCAGGCCGATGCCGGCATCGGTCGCCGTTTCGGCGGCACCGGTCTCGGTCTGTCGATCTGCAAGCGTCTGGTCGAGCTGATGGGCGGCAGTATCGGTGCCGACAGTCAGCCGGGCCTCGGCAGCACCTTCTGGTTCGAGCTGCCGTTGCAGCGCGCCGCTGCCGACCAGTCCGTGCTACCTCGCACCGCGCCGGCAGCGACCTCGGGCCCGCGCCTGGCGGGCGCGCATGTGCTGGTGGTGGACGACAGCGCGATGAACCGCGATCTGGTCGAACGCGCACTGGCGCTGGAGGGGGCGAGCACGACGCTGGCGGCCGACGGGCAGCAGGCGCTGCAATTGCTGAAGACCCGCCCCGATGGCTTCGATGCGGTGCTGATGGACGTGCAGATGCCGGTGATGGACGGCCTGAGCGCGATGCGTGCGATTCGCGGCGAACTGGGCATCGTCGGTCTGCCGATCATCGCCTTCACCGCCGGGGTGCGCGACGACCAGCAGGCGGCGGCGCGCGAGGCGGGCGCCAACGACGTGCTGCCCAAGCCGATGGATCTCGAGGAGATGGCGCAACTGCTGGTGCGCTGGATCGGGCCGCGTGGGCAAGGGGATACGCCGCGTCCGGCCCTGTCCGCGGGCGAGGCGAGCGTCCTTGGCGCGGGCCCGGCGTCCGCAGCTGATGCCTTCCCCGACATTCCCGGCATCGACCGCGAACGCGCGATCCAGCGCGTCGGCGGCGACCTCGGGATGTTCGTCGGCCTGCTCGAGTTCTTCATCGAGGACAATGCCGATGCCGCCGCCCAGGCCCTCCGCGAACTCGCCGAAGGCCGGCGCGAGGATGCCGCGCGGCGCATGCACACCCTGCGCAGCAACGCCGGCTTCATCTGCGCGATGGAGCTGATGGAGGAGGCCGGCGCGCTGGAGGCGGCGATCGAGAACGACGAACCCGACGTCGATGCACGCCTTGCGGTCGTGGGCGAGCGCATCGAGCGGCTGATCGAGGCCAGCGCGCCGTGGCGCTCGGGGTGGGCGAGGGCGCCGCACACGTAGCGCGCCTGCGCGGCGTTCCACGTCAGGGTGCGGCAGGCGCCACGCAGGCGGCGGGACAGCAGCACGCCCAGCGGGCAGGGTTCGGCCGCGCAGCACACGCCGCAGCCGTTGCACGGCGCGCCTGTTGCGGGCTTGGGCGGTGCGGCGGCGTGCAGGTGGATCACCTGGTAGCGGGTGGGGGCGGTCATCGTGGCGGAACGGATTCGGGTCGCGGGGCCGGGCGCGCGTGCGAGGACGTGGCCGGCGCATTAACATAGCCGACTTCCGCCGCCGAAACTGACCCGACCCCACCCCGATGCTGCTCGATACCTGGATTTCCTTCTTCGTCGCCTGCTGGATCATCAGCCTGAGCCCGGGCGCCGGCGCGATCGCGTCGATGTCCTCGGGGCTGAACTACGGTTTTCGCCGCGGCTACTGGAACGCCATCGGGCTGCAGCTTGCGCTGGCGCTGCAGATCGGCATCGTCGCCACCGGGCTGGGGGCGGTGCTGGCCACGTCCGAGCTGGCGTTCTCGGCCATCAAGTGGTTCGGCGTGGCGTACCTGGTCTACCTTGGCTGGAAGCAGTGGGTGGCGCCGCCCGCGGCGATGGCGGTCGAGTCAGGCGATGCCGCGCACGGCCGGCCGTGGCCGCTGGTGATGCGAGGCTTCGTCGTCAATGCCAGCAACCCGAAGGCGATCGTGTTCATTCTCGCGGTGCTGCCGCAGTTCCTCGATCCGGCGCGCCCGCTGCTTGCGCAATACCTGATCCTCGCGGCCACCATGATCGCCGTCGACCTGATCGTCATGGCCGGCTACACCGGCCTGGCGGCGCGCGTGCTGCGCCTGCTGCGCGAGCCGCATCAGCAGCGCCTGCTCAACCGGACCTTCGGTGGCCTGTTCGCCGCGGCGGCGTTGCTGCTGGCCACGGTCCGGCGTGCCGGCCACGCCACGCCGGGCGCCTAGCCGCCGAGCGGTGCGCGGTCGATTGCCGACAGCGCGGGATTGACGTCGAACAGCTTGGCGTTGACCTGCGGCACGCCGAAGCCCAGCAGGCGGGCGCGGTGCATCTGCAGGTAGGCCTCGGCGCTGGCGCGGTCGGCGAACAGGTAGATGCCGCCGGCCTCGCTGGCGTCGCGGCTCTCGGTCCAGATCTTCCACAGCAGACCGGGCTCCTGTGCGATCGATTCGGCCAGGCCGCGCATGGCCTGCGCCATGTCCTCGCCCCACGGACCGGAATACGGAAAGTCGACTTGAAGCAGTACTGCCATGTGCGTTCTCCTGAATGATGTATGGCTGCGGCGCGGTACGGCCGGCTCAGCCGGCGGCGTCCGCGTCTGCGTCGGGCGCCGGGACGGCAACTGAGCGCGTGTCGCACTGCGGCTCGCCGGCAAAGAAGCGCTCGCCCAGTTCCTCCAGCCCCAGCGTCTGCAGCAGCTCGCGCAGGCGCGCGGACGGGCGGTTGCGCGGCAGGCCCCGGTCGCTCGCGATGATGAGTTCGTTCTTCATCGAGTGCTCCCAGCCCACCAGTTCGGTGACGTTGACCTGGTAGCCGTGCGATTCGAGCTGCAGGCAGCGCAGCACGTTGGTGACGTGGCTGCCGAACTCGCGCGTGTGGATGGGATGACGCCACAGTTCGGTGAGGCTGTTCTTCAGCTGGCGCTGCTTGTTCTTGCGCAGCACCGCGGCGACTTCGGCCTGGCAGCAGGGCACGAGCACGATAAAGCGCGCGCGCTTTTCCAGGGCGAAGCGGATCGCGTCGTCGGTGGCGGTGTTGCAGGCATGCAGCGCGGTGACGACGTCGATGCGCTCGGGCAGGCGCTCGGAGCGGATCGACTCGGCCACCGTCAGGTTGTGGAAGCGCATGCCGGCCGAGAAGCCGAGCTTGTCGGCCAGGCGGCGCGAGCTCATCACCAGTTCGTCGCGCGTCTCGATGCCGTGGATGCGGCCGCCGGGTGCGTGCTGCTTGAAGAACAGGTCGTACAGGATGAAGCCGAGGTAGGACTTGCCCGCGCCGTGGTCCACCAGCTGGATGTCCGGCCGCTCGGCCAGCGCCTCGGCCAGCAGCGGCTCGATGAACTGGTAGAGGTGATAGACCTGCTTCAGCTTGCGCCGGCTGTCCTGGTTGAGCTTGCCGTCGCGCGTCAGGATGTGGAGCTGCTTGAGCAGTTCGATCGACTGTTCGGGACGGATTTCGGGGTGCTGGGCGGTCATGGGTGCAGGGGGCGATGGCTGGGCGTGCGGAAGTGGGCGCCAATGTACTCCCGCACCGCGCGTGGACCAAGTGCGGCCTTCCCGGGGTGCGGTCGCGGCTTCAGCTTGCTGGCCGTCCCCGCCGGTAGCTGCCCGGTGGGGTGCCGGTCCATTGCTTGAAGGCGCGGTTGAAGGCGGCCGGGTCGTCGAAACCGAGGTCGGCGCCGATGCTCGCGATCGGTTCATCGGTGCGCGAGATGCGGGCGATGGCCACGTCGCGCCGCAGGGCGTCCTTGACCGCCTGGAAGTGCGTGCCCTCGGCGTCGAGCCGGCGCGCGAGCGTGCGTGGCGAGATGTGCAGCGCGCGCGCGGTGTCCTCCACCGTCTGCGGCCGGCCCAGGCCGGCTTCCAGCAGGTCGCGCACGCGGTGGGTGAACAGGCGCTCGCTGACCGAGACGTGGATCCAGTCCATCGGCGCCTTGCGCAGGAAGGCCGACAGCGAGGCCTTGTCCTGGCGGATCGGCGCGTCCATGAACGCCGGCTCGATGCAGAGCGCGGTCCGTGCCTGGTCGAAGCGCGCTGGGCCGGCGTACATGTTGATGTATTCGCCGGCATGAGCCGGGGCGGGGTAGCCCAGGTCCACCCGCGCGAACAGCAGCTTGCGCTCGATCATCCACGAGGCGATGCCCTGCACCAGCATCAGCATCAGCTCGAGGATCAGCATGCGGTGGCGGCCGAGGTCGGCGCGCTCGACCAGCGTGATGCGCGTCAGGCCGTCCTCTTCGTCCATCGCGTAGTGAAGGTCGTCCAGCACCAGACGAAAGAACCAGCAGAACCGATGCAGCGCGACGCGCAGGTTGGCGGCATCCAGCATGCCGAGGCACAGGAACTTGAGCGTGCCCGCGCGCAGGGGGCGCGAGAACATGCCCGGCGTCTCGTCGTCGAGCTCGATGGCGAGCGTGCGGTAGAACAGCGCGAACTGCTCCACCGTGACCCGGGCCGACTCCTGTTCAAGCAGTGCCGGGGCGATGCCGGCGCGACCGACGCAGTCGAGCGCCAGCGGCCGGTGTTCCCCGAGGCGGTCGAGGAGCTGGCCGATCATGCGGATCGGTACGGTGACGGCAGGGGCATTCAGGCGTTCGGTCATGGTGGTTGCGATGCTGCGGTGCATCGTCGGGATGTCTCGATCATGTGACAGGAAATGTCAATCGATCGGCCGGATCTGCCATCCACAACTCGGCCCGTACTGCCTAGTATGGCCTGCAAATAGCGGCAGAAAAAAGATTAATGCCAGCGCCGGCGCATCGCGATCCCCGATGGGTTCGCGTTTGCTGGCAATTAAAGCACAGCACGCACAGGCCGCCCGGGAAGAGGCGGCTGGCAGGAGGAGACAAGGTGCATCCAGGCAAGGCCAGTCCGATCCTCGAGGTCGAGGGGCTCACGTTGTCGTTCGGCGGTATCAAGGCGCTGACCGACGTGGGCTTCGAAGTCGCTCCGGGGTCCATCACCACCGTCATCGGTCCGAACGGCGCGGGCAAGACCTCGCTGTTCAACACGATCTCCGGTTTCTACAAACCCTCGACGGGGCGTATCCGCTTCCAGGGCGAGGACATCACCGCCACGCGGCCGCCCGAGCGCGCCAGGCTGGGCCTCGCGCGCAGCTTCCAGAACATCGCGCTGTTCCGCGGCATGACCGTGCTCGACAACATCAAGCTCGGCCGCCATGCCCACCTGCGCACCAACGTGCTCGACGCGCTGTTCTACTTCGGCCGCGCGCAGCACGAGGAAATGAAGCTGCGCCAGGAGGTCGAGGAACGCATCATCGACTTCCTCGAGATCGACCACATCCGCCACATGCCGGTCTCGGTGCTGTCCTACGGCCTGCAGAAGCGGGTGGAGATGGCGCGCGCGCTGGCGATGCGACCCAAGGTGCTGATGCTGGACGAGCCGGTCGCCGGCATGAACCGCGAGGAGACCGAGGACATGGCGCGCTTCATCCTCGACGTGCGCGAGGAGTGGGGCGTGACCGTGCTGATGGTGGAGCACGACATGGGCATGGTCATGGACCTGTCCGACCACGTGGTGGTGCTCAACTTCGGCCAGGTCATCGCCGACGGCACGCCAGCCGAGGTGCAGGCCAACCCCGAGGTGATCAAGGCCTACCTGGGTTCGGGCGACGTCTCGGAGTTGCGCCAGCGCCTTCATCAACCGCTTGCAGTGGGGGCCTGAGATGGACTTCGACTGGCTTTTCCTGGCCGAGATCGTGCTGGCCGGCCTTGGCGCCGGTGGCCTGTACGCACTGACCGGCCTCGCTTTCGTGATGATCTACAAGGCCACGCGGGTGGTGAACCTGGCCATCGGCGAGATGCTGATGATCGGCGCCTACCTGTGCTTTGGCCTCGCCACGGCGATGAACATGCCGATGTGGCTGGCGATCCTGGTTGCGGTGATCGGCAGCGGGGTGGCGGGCGCGACGCTCGAGCGGGTGGCGATCCGGCCGATGCTGGGCGAGTCGCCGATCTCGGTGTTCATGGTGACCGTGGGCATGGCCTCCATCCTGGTCGGTGTGGTCGAGCTGGTCTGGACCTCCGAGCCGCGCCGCCTGCCGGAGTTCATGCCCAGCGCGCCAGTGATGATCGGCGAGGCCTTCGTGCCGCCCAAGGTGTTCTACGGCTTCCTTGTCGCGGCCGTGTTGATCGGCGCGGCGCTGGCGGTGTTCCGCTTCTGGCGCGGTGGCGTGGCGCTGCGGGCGACGGCATCGGACCAGCAGGCGGCCTACTCGATGGGCATCAACGTGCCCAAGGTGTTCTCGCTGTCCTGGACCGTGGCGGCAATGATCGCGGCGATCGCCGGCGTCATCGTCGGCGCGGTGGGCGGCATCTCCTCGACCATGGGGGTGTTCGGCCTGTCGGTGCTGGTAGTGGTGATCGTCGGTGGTCTGGACAGCGTGCTCGGCGCGCTGGTCGCCGGCCTCTTCATCGGCGTCGTCGAGTCGCTCGCCGGTGGCTTCCTCGGCGGCGAATTCAAGCTGCTGGCCACCTTCATGATCCTGATCGTCGTGCTGCTGGTCCGTCCCTACGGTCTGTTCGGCACCCACGAAATCGAGAGGTTGTAATGCGCATCGGAACCGCACGCTCCAGCTACCGCCACGACGAGTCGCTGTTCGACAGCCGCACCCAGCACGCCTGGCTGGCCGTCCTCGCCGTCGCGCTGCTCGGCTTCCCCTTCCTGGCCGACGAGTACTGGCTGTACCTCGCCTGCCTGGTGGCGATCAACATCGCCAGCACCACCGGGCTCAATATCCTCACCGGCTACACCGGGCTGGTGAGCCTGGGGCAGGCCGCCTTCATGGGCATCGGCGCCTACACGGTGGCTGCGCTGGAGCAGAAGCTCGGCACGCCGGTGCTGCTCAACCTGCTCGCCGGCGGCTTCGTCGCCATGCTCGGCGGACTGGTGGTGGGCCTGCCCTCGCTGCGGGTGAAGGGGCTGTACCTGGCGATCGCGACCATTGCCGCATCGGTGGTGCTGCACTTCGTGTTCGCCAACTGGCATGCGGTCACCGGCGGCCACGCCGGCATCACGGTGGCGCCGGCGGAGATCCTCGGCCTCAGCTTCGACACCTCGTTCCGCTTGTACTGGCTGTTCGTGCCGATCACCATCCTGATGGTGCTGGGCGCGGCCAACCTGTTCCGCACCCGCATCGGCCGCGCCTTCATCGCGATCCGCGACCGCGACATCTCGGCCGAGGTGCTGGGCATCCCGCTGCTGCGCTACAAGCTGCTGTCCTTCGGTCTGTCGTCCTTCTATGCCGGCGTGGCGGGCGGCATGTGGGCCTACTTCTTCCGCGTGGTCACGCCGGAGAGCTTCCCGCTGATCATGTCGATCTTCTTCCTCGCCGCGGTCATCGTCGGCGGCATGGGCACCATCCTCGGCGCCATCCTCGGCGCGGTCTTCATGACCATGGTGCCCGAGGCCCTCAAGCTCATCGTCGGCTGGCTGCCGCTGTCGGCCGACGCCACGCTGATCCTGTCGCCGGTGCGCACCATCGTGTTCGGCGCGCTGATCGTCGGCTTCCTGGTGTTCGAGCCGCTCGGCCTGCAGGAAATCTGGCGCCGCATCCGCCGCTTCTTCCACCTCTGGCCGTTCCGGGCCTGAGTTTTCCTCGCCTCACTGCATCACCACATACAAAGAGAAGGAGACAAGCATGAGAAGAGCCGTACTCAAGAGCCTGCTGGCCACCGCGGTCCTGGCCGCCACCGCAGGCCTGCCCGCTGTCCAGGCTGCGGACAAGGAAATCGTCATCGGCGGCTCGATCCCGATGAGCGGCGTGTTCGCCTTTGCCGGCATCGGCATCCACGCCGGCATCCAGGACTACGTGAAGATGGTCAACGACGCCGGCGGCATCGAGGGCCACAAGCTGCGCTACGTGCCCGAGGACAGCGCCTACAAGGTCGACCAGTCGGTGGCCGCATTCAAGAAGATCACCAGCCAGAACAAGGTGAACTTCTACTACGGCGACTCCACCGCCTTCAGCAAGACCATCAACCCCGAGCTCGACCGCGCCGGCAGCATGATCATGTCGGGCGCGTCCTTCGCCACCGAGCTCAACGACCCGAAGAAGTACCCCTACCAGTTCATCGCCGGCCCCGACTACACCCAGCAGTTCGGCATCCTGCTGCGCTACATCGCCAAGGAAAAGCCGGGCGCCAAGGTGGCCTTCGTCTTCTCCGACACCGAGTTCGGCCGCGACCCGATCGAGACCAGCCGCGGCGTCGCCAAGGAGCTGGGCCTCAACGTCGCGATCGAGATCATGACCCCGCCGGGTGCGGTCGACGTGTCGACCGAGATCGCCAAGCTGCGCCGCGCGCGGCCCGACTTCACCATCTTCCACGGCTACATCCTGGGTCCGATCCCCGAGTTCATCGGCCAGGCGCGCCAGCTCGGGCTGGACACCAAGTTCATGGGCACCTTCTGGACCATGGACAACAGCACCGTGATGCAGATGGGCGACGTGGCCGAGGGCTTCATGGGCGTGATGCCCTACAACTACTACTACGACACGGCCACGCCGGCGCCGATGCTGGACAAGATCCGCGCGATGCGAGCGGAGTACCAGAACGTGCCCTACATCCAGGGCTTCCTGTCCGCCATGCTCTACGCCGAATCGGCCCGCCGCACGATCGCCGCCGGCAAGGAGATGACCGCGGCCAACTTCAAGGTGGCGCTGAACTCGATCGAGAACTTCGACACCGGTGGCCTGATCGGTGTGCCCATCACGATCCGCGGCAACACCATCCCGGTCGGCCGCATCTATCGCGCCGACACCAAGGCCAAGCGCATGGTGCCGGCCTCCGACTGGATCGTGCTGGAGTAAGCGATGAGTGCGGCCGAATCCGTCCTCGAGGTGAACAACATCGAGGTGATCTACAACAAGGCGGTGCAGGTGCTGCGCGGCCTGTCGCTGTCGGTGCCGCGCGGGCAGATCGTCGCGCTGCTCGGCTCCAACGGCGCGGGCAAGAGCACGACGCTCAAGACCGTGTCCGGCCTGCTGGGGCTGGAGAACGGCGAGCTGACGCGCGGCGAGATCCGCTTCGAAGGCAAGCCGCTGGCGGGTTCGAAGCCGCACGAACTGGTGCGCGCGGGGCTCTTCCACGTGATGGAAGGGCGCCGCGTGTTCGAGGACCTGACAGTGGAGGAAAACCTCGTCTCCGCGACCTATGCGCTCACCGGGCGCAGCGGCGCGAAGGCCGATTACGAGCTGGTCTACGAGTACTTTCCGCGCCTGTACGAGCGCCGCAACGGCCTGGCGGGCTATCTCTCGGGCGGCGAGCAGCAGATGCTGGCGATCGGCCGCGCGCTGATCGCGCGGCCCAAGCTGATCCTGCTCGACGAGCCTTCGCTGGGCCTGGCGCCGCTGCTGGTGGAGAACATCTTCCAGATCATCGCCCGCATCAACGCCGAACAGAAGGTGTCGATGCTGCTGGTCGAGCAGAACGCCTCGGTGGCGCTGGCGGTGGCGCACTACGGCTACATCATGGAGAACGGCAAGGTCGTCACCGACGGCCCGGCCGAACGCCTGGCCGCCGACCAGGACGTGCGCGAGTTCTACCTCGGCATGGGCGGGCACGGCGAGATGAAGAGCTTCCGCGACATCAAGCACTACAAGCGCCGCAAGCGCTGGCTGTCATGAGCGAGAGGATGGCCATGAGCAAGAATCCCGAAGTCAATCCGCTTCCCCGGCTGACCCTGCCGCAGATGCTGCGTGAGCAGGCGAAGCAACACCCCGGGCGCATCGCCATCCGCCAGAAGGATTTCGGCATCTGGCAGGGCATCACCTGGGACGACTATTACCGCCGTTCGAGTCACGTCGGCCTGGGGCTGCGTGCGCTCGGCCTGTCCGCCGGCGGCCACGTCGGCGTGCTCGCCGAGAACCGCATCGAATGGGTGCTGACGCAAATGGGCTGCGGGCTGGTGGGTGGCATTGCGGTCGGCGTCTATCCGACCAGCCCGGCGCCCGAGGTGGCCTACGTGCTCAACCACGCCGACGTCGAGGTGGTTGTATGCGAGGACCAGGAGCAGACCGACAAGGTGGTCGAGGCGCTCGACCAGCTGCCACACCTGCGCGCGATCGTGGTGATGGAGACCAAGGGGCTGCGCAACGCCGACGAGCGTGTGCGCGACCGCATCCTGTCCTTCGCCGACCTGGAGACGCTCGGCGTCGAGTATGAGGCCACCCACCGCCACCTGGTGGAGGAGACGCTGACGACGCAGCGGCTCGAGGACATCGCGCTGATGATCTACACCTCGGGCTCCACTGGCAAACCCAAGGGCGCGATGATCAGCTACGCCAACATCCGCGGCGTGGCGCCCGGCATCGCCGATCGCCTGGGCCTGTCGGCGGACACCAGCCACCTGTCCTACCTGCCGCTGTGCCACGTCGCCGAGCAGATGCTGACCACCTTCTGCCCGATCTACCTGGGCTCCACGGTGGCCTTCGGCGAGTCGATCCGCACCGTACAGGAAGACCTGCGCGAGATCGCGCCGACCATGTTCCTGGGCGTGCCGCGCATCTGGGAAAAGCTGCACTCGGCGATCAGCATCAAGATGCAGGAGAGCGGTCCGCTGCAGCGCTGGCTGTTCGACCGCGCAATGGCGGCCTGCGCGCCCTTCGCGCACAAGGCGGCCGCGCAGCGCACGGCGGGCGAGCGTCTCACCTACGCCGTCTGGTACTGGATCATCCTGCGCGCGCTGCAGAACTTCATCGGCCTGCGCCGGGCGAAGGTGGCGCTGACCGGCGCCGCGCCGATCCCGCCCGCGGTGGTGCAGTTCTTCCGCACGCTGGGCGTGCCGCTGGTGGAGGTCTATGGCCTGACCGAGTCGACCGGCATGATCACCGGCCAGCCGCTCGATGCCGCCCGCTTCGGCTCGGTCGGCACGCCCATCCTCGGTGTCGAGCACCGGATCGGCGAGCGCGGCGAGCTGCTGATCCGGGGCGAGATGGTGTTCGCCGGTTATTACAAGAACCCGGAGGCGACCGCCGACAGCATCCGCGACGGCTGGCTGCACACCGGCGACGTGGTCGAGGCGCGCGACGGCCAGCTCTACATCGTCGATCGCCTGAAGGACATCATGATCACCGCCGGCGGCAAGAACCTGACGCCGTCCGAGATCGAGAAGACGATGAAGGCCAGCCCCTACATCAAGGAGTGCATCGTCGTCGCCGACGGGCGCAAGTTCGTCTCCGCGCTAATCCAGATCGACTACGAGACGGTGGCGAAGTGGGCCGAGGGCCGGCAGATCCTCTTCACCCACTTCCGCTCGCTGGTCGAGCACCCGGAGGTGCGCGCCCTGATCGACGCCGAGATCGCACGCGGCAATGCCCAACTCGCGCAGGTCTCGCACATCCGCCGTGTCCACCTGCTGACCAAGGAGCTGGACCACGACGACGGCGAGGTGACGGCAACGATGAAGGTGCGCCGTTCCAGCATCTACAAGACCTATGCCGACGTGATCGAAGCCATGTACCGGGGAGAGGCCGCCCATGCCTGAACATTCGCAAGTCGCCAGCATCCGCCTCGAGCGCGACGGGGGCATCGCCTTCATCACGCTGGATCGCCCGGCCTCGCGCAACAGCCTTGACCTGTCGATGGGCCTTGCGCTGCGCGATGCCGTCAGGTCGCTGACGGCCGCGCCGCCGCGGGTGGTCGTGCTGCGCAGCAGCGGCGCGCACTTCATGGTCGGCGGCGATGTGCGCCGTTTCGACATCCTGCTCGGTCAGTCGCAGGCGGACTGCACCGAAGAAATCGGCCAGCTGATCGATGCCGTGCATGAGGCCGTCGCCGGCCTGACGCGACTGCCCTGCCCGGTGGTGGGCCTGGTGGGCGGCTCCGCGGCGGGCTTCGGCATGTCGCTGGCGATGGCCTGCGACCTGCTGGTGGCGGCCGACGATGCGCGCTTCGTGCTCGCCTACAGCGCCATCGGCACCACCCCCGACGGTGGCGCGAGCTGGCATCTGTCGCGCCGCGTCGGCCTGCAGCGGGCGCTGGCGATCGCGCTGCTCAACCCGCAGATCGACGCCGCGCAGGCGAGGGACGTCGGTCTCGTGGCCGAGGTGGTGCCGGCCGCGCAACTCGCCGAGGCCGGACTGGCGCTGGCGCGCCGGCTGGCCGAGGGGCCGGCGGCGGCCCAGGCCGACATCAAGCGTCTGCTGCGAGCAGGCCTCGACGCCGACCTGGAGACGGCGCTCGTCGCCGAGAAGGCGAGCTTCCTCGCCATGTCGGCGACGCCGGACTTCGCCGAGGGCGTGCGCGCGTTCTGCGAGCGTCGGCCGGCGCGCTTCGGCCACACATCCGGATGAAGACCCCCGGCTGAGGATTCCCGGCCGGGGCCACCCGCCGCCCCCGTCGCGGACGTCTTTTACCCCAGCATCTTTTCGGCGTGCTCAGGCATGTCGGGCATCGTTTCGCCCGTCGTTCGCGGACGACGGTCTTGCAAGGAGACATCATGGACTTCCAGTTGAACGCGGAGCAGCGCGAGATCCGCGATCTGGCACGCCGCTTCGCCGAGCGCGAGATCTCGCCGCGCGCGGCCGAGGCCGACGTCGCCAAGACCTTCCCCTTCGAGGTGCACCAGCGCGCGCAGGAACTCGGCCTGCTCGGCATCAACCTGCCGGAGGCCGTGGGCGGCGGTGGCCTCGGCTGCCTCGAGCTGGTGCTCGTCACCGAGGCCTTCTGCCGCGGCTGCCTGGGCATCGGCACCGCGCTGTGCGTGAATGCGCTGGCCACCGAGCCGATCGTGATCGCCGGCAGCGACATGCAGCGCGAGCGCTACCTGCGCCCCGCGGCCAATGGCGCGCTGGCGAGCTTCGCGATGACCGAGCCGGGCGCCGGCTCCGACGTCGCCGGCATCCGCACCCGCGCCGAGCGGGTGGATGGCGGCTACCGCCTGACCGGCAGCAAGATCTGGATCTCCAACGCCAACCTTGCCGAGTTCCTGGTCATCTTCGCCAAGACCGCGCCCGACGCCGGTCACCGCGGCATGACCGCCTTCATCGTGCCGCGCGGCAGCAGGGGCGTGGCGATCGGCGAGCCCCTGGGCAAGCTCGGCCAGCGCTGTGCACCCACCTGCGAGGTTTTCCTCGACCAGGTGTTCGTGCCCGAGGACCATCGCCTGGGCGAGGAGGGCAGCGGCTTCGCGCTGGCGATGGCGGTGTTCGATCACTCGCGGCCGATGGTGGCGGCCTTCGGCGTGGGTCTGATCGAACGCTGCCTCGACGAGTCGCTCGCCTACGCCACCCAGCGCAACAGCATGGGCAAGCGCCTGATCGAGCATCAGGCGGTGGCGCACAAGCTGGCCGAAATGCGCATGAAGCTCGAGGCCGCGCGCCTGCTCACCTACCAGTCGGCCTGGTTGCTCGACCAGGGCAAGCCGAACACGATCGAGGCCTCCATCGCCAAGGCCTTTGCCGCCGATGCCGCGATGTGGGCGGCGACCGAGGCGGTGCAGATTTTCGGCGGCATGGGCTACTCGACCGAATACCCGGTCGAAAAGCTCTTCCGCGACGCCAAGGTGCTGCAGATCTACGAAGGCACCAGCGAGATCCAGCGCAACATCATCGCCCGCGAATTGCAGCGGGCCTGAACCTGAGGACCCAGCAATGACCCCAAGCACCCCCTCCAATCCGAACGAAGCGCTGATCCTGGGCGCCGTCCGCACCCCCTTCGGCCGCCGCGGCGGCGCGCTGCGCGAGACCCGCCCGGACGAACTGCTCGCCACCGCCATTGGCGGCGTGCTGGCGCGCACCGGACTGCCGGCCGATAAGGTCGGCGACGTGCTGGCCGGCTGCGTCAGCCAGGCCGGCGAGCAGGGTGCCAACATCGCCCGCCAGGCACTGCTCATCGCCGGCCTGCCGGCCGAGGTACCGGGCGTGTCGATGAACCGTATGTGCGGCTCCAGCCAGTTCGCCACCCACGCCGCGTCGCAGGCGGTGGCTGCGGGCGACCTCGCGTTCTCCATCGGCTGCGGCGTCGAGAGCATGAGCCGGGTGCCGATGTTCCTCGACCTGACCCTGGGGCAGGGCGACTTCCGCGGCTTCGACAATCTGCATCCGAACATCCTCGAACGCTTCGCCATCCCGCACCAGGTCGAGAGCGCCGAGCGCATCGCAGACCAGTGGCAGATCTCGCGCGCCGAGATGGACGATTACGCGATCGAAAGCCACCGTCGCGCCGAGGCGGCGCGCGCGGCCGGCCTGCACACTGAGATCCTGCCGGTGGCAGGTGTGGACAAGGAGGGCGGCGCGATCACGCTGGGGCACGACGAAGGCATCCGTGCGGTGATCGACGTCGAGCGCATGCGCGCCATGCAGCCGGTGTTCCGCCAGCCGGGCGAGGGCGGCGTGACCGCGGCCAACGCCAGCCAGATGTCCGACGGCGCGGCCGCGGTGCTGGTCGGCCGGCGCGATGCGGCCGAGGCGCTGGGCATCCGGCCGCGCGCGCGCTTCCGCGCCCGCGTCGCGGTGGGCTCCGATCCGGTGATGCAGCTCACCGGGGTGATCCCGGCGGCGCGCCGTGCGCTGGAGATGGCCGGGCTGTCGATCCGCGACATGGACTGGATCGAGGTCAACGAGGCCTTCGCCAGCGTGGCGCTCTGCTTCGTGCGCGAGTTCGCGCCCGACATGGACCGCTTCAATCCCTGGGGCGGCGCGATCGCTCACGGCCACCCGCTGGGTGGCACCGGTGCCGGCCTGATGGCCAAGATGCTCGCCGGCCTCGAGCAACGCGACGGCCGCTTCGGCCTGCAGGTCATGTGCATCGGCCACGGCATGGCCACCGCCACCATCATCGAACGCATCTGAGACACAAGGAGCACACGCAATGAAGATCGCAAACTCGGTATTTCTCGTCACCGGCGGCGCCTCGGGCCTGGGCGCGGCCACCGCGCGCATGGTGGTGGACGGCGGCGGCCAGGTGGTGATCGCCGACCTCAACGAAGAGGCGGGCAAGGCGCTGGCGGCCGAACTGGGCGCGGCGGCCTGCTTCGTGCGCACTGACGTCACCGACGAGGCGTCGACGCAGGCAGCGGTCGATGCCGCGGTGAAGGGCTTCGGTGGACTGCATGGTCTGGTGTGCTGCGCCGGCGTGGCGCCGGGCGAAAAGGTGGTGGGCAAGGAAGGCCCGCACCGCCTCGACAGTTTCATGCGCGGGGTGACGATCAACCTCGTCGGCACCTTCAACCCGATCCGCCTTGCGGCCGACGCCATGAGCAAGGCCGCGCCGAACGAGGAGGGCGAGCGCGGCGTGATCGTCACCACCGCCTCGGTCGCCGCCTTCGACGGCCAGATCGGCCAGGCGGCCTACTCGGCGTCCAAGGCCGGCGTGGTCGGCATGACGCTGCCGATCGCGCGCGAGCTGGCGCGCTACGGCATCCGCGTCATGAGCATCGCGCCCGGCATCTTCGAGACGCCGATGCTGCGCGGCCTGCCGCAGCAGGTGCAGGATTCGCTCGGCCAGATGGTGCCTTTCCCCTCGCGCCTGGGCCGTTCCAGCGAGTACGCGCAGCTGGTGAAGTCGATCTGCGAGAACCCGATGCTCAACGGCGAGGTCATCCGCCTGGACGGCGCGATCCGCATGGCAGCCAAGTAAGGCGACTTGCCCGCGTACGATGGGGGCGCCTGCGGGCGCCCCGCAAGCACTGAATGAGGACATGAGCATGACCGCAGCACTCCTGACAGCCACGCCCGCCGATGTGCGCCGTGCCGGGCGCAACCTGATCGGCGACGCCTTCGCGCGCTCGGTGCGCCGCAATCCCGAACGCGAGGCCCTGCGCTTCGAGGGCCGCAGCTGGCGCTACGCCCAGCTCGAGCGCGCCGCGAACCGCGTCGCCAACCGGCTGCTGGCGCTGGGCCTGAAGGCCGGCGACCGCGTCGCCGCCTATGGTCGCAACTCGGACGCCTACGTGCTGCTGTGGCTGGGCTGCGTCAAGGCCGGCCTGATCCACGTGCCGATCAACTATGCGCTGCTCGATGCCGAGCTGCGCTACATCGTCGAGCAGTCCGGCGCGCGGGCGCTGTTCTGCGACGCCGACATGGCGATCCATGTCGAGGCGCTGGGCTCCACGCTGCCTTGCGAGTGGCACGGCACGCTGCATGGCGGGCAGGATCGCGACATCCTCGCCTGGGCCCAGGCGGGTGGCAGCGATGCTGCGCCGGCACTCGACCTCGACGAGGAAAGCATCGCCCAGCTGCTCTACACCTCCGGCACCACCGCCGCGCCCAAGGGTGCGATGATGAGCCATCGCGCCCTGCTGGCCGAATACACCAGCACGCTGCTGGCCACCGACATCCGCGGCGAGGACTGCTCGCTGGCCGCGCTGCCGCTCTACCACTCGGCGCAGATGCACGTGTTCCTGATGCCGCAGCTGCTGGTGGGCGCCACCACGCTGCTGATCCAGGCACCGCAGCCCGAGCGCTGCTTCGAACTGATCGCGCAGGAAGGCGTGACGTCCTTCTTTGCGCCGCCGACGGTGTGGATCGCCTTCCTGCGCCATCCGGCCTTCGACCCGGCGCGCCTGACCTCGATGCAGAAAGGCTACTACGGCGCCTCGATCATGCCGGTGCCGGTCGTGCACGAACTGGCATCGAAGCTGCCGGCACTCAAGCTCTACAACTGCTACGGTCAGAGCGAGATCGCGCCGCTGGCGACGGTGCTGCGCCCCGAGGAGCATGCGGATCGCCCCGCCTCCGCCGGACGGCCGATCTTCAACGTCGAGACGCGCATCGTCGACACCGACCTGAACGACGTGCCGGCGGGCGAGATGGGCGAGATCGTGCATCGCTCGCCGCAGCTGATGAGCGGCTACTGGGACAAGCCCGAGGAAACTGCGGCCAGCTTCAAGGACGGCTGGTTCCGTTCCGGCGACGTCGGCTACATGGACGAGGCCGGCTATCTCTACATCACTGACCGCATCAAGGACATCATCAAGACCGGCGGCGTGGTGGTGGCGAGCCGCGAGGTGGAGGAATGCCTCTACACCCACCCCGCGGTGGCGGAGGTGGCGGTGATCGGCCTGCCCGACGAGCGCTGGATCGAGGCGGTGACGGCGGTGGTCGCGCTCAAGCAGGGCGCGCAGGCCACGGCCGAGGACCTGATCGCGCACGTGCATGCCCACCTCGCGGCGTTCAAGGTGCCCAAGCGCGTGTTCTTCGTCGAGGACATGCCGCGCAACGCCTCGGGCAAGCTGCTGAAGCGCGAGCTGCGTGTGCGTTACGCCAGCGAGGCGACGGACTGAGGGGCGCGTCGGCAGTGAAACGGCCCGGTAGCGGTCGCTGCCGGGCCATGGCTCAGATGGCGCCGGCGGCGCGCAGCGCGGCGATGCGCCCGGCGTCGTAGCCCAGCGTGGCGAGCACGCGGTCGGTGTGCTCGCCCAGCGCCGGGCCGATCCACTCGGTGCCGCCCGGTGTCGCCGACAGCTTCGGCACGACGCCCGGCATGCGGCAGTCGCGGCCATCGGGCAGCTTCACGGTCTGCAGCATCTCGCGTGCGAGGAATTGCGGGTCGGCGAACATGTCGGCCACCGAGTAGATGCGCGAGGCCGGCACCTCGGCGGCGGTGAGTGCGGCCAGCACCGCAGCCTCGTCGTGGGCGGCGACCCAGGCGTCGATCAGCGCGTAGAGTTCGTCGCGCCGGGCGTCGCGGCCCGCGTTGTCGGCCAGCGTCGGGTCATCGGCAAGGTCGGGGCGGTCCATCGCCAGCATCAGGCGGCGGAAGATGGCATCGCCATTGGCGCCGATGGTGACGTGCTTGCCGTCCTTCGTGGTGTGGGTGTTCGACGGCGTGATGCCGGGCATGATGTTGCCGGTGCGCTCGCGCACGAAGCCGAACACGTCGAACTCCGGCACCAGCGACTCCATCATCGCGAACACCGCCTCGTACAGCGCGACATCGACCACCTGGCCCGCGCCGCCATTCACTTCCTTGTGACGCAAGGCCATCAGCGCGCCGAGCGCACCCCACAGCGCGGCGATCGAATCACCGATCGAGATCCCGGTCTTGACCGGCGGCCGGTCGGGGAAGCCGGTGACGTAGCGCAGCCCGCCCATGGATTCGCCGATGGCACCGAAGCCCGGCTGCTGCGCCATCGGTCCGCTCTGGCCGAAGCCCGACAGGCGCAGCATCACCAGCCCCGGGTTGATCGCCGACAGCGCCTCCCAGCCCAGGCCGAGCTTTTCCAGCACGCCGGGGCGGAAGTTCTCGACCACGATGTCGGCCTCGGCCACCAGCCGGCGCACCACCTCGAGCCCGTCCGGATGCTTGAGATTCACCGTCACCGACTGTTTGTTGCGCGACTGCAGGTACCACCACAGCGAGGTGCCCTCGTAGAGCTTGCGCCACTTGCGCAGCGGGTCGCCGCCGTCGGGCGATTCGATCTTGATCACTTCGGCGCCGAACTCGGCGAGGATGCGGGCGGCGAAGGGGCCGGCGATCAGCGTGCCGAGCTCGATGACCTTGAGGCCGGCGAGGGGTTTTGCGGGTGCGCTCATGGTGGGGCGGGGCGGTGAAGAGGGTGCGTCATTATCCCAGCGTTGGCCTGCACTTCCCCGAGTTCGTCGTACGCGGGCAGAGGCGGCTTGCGCCCGGTGGCGGCGCTCTGAGAGCACGAGGTGCAGGGCAGTTCGTGAACAGGCAGGCGGTGGTATCCGGTGGAGATGGCCTTGATGAGGCGGAGCAAGCGATAATCGGGGCCATTTCCCGCATGCCCCCGCGCCCATGTCACCCCTCGATCGCCGCCAGTTCTCGCCCTCAGCCGCGCGCAACCGTGACCCCATCCTCGCCGTGCTGCAGCGCGTGCTGCCGGACGCGGGCCTGGTGCTGGAGCTCGGTAGCGGCACCGGCGAGCATGCGATGCACTTTGCCCGCCACCTGCCCGCGCTGCGCTGGCAGCCGAGCGATGCCGACCCCGCGGCGATGAGATCGATCGCGGATTGGGCGGCGCACAGCGCGTTGGCCAATGTGCTGTCGCCGCTGTGCTTCGACCTTGCCGCCAGCCCCTGGCCGGTCGACGCCGCAGACGCCATCGTGGCGATCAACGTGCTGCACTACTCGCCGTGGCAAAGCACGCCCGCGCTGTTTGCGGGCGCGGCTGCGGTCCTGCCTGCAGGCGGCGTCGTGGTGTGCTACGGCCCCTACCGTCGCGGCGGCGCCCACACCGCGCCGAGTAACGCCGACTTCGACGACTGGCTGCGCAGCGTCGATCCGCGCTTTGCCGTGCGCGACCTGGAAGCGGTCGAGGCCGAGGCGCAGCGCTGCGGCTTCCGGCTCGATGAGGTGATCGACATGCCTGCGAACAACTTCAGCCTGGTTTTTCGTCGCTGAGGGGGCGGGCGGGCACGCTCATTGTTTGATGTCGCTCCACGTGGCGCCGGTCAGGGCCTGCAGCTGCGCGGGGGTGAGCGGGAAGACCGAGAACGGGGTGCCGGCGGCGGCCCACAACCGGTCGAAGCGCTGGAGGTCCGTGTCCAGCAGCAGCTTCACCGGCTGCACATGGCCGATCGGGGCGACGCCGCCGATGGCGTAGCCGGTGGCCGTGCGGACAAAATCCGCGTCGGCGCGGCCCAGTGCTTCGCCGACCAGCGCGGCGACCTTGGCCTCGCTGACCCGGTTGTCGCCGCTGGCGACCACGACGACGGCCTGTCCGCTGTCCTCGCCGCGGAACACGATGGACTTGGCGATCTCCGCCACTTCGCAGCCGATGGCTGCGGCTGCCTCGGCGCTGGTGCGGGTGGGCTGTTCAAATTCGACCACGCGGCTGTCGAGGCCGGCGTCGGCAAGGCGCTGCTGGGTGCGCAGGGCGGTGGGGTGTTGGGCGGGCTTCATGCGATCGGATACCGGATTCGGACACGAGGCCGAAGGGTAACTGGTTTTGGGGGCCGCGGCCGAATGCGGCCGGCGGTTCGCATCGGGCGCCCGAGGGCGGAGAATGGCGGATTGACGATCAATCCTCTGCGAATGTGATGCCGATCAAGCCCGCCTGCTCCAGAGGCTGCCATTGCAGCACCGCCAAGACCCTGAAACGCCACGTCGAACTGGACCAAGCCTTGGCGGCCGATGTGGCCGCAGCGCTCGGAACGGAGGCCGCCGCCCCGAAGGGAATCTGGCGCCGCAGTGTCTTTCGCATCCCCGGGATGGATTGCCCCTCCGAGGAGCAGATGATCCGTCTGCGCCTGGCAGATGCCCCGGTGAGCGCGCTGCGCTTCGACCTGCCAGGGCGGACATTGACTGTGGATCATGGCGGCGAAGCCGAGGCCATCCTCTCGCGGTTGCTGCCGCTGGGGTATGGCGCCGTGCTGGCGCAGTCCGATGCGCTGCAGTCGGCAGAGGTGCCAGCGGCGCCGCTCGCAAACGATGCCGACGAGGCGCGCGTGCTGTGGGTCCTGCTGGCGATCAACGCCATGATGTTCGTGGTGGAGCTCGGTACCGGGTTGTGGGCGCGTTCGGCGGGGCTGGTGGCCGACGCCATGGACATGTTCGCCGATGCCGCGGTGTACGGCGTCGCTCTCTATGCGGTGGGTTGCTCGGCGCGGCACAAGCTGGGGGCGGCGCGCCTCGCGGGCGTTCTGCAACTTCTGCTGGCGCTGGCTGCACTCGGCGAGACGGCGCGTCGCATGCTCACGGGGGCCGCGCCCGAGCCGCTGGGCATGGTGAGCATCGCGGTTCTGGCGCTGGCAGCCAATGTTGTCTGCCTGTGGCTGATCTCGCGCCATCGCGACGGCGGTGTGCATATGAAGGCGAGCTACATCTTCTCGGCCAACGACGTGATCGCCAACCTGGGGGTGATCGCCGCCGGCGTACTGGTCGGCTGGATCGGCAGTCCGTGGCCGGACTGGATCATCGGTGTGGCGATTGCTGCGGTGGTGCTGGCGGGGGCGCTGCGGATCCTGCGCCTGCGTTGACATGGGGTGTGGCGGGCGGCTTCAGGTCCGACTCCTCTATCCACTCGCGCCACACCGCCATCAGCACGGCCAGCACCACGGGTCCGAGGAACAGGCCGACGAGGCCGAAGGCCGCCAGGCCGCCGAGCACGCCGAACATTACCAGCAGGAAGGGAATGCGGGTGGCGTTGCTGATCACCAGCGGACGCACCAGGTTGTCCACCCAGCTCACCACCAGCGCGCCCCACAGCAGCAGGCCAATGCCCTCGGCCGTATCGCCGCTGACCAGCAGCCATACGCCGATCGTGCCCCAGGCGAACGGCGTGCCGAAGGGAATCATCGCGATCAGGGCGGTGAGGGCGCCGAGCAGCACCGGCGCGGTCACCCCCGCCCACCAATAACCCAGTCCGGCGACGAAGCCCTGCGCGAGTGCCGTCGCCACCAGGCCCCAGACCACGGCCTTGGTCATCGAGCCGACGGCCGCGAGGTAGTCGTCGACCCGTTCGCCGAGAAAGCGGTGCAGCACGCTATGCACCTGCCGCAGCACCCGTTCGCCGTCGCGGTAGAGGAAGAACACGGTGATCAGTGCGAAGCCGAGCTTGGCAGCGTTGCGACCGACGTCGCCGATCAGCGCGACGGCCAGGTCGGCGCCTTGCCTGACCCACTCGTTCATCTGTGCGCGGAAGGTCTCGGGGTCGCCGGTCAGTTCGTCGAGCATGCGCTGCAGGTCGTCGCCGATCCAGGGCAGGTTGCGGATGAAGTCGGGCAGCGCGAGCGTGCCCTGACGCAGTTCCGTGGTGACGACCGAGATCGCCACCCCGATCTCGCTGCGCAGCAGCGTCGCCAGCCACAGCGCAGGCAGCACGAAGGCGGCCGTCAACAGCAGCGTCATGAGCAGTCCCGCCAGCGTCGGGTAGCGCGACAGGTGCTGTCGAAGGCGACGGTAGAGTGGCCAGGTCGCGTAGGCGATGATCACCGCCCATGCGACGGGGACGATGAAAGGCTGCAGCACCGCATAGCTGAGCACCAGCAATCCGCCGAGCAGAAAACCGAGAATGACGCGTCGGGCGATTTTTTCGGCGACCTGGTCGATCATGGGCAGCTTCTCTGGCGGTTGGATTGACAGCGAAGGACTGGCGGACCGATCGGTGCAGTCGCCGCTTGCCCTGTCCGACCTCGGGCCGGGTTGGCTGTTCCGCAATGCAGCCCCAAAGCGGTGGCGTTCGTCAAGCCCGGCGATGGACTGGCGCCGCGCTGCGTGTTGGTGAGGCGGGGGCGCAGAAATGCAAAAGGCCAGCTCCGTGGAGCTGGCCTTTTGCATGAATCGGGGTGGTGGTGATGGGCGGAATCGAACCGCCGACCTATGGGTTATGAATCCATCGCTCTAACCGTCTGAGCTACATCACCAACAGAGCGCGCGAATATAGCGGGCTTTTCCGTAGCCCGTCAATAGCTCGAAGCGCAGAAGTGTTGGATCTGCGGCCCGGGAGGCGCTGCGTCAGAATGCCGACAGGGGAGTGTAACGATTGATTTATAAGGGTTTTGCATTGACATTGAGGGGGTGATCGGGGATGATGCTGCGCCTGTATATCCTTCTGCCGGATCCTGCCGGCTGACGTCTTTGCGTAAAATTCCCTTCTCCCTGCTGTTGCTGTCCCTGGCCGGTGCTCCGGGGCCGGCGGCGAATGCTGCGCCGACGCGAGCGTTTCCAGAAGATGCTCGCAAGACCACGATTACGTTTGCGCCGGCCGGTGCCGTGCTTGTTGACGACGAGCCGGTGCCCCTGAGTCCCGGCGCGCAGATTCGCGACCGGGCCAACCGTATCGTGCTGCCGTCGCACATTCGCGGTGAATACAAGGTGCGCGTCAAGTTCGACAATCGGGGACAGGTTCATCGGGTATGGATCCTCACCCCCGAGGAAGCGGCCGTTCCAGACCCCAAGCGGTAATCCCGCAGCGATTTCCTGTCCCAGATGAAGAAACTCTACATCCGCACTTTCGGGTGCCAGATGAACGAGTACGACTCCGACAAGATGGCGGACGTGCTCGGTGCTCACGAAGAGCTGGTCAAGACCGACAACCCCGAAGAGGCGGACGTGATCCTTTTCAACACCTGTTCTGTGCGCGAGAAGGCGCAGGAGCGGGTGTTCCACGATCTCGGCCGTGCGCGCCTGCTGAAGCTGCAGAAGCCCGGGCTGATCATCGGCGTCGGCGGCTGCGTGGCGAGCCAGGAAGGCGAGGCCATCGTCAAGCGCGCGCCCTATGTGGACGTGGTCTTCGGTCCGCAGACCCTGCATCGCCTGCCGAAGCTGATCGAGGCGCGCAAGCAGACCGGGCGCTCGCAGGTCGACATCTCCTTCCCCGAAATCGAGAAGTTCGACGCCATGCCGCCGGCGCGCGTCGAAGGCGCGAGCGCCTTCGTGTCCATCATGGAAGGCTGCTCGAAGTACTGCACGTTCTGCGTCGTGCCCTACACCCGCGGCGAGGAAGTGTCGCGTCCGCTGGAGGACGTGCTGGCCGAAGTGGCCGGGCTGGCGGCGCAGGGCGTGAAGGAAGTGACGCTGCTCGGCCAGAACGTGAATGCCTGGCGCGGCGAACTGACGCGCGAAGACGGCGAGCAGGGTGATTTCGCCTTCCTGCTCGAATGCGTGGCCGAGATCCCCGGAATCGAGCGCATCCGCTACACCACCTCGCACCCGCGCGAGATGACGCAGCGCCTGATCGACTGCTACGCGAAGATCCCCAAGCTGGTGTCGCAATTGCACCTGCCGGTGCAGTCGGGCTCGGACCGCGTGCTGGCGGCGATGAAGCGCGGCTACTCGGTGCTGGAGTTCAAGTCCGTCGTGCGCAAGCTGCGTGCTGCGCGACCGGACCTGTCTCTGACCTCCGACTTCATCGTCGGCTTCCCTGGCGAGACGGCGGAAGATTTCGAGAAGACCATGAAGCTGATCGACGAGATCGGCTTCGACGGCTCCTTCAGCTTTGTTTACAGCGCGCGCCCCGGCACGCCGGCCAGCGATCTTGAAGATCCGGTGCCGCAGGAGACCAAGCTCGCCTGGCTTGCCCGACTGCAGAAACGCATCGACGAGCAGTACCAGGCCAACAGTGAGGCGATGGTCGGCAGCGTGCAGCGCATCCTGGTCGAGGGGGCGGCGAAGAAGAATGCCGAGGCCGAGATGATGGGCCGCACCGACAACAACCGCGTGGTCAACTTTCCCTCCGATTCGCCCAATCGCGACCGCCTCATCGGCCAGTTCGTCGATGTGCGCATCACCGCCGCGCTGCCGCACAGCCTGCGCGGCGAAATCCTCGTCCGGGAATCCTGAATGGCGAAAACCCTGGAAGTCTTCTTCGAGCCGGTCGACAACGCCCGGCTCGCCCGCCTGTGTGGCGTCCTGGACGAGAATCTGCGCCAGATCGAGAACGCCTTCGACATCACGGTCACCCGCCGCGGCGAGCAGTTCACGCTGCATGGTCATCCGGCCCAGGTGCTGCGTGGCGAGATGGCGCTGAAGCACTTCTACGCGCGCGCGGAGAACGATCTGTCGCTCGACGACGTGCAGCTCGGCCTGATCGAGATCGCGAACAAGGGCGAGGCCGTGGCACCCGCACCGGTTCTGATGACGCGCCGCACCGAACTTCACGGGCGCACGCCGCGCCAGGTGGAGTACCTGAAGAACATCCAGGATCACGACATCACCTTCGGCATCGGCCCTGCCGGCACCGGCAAGACCTATCTGGCGGTGGCGAGCGCGGTCGATGCCTTCGAGCGCGACCTGGTCGAGCGCATCATCCTGACCCGGCCCGCGGTCGAGGCCGGCGAGCGCCTGGGCTTCCTGCCCGGCGATCTGGCGCAGAAGGTCGACCCCTATCTGCGGCCACTGTATGACGCGCTCTACGACCTGATGGGCTTCGACCGCGTGGGCAAGCTGTTCGAGCGCAGCCTGATCGAGATCGCGCCGCTCGCCTTCATGCGCGGACGCACGCTCAACAACGCCTTCATCATCCTCGACGAGGCACAGAACACCACGCCCGAGCAGATGAAGATGTTCCTCACCCGCATCGGCTTCGGTGCCAAGGCCGTGGTCACCGGCGACCTGACCCAGGTCGACCTGGCGCGCGGCCAGCGCAGCGGCCTGAAGGAAGCGCGCGAGGTGCTGGGCGAGGTGCGCGGGATCGCGTTCACCGAGTTCCGCAAGGAAGACGTGGTTCGTCATCCGCTTGTCGCACGCATCGTGGAAGCTTATGACAACGAGGCTGCGCGCGTGGAGCGTGCCAAGGCCGCAGCGCGCGCCCAGCAACAGAAGAATGAGGGAGACCCGAATGCCGAAAGCGGCGAGTAATCCCGCGGCAAGCAGCCCGAAGATCGTCGCCATCGATGCCGATGGCAAGGCGACCCGCATCAAGGCCGAACGCCTTGAGATCGACCTGGGCGACGGCCGCAAGCTGCTGCTTGCCTTTCCCGAACGCGCCTGGGGCGACCTCGAGATCGAGGCCGAGACCGACAGCGAGGCGGCCGTGCCGATGCTGTCGCTGCAGCCCGGCGCCTGCAACCTGATGACGCTGCGTGTCGACGTGCATCACGACCTGCTGCCGGTCGAGCCGATCGACCTGCCGCAGGGTGAGAATCCGCCGCTGCTGACACTGGCGGTGCAGAAGGCGCTCGAGGGCGTGGACAAGGCCAGTGCGCCCAAGAAGCACCAGATCCGCCGTTGGGCCCAGGCTGCGCTGCAGCGTGATGCCGAGGTGGCGGTGCGACTGGTGGGCGAGGCGGAGGGGCGCAAGCTCAATCACGAGTTTCGCGGCAAGGACTACGCCACCAACGTCCTCACCTTCGCCTACGGCGAAGGGGAAGAACTGCCCGGTACCGCAGACCTGCCGTTGGCGGGCGACCTCGTGCTGTGCGTGCCGGTCGTCGTGCGCGAAGCGGCCGAGCAGGGCAAGACGCTGGACGCACACTTCGCCCACCTCGTGGTGCATGGTATGTTGCACCTTCAGGGCTATGACCACGAGAACGAGGTCGATGCCCAGGTAATGGAAAAACTCGAAACGGAAATCCTCCGCGGTCTGGGCTACGCCGACCCGTACGCCTGAGTTCGTGCGGCGTGCTGCCGGCATGGCGGGCGCCGCAGGCGGAGTTTCGTTCCCCCGACATGGACAGTCCTGCAAAACCGTCGCTGATCGACCGTATCTCGGCCCTGCTTTCACGCGAGCCGGAAGACCGTGAAGACCTGCTCGCGCTGCTGCATGCGGCCTTCGAGCGCGACCTGATCGATGCCGACGCGTTGTCGATCATCGAAGGCGCGCTGCAGGTGTCCGACATGCAGGTGCACGATGTCATGGTGCCGCGCGCGCAGATGGACTGCGTGAGTCTCGACACGCCGGTCGAGGAGATCGCCGGTTTCGTCGTCGACAAGGGGCATTCGCGTTTCCCCGCGATCGGCGAGGGCAAGGACGACGTGGTCGGCATCCTGCTGGCCAAGGACCTGCTGCGCTATTTCGCCGGACGGGAGTTCGACCTGCGCGGCATGCTGCGTCCCGCCGTCTTCATCCCCGAGTCCAAGCGCCTCAACGTGCTTTTGCGCGAGTTCCGCGTCAGCCACAACCACATGGCGATCGTTGTCGATGAGTACGGCGGCGTCGCCGGCCTGGTGACGATCGAGGACGTGCTGGAGCAGATCGTCGGCGACATCGAGGATGAATACGACCTTGACGAGCTCGGCGACAACATTCGTCTGGCCTACAACGGCCGCTACCGCGTGAAGGCGACGACCGAGATCGAGGCCTTCAACAAGGCCTTCGCCACGCAGTTCGGCGACGATGAGTACGACACCGTCGGCGGCCTGCTGATCCGGCAGTTCGGCCGCCTGCCACATCGCGGCGAGACGATCGAGCTCGATGGCGTGAAGTTCCAGATCCTGCGCGCCGACAGCCGGCGCCTGCACTCGCTGCTGGTCGAGCGGCTGCCCCAGCCCGAAGCGGCCGCCGAGTGATGCGCTGGCGCGTGGGGCTGGCGCTGCTCGCGGGGGGCGCGGGCGTCATGGCGTTCGAGCCCATTGCGTGGTTCCCGCTCATGTTCCTGTGCCTGGCCGTGCTGGCCCGCTTGCTGCGCGACGTGGAGCGCACGCGCGAGGGTTTCTGGCTCGGGTTCGCGTGGGGCTGGGGCGCCTTCCTTGCCGGCGTGTCCTGGCTCTATGTCGCGCTCAACCGTTACGGCGGCATGCCCGCCCCCCTGGCCGGACTGGCGATCGCACTGTTCTGCGCTTACCTTGCGCTCTATCCGGCGCTGGTCGGGGCGCTCTTCGTACGCCTGCGCAGCCTCGGCCTGGGCCGTGCGCCACTCGCCGGGAGCGCGCTGTTCGGCGCGTCATGGCTGCTCGGCGAATGGCTGCGCGGCGTCGCATTCACCGGTTTTCCGTGGCTTGCGGTGGGCTATTCGCAGACCGTGCCCAGCCCGCTCGCGGGCTACCTGCCGGTGATCGGTGTGTATGGGGTGGGCGGCCTGCTGGCTTTCGTCGCCGCCTGGCTAGGGCTGGCCGACTGGCGGCGCGTTCGTGGTCTGTGGCGGCCGGCGCTGATCTGCGTCGCCGTGCTGGGCGGCGGAGCCCTGCTGTCGATGCGCGCCTGGACCACGCCGGTCGGCGAGCCGGTGCGCATCGCGCTGGCGCAGACGAATTTCGAACAGGGCCTGAAGTGGGATCCCGAACGTTTTGCCGATGTGCTCCAGGTCAACCTGGACCTCGTTCGCGACGCTTTCCTGCGTCCTGATCCGCCGGCCATCCTGGTGCTGCCGGAGACGACGCTGCCGACGCTGCTCGATCGCCTGCCCGAAGGCTATCTGGAGGCGCTCGCGCGCCTGGCGCAGGAGGCGGGCGGCGACGTGGTGCTGGGTGCGTTCCGGCGTGACGATGGCGGCCACATCTACAACGCGGCGATCAGCCTCGGTACGGCACCGGTCCAGCACTACGCGAAGCAGCACCTCGTGCCCTTCGGCGAGTACTCGCCGCCGCTGTTCGGCTGGTTCTACCAGTTCGCCAGCATCCCGATGTCCGACCAGACGCGGGGTGCGCCCGATCAGGCGCCAATGGTGCTGGATGGCCAGCAGGTCGCGCTCAACATCTGCTACGAGGATCTGTTCGGCGCCGAGATCATCCGCGCGCTGCCGCAGGCCACCCTGCTGCTGAACATCTCCAATCTCGCCTGGTACGGCGACTCCTTCGCCCAGCCTCAGCACCTGCAGATCGCGCGGGTGCGTGCGCTCGAGACCGGCAGGCCGATGCTGCGCTCGACCAATACCGGCATGACCGCGCTCGTGATGCCCGACGGCAGCGTGACCGCGGTGCTGCCCGAGTTCGAGCGCGGTGTGTTGCATGCGAGCGTGCAGGGCTACGCCGGCCTCACGCCCTATGCGCGTTGGGGAGACCGACTTGCGCTGGCCGCGGCCGTGTTCGTGCTGGTGCTGATCGGTCTGCGGCGCGCGCGTCGTGCCGGATACCGGTAAAATCCCCGTCTTTGCGTGCGCAGCGCGGCCAATGGGCCGCCCGAGACCATGACCACCGAATCCAGACTCGTGAAACCGACCTTCCAGCAAGTCATCCTCACGCTCCAGCACTTCTGGGGCGAGCGCGGCTGCGTGCTGCTGCAGCCCTACGACCTCGAGGTCGGTGCCGGCACCAGCCACACCGCCACCTTCCTGCGCGCGATCGGTCCCGAACCCTGGAACGCCGCCTACGTGCAGCCGTCGCGCCGCCCCAAGGACGGCCGCTACGGCGAGAACCCCAACCGCCTGCAGCATTACTACCAGTTCCAGGTGGTGCTCAAGCCCTCGCCGCTGAACATCCAGGAACTCTACCTCGACAGCCTGCGCGCGCTCGGCATCGACCCGATGGTGCACGACATCCGCTTCGTCGAGGACGACTGGGAGAACCCCACGCTCGGCGCCTGGGGCCTGGGCTGGGAAGTGTGGCTGGACGGCATGGAAGTCACCCAGTTCACCTACTTCCAGCAGGTCGGTGGCCTGGATTGCAAGCCGGTGCTGGGCGAGATCACCTACGGCATCGAGCGCCTCGCGATGTACCTGCAGGGCGTGGAGAACGTCTATGACCTGGTGTGGTCGATCGCGCCGGACGGGCGCAAGGTGACCTACGGCGACGTCTATCACCAGAACGAGGTCGAGCAGTCGACCTTCAACTTCGAGCACAGCAACGTCGACTTCCTGTTCTCGCTGTTCAACAACTACGAGTCCGAAGCCAAGCGCGTGATGGAAGTCGGCCTCGCGTTGCCGGCCTACGAGATGGTGCTGAAGGCCGCGCACACCTTCAACCTGCTCGATGCCCGTGGTGCCATCTCGGTGACCGAGCGCGCCGCCTACATCGGCCGCATCCGCAACCTGTCGCGCGCCGTCGCCCAGGCTTATTTCGAATCCCGCGAAGCCCTCGGCTTCCCGATGCTGAACACCACCAAGGAGGCCGCGTGATGACCAGCGCGACCCTGCTCGTTGAACTGCTCACCGAAGAGCTGCCGCCCAAGGCCCTGCCGCGCCTGGGCGAGACTTTCGCCACCAGAATCGCCGACGGCCTCAAGGCCAAGGGCCTGGCGCCTGCCGACGCCGCCTTCCGCACCTTCGCCAGCCCCCGCCGGCTGGCAGTGACGGTGGCGCAGGTGGCCTCGGAGGCCGCAGCCAAGGAGGTCACCGAGAAGCTGATGCCGGTGTCCGTGGCGCTCGACGCCGAGGGTAAGCCGACGCCGGCGCTGCTGAAGAAGATGGAAGCCAAGGGCATCCCCGTGGACGCCGTCACTGGCTTCGAGCGCCGCATGGACGGCAAGGCCGAGGCGCTGTTCCACACCGCCTTGGTGCCGGGCGCCAGGCTCGCCGACGTGCTGTCGGCGATCGTGCAGGACGCGATCAAGGCGCTGCCGATTCCCAAGGTCATGCGCTGGGGCGACGGCGACGCCACCTTCGTGCGCCCGGTGCACAAGCTCACCTTCCTGCACGGTGCCGAGGTGGTGCCGGGCCGCGTGCTCGACCTCGACTCGGGGCGCACCACGCGTGGCCACCGCTTCATGAGTCGCGGCGACATCGACATCGCGACCGCGGATGCCTACGAGCCCACGCTGCTCGCCGAGGGCAAGGTCATTCCCAACTTCGCCGAGCGCCGCGCCAACATCGAGCGCCAGCTGCTCGCCGAGGCCGCGAAGCAGGGCGCGCTGCTCAACGAATATGCCGACCTGCTCGACGAGGTCGCGGCGCTGGTCGAGCATCCGACGGTGTATGTGGGCGAGTTCGAGGCCGAGTTCCTCGCCGTGCCGCAGGAGTGCCTGATCCTGACGATGCGCGCCAACCAGAAGTATTTCCCGCTCTTCGATGGCGCCGGCAAGCTGCTGAACCGCTTCCTCATCGTCTCCAACATGCAGGTGGCAGACCCGACCAACATCGTCGCCGGCAACGCCCGCGTGGTGCGGCCGCGCCTGTCGGATGCGCGCTTCTTCTTCGAGCAGGACAAGAAGCAGACGCTCGAGGCCCGCCTGCCGCGCCTCGCGCCGGTGGTCTATCACAACAAGCTCGGCAGCCAGCTCGAGCGCGTCGAGCGTCTCGAGGCGCTGGCCGGTGCGATCGCCGCGCAGCTCCACGGCGACGTTGCCGCGGCGAAGCGCGCCGCGCGCCTGGCCAAGGCCGACCTCGTCACCGACATGGTGGGCGAGTTCCCCGAGTTGCAGGGCATCATGGGGCGCTACTACGCGCTCGCCGACGGCGAAGGGCTGGTGGTGGCGGACGCCATCCAGGCCCACTACCAGCCGCGCTTTGCCGGCGATGCCTTGCCGGCCGGCAATGTCGCCGCGGCGGTGGCGCTGGCCGACAAGCTCGACGCCCTGGTCGGCTTCTTCGGCATCGGCATGGTGCCCACCGGCGACAAGGACCCGTTCGCGCTGCGTCGCGCCGCGCTCGGCGTGCTGCGCATCCTGATCGAGGCGCCGCTGCCGCTCGAATTGCCGAAGCTCATCGATACGGCCGCCGCCGGCTTCAAGCCCGGCCTGCTCACCGCCGAAGGCTTCGCCGCGCAGCTGCAGGACTTCATGTTCGAGCGCCTCAGGAACCTGCTGCGGGAGAGCGGTCGCGACGGCGCCGTGATCGACGCCGTGCTCGCCTTGAAGCCCGCACGCATCGACCTGGTGCCGGCCAAGCTCGCCGCGGTGGAAGCCTTCCGCGCCCTGCCCGAGGCCGAGGCGCTGGCTGCCGCCAACAAGCGCATCGTGAATATCCTGAAGAAGGCCGAGGCCGCGCCCGGTGAGCCCGATCTCGCGCTGCTGCAGGAAGAGGCCGAGAAGGTGCTGTTCCACCAGGTGGTCGAGGTCGCGCCGCTGGTGCGCTCGCACGTCGCCAACGAGGACTACACCGATGCGCTGTGTGCGCTGGCCGGTCTGCGCGCAGCGGTTGACCAGTTCTTCGAGGACGTCATGGTGATGGCCGAGGAGCCGCTCACCCGCCAGAACCGACTCGCGCTGCTGGCCCAGCTTGCCGGCCTGATGAACCAGGTGGCGGACATCTCCCGTCTGTCGGCCTGACCCGCGCGCGCTCCGCCGCTGGGCGGGGCGCGTTCCGCAATGCCGGAACCACGACCATGCCGATGAAGCTCATCATTCTCGACCGCGACGGCGTGATCAACGCCGACTCGGATCAGTTCATCAAGTCGCCCGATGAATGGAAGCCCATTCCGGGGGCGCTCGAGGCCATTGCGCGCCTCAACCAGTGGGGCTGGCGGGTGGTCGTCGCGTCCAACCAGTCGGGCGTCGGACGCGGGCTGTTCGGCATGGACACGCTGAATGCGATCAACGACAAGATGGTGCGCAGCCTCGCGCAGGTCGGCGGTCGGCTCGATGCGATCTTCTTCTGTCCGCATGCGGCCGACTCGACCTGCGAGTGCCGCAAGCCCAAGTCCGGGCTTTTCCAGCAGATCGCGGAGCGCTTCAACGTCGATCTGACGGGCGTGCCCTGCGTCGGCGACAGCCTGCGCGACCTGCAGGCGGGCGTGAGCATGGGCTGCGAACCCTACCTGGTGCTGACCGGCAAGGGCATGAAGACGCGCGAGGACCCCGAACTGCCGCCGGGCACGAAGATCTTTCCGGATCTCGATGCCGTCGCGGCGGCCCTGACCGCCTGACCCCGGCGACGTTCCGCACGGCGCCTTCCCCGTCTCACTGCGAGCTTCATCGTGCATCTGATCCGCTCCGTCCTCTTTGCCATCGTGCTCACGCTGATCACGGTGCCCTACGCCCTGTTCGCGACGCTGATCTTCTGGCTGCCGCCGATGACGCGCCATCGCCTGATCACGACGTGGGTGCCGATCATGATGTGGGTGATCAGGCATGTGCTGGGGATACGCTACCGCATCATCGGTGCCGACAACATCCCGGCCGGGCCCGCGGTGGTGCTGTCGAAGCACCAGTCGGCGTGGGAAACGATCGCGTTGCAGCAGATCTTTCCGCCGCTGTGTTACGTGCTCAAGCGCGAACTGCTGCGTGTGCCCTTCTTCGGCTGGGCGCTCGGCATGATCCCGGGCATCGCGATCGACCGTGCGGCGGGCAAGGATGCGATGGCGCAGGTGGTGGAGCAGGGGCGTGAGCGCCTCAAGGAAGGCCTGTGGGTCGTGGTGTTTCCGGAAGGCACGCGCGTCGCGCCCGGTGCGGTGCGACGCTACAAGCCGGGCGGGGCGATCCTGGCCAAGCGTGCCGGCGTGCCGGTGGTGCCGGTGGCGCACAACGCGGGCGAGTTCTGGCGGCGCAACGCCTTCATCAAGCGCCCGGGGGAGATCGTCGTCAGCATCGGGCCGGTGATCGAGGTCAAGGGCGTCAAGGCCGACGACATCAACCAGCGCGCCGAGGCGTGGATCGAGAACGAGATGCGCCGCCTGTTCCCCCATCACTACGCGGGTGCTGGCGATACCGCTGGACGGGGAACTGCAGAGGACGTCTCGTCGCCCGAGTGACGCTGCGTTGGCGAGCGGGGGACGTGGCAATCGGCCGGTCGCATGACTAAAGTGAAAGTCCGATCCCCCAGGAGACCACGATGAGCGACCGCTTGCCGGTGATTTCCGATGACGATATCCGCGGCCGTCTGGCGGCGGAACTGCCCCACTGGTATCTCGAGAATGGCTGGATCCGGCGCAAGTACCGGACCGAAGGCTGGAAGGGCACGCTGATGGTGGTCAACACCATCGGCCATCTGGCCGAGGCCGCCTGGCATCACCCGGACCTGACCGTGTCCTATGCCTTCGTGATCGTGAAGCTCACGACCCATTCGTCCAAGGGCGTGACCGGGCGCGACTTTGCGCTGGCGAAGAAGATCGAGGACGTGGTGCAGTGGCAACCCGGGCGCGAGGGCGGCGTGCTGGAAGGCACGCCCGGTGACGACCCCCGTTTCCGCTACATCAAGTACGACTAAGGCTGCGCGAGCGCAGCCCGGCGTGTCTCGTCGGCGCCGTAGACACAAAACGGCCCCGCACTGCGGGGCCGTTTCGTGAAGCTCGAACCGTCTGGACTTAGGCGGCCTTCTTGGCGCTGGTCTTGGCGGTGGTGCTGACGGCCTTGACGGTGGCGTTGGTCGCGGCGGCCACGTTGGCTTCGGCGATCTCGGCGACCTGCTTTGCGGCCTTGCTCATGCTGTCGTAGGCGCTGTTGGCGGCGGCGATGGCCGACTTGACGGCGGCGACGGCCACGTCCGAACCGGCCGGAGCCGACTTGGCAGCCTTGTCCAGCGCGGTGGCGACGCCCTTGTTCAGCTCGGCAACCTGGCCTTCCAGGACCTTCGACACTTCTTCCTGGCTCTGCGAGGTGATCTCGTAGACGCTGCGGGCGTAGGCGACGGCCTTCTCGACGATCGGCTGGGTCAGCGAAGCCTGCAGGTTCACCAGTTCCTGCACGTCCTTGACGGCCAGCAGAGCCTTGGTGTTGGCAACGCCGTCTTCCAGGATCGAGCGGGCGGTGTTCAGGTTCAGGGCAGCCAGGCGCTCGGCGCTGGCGAAGGCGGCGTTAGCCAGGGTCAGCAGGGTCTCGACGTTGGCCTTGTTGGTGGCGGCGAACTGCTCGGGGGTGACGAAAGCGGACATTTGAATCTCCTCGAATGGTGGTCAGTGCAGGAACATCGGGTTCGATCTGCCGCGATGTTGCGATGCAGCATGGTTTGGATTATAGGGGGGTCGTCATTCAAGTCAAGAAAATGTTGTGCATTGCACAATGTTGGTTCGATAACTTCAATCTATCCCTGTGTCTCTTGCTGCGCCTGAAGTCTTTCGCCGGTGCGCATCCCCGTATCTCCGGCATGGAGTCTGCCAAGGCTGCCTTACAGAGACATGACGAAGTCGTTCCGCGGCGCAGCGATCGGCGCACAAAATAGAACGGCCGCCCGAGGGCGGCCGTTCCGGCGGATGCGGCGCTGCGTCAGTCGTGGCGGAAATTGGCCTTGCGTTTCTCGACGAAGGCGGCCATGCCTTCCTTCTGGTCGTTGAGGGCGAAGGCCGAGTGGAACACGCGGCGCTCGAACAGCAGGCCTTCGTTCAGGCTGCTTTCGAAGGCGCGGTTGACCGATTCCTTGATCATCATGACCACCGGCAGCGAGAAACCGGCGATCGTTTCCGCCGCGGCGAGCGCCTCGTCGACGAGCGTGTCGGCCGGGACCACACGCGAGACCAGACCCGCCTTCTCGGCTTCGGTGGCGTCCATGAAGCGGGCGGTCAGGCACAGGTCCATCGCCTTGGCCTTGCCGACCGCACGCGGCAGGCGCTGGGTTCCGCCAGCGCCGGGGAGAATGCCGAGCTTGACCTCCGGCTGGCCGAACTTCGCCGAATCGGCCGCGATGATGATGTCGCACATCATCGCCAGCTCGCAGCCACCGCCGAGCGCAAAACCCGCAACGGCCGCGATGATCGGCTTGCGACAGGTCTTGACACGTTCCCAGTTGCGGCTGATGTAGTCGCCCTTGTAGGCGTCCATGTACGAGAAGCTCGCCATGGCACCGATGTCGGCGCCGGCGGCGAAGGCCTTCTCGGAACCGGTGATGACGATGGCACCGATGTTGTCGTCGGCCTCGAAGCCGTCGAGCGCGGCGCCAATCTCGTCCATGACCTGATCGTTCAGCGCGTTCAGGGCCTTGGGACGGTTCAGGGTGATCAGGCCGACGCGGCCGCGGGTTTCGGCAATGATGAGTTCGAAGCTCATGCTGACTCCAGTGGTGTTGCAGGAAATACCGCTATTGCGCAGCGGCGGGCTTGTTGTCGTTCTTGGGCTGAATCACGGCGCGGACGCGGGTGTCGCCACTGGCGGCGGGCTTGCCGCCGCCCGGCGCATTGGTGGCGAGGTAGTTTTCGGTGATCGCGTCGTATTCGATGTAGGCACCGCGCACCTCGTCGCCGCCGCTGGTGACACGCGCGCGGTTGAAGAGGCGGGCCCGCTCATTGCGGCTGTCGTACTCGATGCGCTCGGCTTCGCCGTCGACGAACTCGTTGGTGCCTTCGCGTTTCTGGCGGAAGGTCGCGAGCTTGCCGCCGCTGGCGGTGGCGACGCCGTTCTGGAAGCCGGCGGCATCCTGGGTGACGACCAGCTTGTCGCCCCTGATGACCAGGCTGCCCTGGGTGAGGACCACGCCGCCCTCGAAAACGTGCACCTTGTTGCGGTCGTCGACAGTCATGTTGTCGGCTTCGATGTTGACCGGCTGGTCACGATCGGAGCGCTCGGCGAACGCGGGCGGACTCATGGCGAACAGGGTGGCGAGGGCGATTGCGAGCGGAGCGGAGACGAGTCGGGCGTTCATGAAGCGGATCCTTGGCGGCGAGGCATGTTGACGCGCACCTGGCCGAGCAGTTCGAGGGTGCCGAAAAGGTTGTCGGCGCGCATGCCGAGGGCGTCGGCACGCGTGTTGCCCCGGGTCAGGACCACGGGGGAGTCGGTGAGCGCGCGGTACGAGTCCGGCCACACCGTGAGGGTTTCGGAGTCGAGGGCGAGCGCCGGGTCGTCGGCTGCGCCGGGGCGGCGCACCTTGACCTCGCCCCGCATGTCGACCTGTTCGCCGCCGGGCGAGACTTCGGCCTGCATCGCCGTGATACGGGTTTCCCGCCCCTGGTTGATCATGCGCAGGCGCGGTTGCTCGAGTCGCGTGATGTCCCCCTGCGGGAAGTGCGTCATGCGGTCGGCGAACAGTTCATAGCGCTGCGACCCGTCGGCGGCGAAACCGACCACGCGCGTGTGCTCGGCGATGAAGTCGGGGCCAGTCTGTTCCGCCTGGCTCCCCACGGGATCGTCGATCCGCGTGACCCGCTCGAGCCAGACGGACGCGCCGGCCAGTAGGGCGAGGACGATGATCGGGTACAGGCGGTAGGTGTTCACGGCTCAGATCACCTTCGCGAGCATCAGGTCATGCGTCGTCAGGGCGCCTGCGAGGCAACCCTCCTTGCCGACGACCAGCAACTGGCTGATGCGCATGCGCTCCATCAGCTCGGCGGCCTCGACGGCGAGCGCATCCGGTCCGATCGAGCGCGGGTTGCGGGTCATCACGTCGGCCAGTCGGGCGCTGCGCACGTCGCAGCCGCGCTCGAGTGCTCGACGCAGGTCGCCGTCGGTGAAGATGCCGATCGGCTTCGCGTCTTCGTCAGTGATCGCGGTCATGCCCATGCCGCCGGCCGTCATCGCCAGCAGGGCCTCCGTCAGCGGTGCGTCGGGGACAACGGTCGGTACCGTTCCGGCCGGGCGCATGACATCGCGGACATGGGTCAGCAGGCGGCGACCGAGTGCGCCCCCGGGGTGTGAGCGGGCAAAGTCGTCGGCGCCGAAGCCGCGCGCGTCCAGCAGTGCGACGGCGAGCGCATCTCCAAGCGCCAGCGTGGCCGTGGTGCTCGCGGTGGGTGCGAGGTTCAGCGGGCAGGCTTCCTCGGCGACCGCGGCCTCGAGATGGACGTCGGCCTGTTGCGCAAGCGGCGACTCGGGGCGGCCGGTGATCGAGATCAGCTTCGCACCCTGCCGCTTCACCAGCGGCACGATGGTCAGCACTTCCTCGCTGGTGCCGGAGTTCGACAGCGCGATCACGACATCCTCCGGCGTGATCATGCCGAGATCGCCGTGTGCCGCCTCGGCGGCGTGTACGAAATAGGCTGGCGTGCCCGTACTGGCAAGCGTGGCCGCGAGCTTGCGACCGATGTGCCCCGACTTGCCGATCCCGGTCACGATGACACGGCCGTGGCGCTGCAGGATGAGTGCGACCGCGCGCTCGAATTCCTCTCCCAGGCGGTCGGCCAGGGCCGATACCGCGGCGGCTTCGATGCGGAGCACGCGGCGTGCAAGGGCGAGGGTCGGGCTGTCGGCGGTGGAACTCATCGAGGTGGTCGAATCCGTGCTGTGAAGGGCTGCATCGGGCGCCAGGAGCGCGCAACCGGGCGAATGGCGCTCTGCAGCAATGACTCGCGATTCTATACCAGTCGACCGCCGGCCCGCTGTCCGGGAATTCGCCCGACCGTGGTGAATGCCCGCCGTGCTGGCGCAGGCGGGCTACAAGCGAATGTCGGGGCGGGACGGCTCGGGCGTGGCAGGACAGGTTCGAGCGCATGTCCGAGCAAGCTGGCGTTACAGGCTGGCGCACACCGTGTAGCTTGCCGCGTCGTCGAGCGGGGCGTCGGCCGAGATGGCGGTGAGCGTGCCGCCCGCGTCGCTGCCGGCGCGCATCGAGCCGGTCGCCGGATCGCCGTCGTCGAGTGCGATGTCGAGCTGGCGGACCAGCTTGCCCGGGATGCTTGCCGAGCACGTCAGGATGCCGCCACCGATGCCGAGCAGGGTGCCGGCACGCTGCACGCCCAGACGGCCGCCGAGTGCGTTGCGCGGAAGGTAGCTCGCGCTGCCGGTGTCGGTGCTGCCGCTGGCGAGGTTGGCCAACCTGACGTGTTGCCAGAAGCGGAAGGCGTCGCTGTCGGCGGTATCGTTCCAGGCGCCGTCGATGATCCCGTTGCCGTTGCCCAGCGCAGTGCACTCGCTGCCGCCCGGGCACAGGTGAAGGCGCGCACGGGCGTCATCGCCGGGCAGTGCCCGGAAGCGGTCCTGGTAGGCGTGGATCAGGGCAGGGATGCTGCGGAAGTCCTGCGCAAGGTTCTTGACCTTGGCGCTGTCGATCAGCTCCTGCCCCTTGAGTACGCCCCCGAGCAGCAGGCCGACGATGAGCAGCACGACGGCGATTTCGACGAGGGTGAAGCCTTGTTGGCGGGATTGCATGGGTGTCTCCTGTGGAGGGTGGAAGGCGGATGTCAGAGGCGACCGGCCTGCGCCATGCGTGCGATCAGCAGCGGGCGGCCGATCCAGACGAGGAGGTCGTCGTAGTCGGGGATGCTTTCGCCAGCCTGATAGGTGGAGGAGTAACTGGCGTTGAGTCCGTCGGCGCGGCGGTTCGGGCCCGTCGAATAGATGATCGCGACCGCCTGCGAGTCGGTGACGGTGATGCGGCTGCCGTCGTGGGCGCGGATCTGCAGGTCGTCGGTCGGGGCGGTCGCCGCGCTGATGACGGTGTCGGCGAAGGCGCGGTCGACCCGGTAGTGCCAGTGTCCGCCCCAGTGGTCGCCGGGGCTCCTGCGTGTCAGTCCCCAGGCATCGGTGGCCGACAGCCCGAGGGTCAGCCACGGCAGCCGGCCCTCGCGGGCGGTGTTGCAGGGCGGGCTGTCCTCGATCCCGTAGCCGGGCGCGCCAGGGGCGTCCTCGGTGCTGGGACAGGGCAGGCGGCCGTGGATGATGGCGAACCCGATGAGCGCCTGCTGGATGTCGCGCAGGCGGTCAACGGTGAGCTGACGGTCGCGTGCCTCGATGCGTGCGCCTAGCGGCACCATCAGTCCGCCGGCCAGAAGCGACAGGATCACCAGCACGATTGCGAGCTCGGCGAGGGTGAATCCGCCTTGAGCAGGACAGGGCGTGCAGGTGCCGGGCGCTGACTGCGGAGGGGGGCTATTCAGGGAATGCATCGGACGACGTCCTGGGTGGCGGGCAGGCGGGGGTCGATGGTGCGGAACAGGGGCGCACCCGCGAATCGGGGAATGCCGCTTGCGTAGTTGTGCGCGTTGTCGCCTTCGAGATACTGCGCGGCGTCCTCGCGTTCGGCAGTGGTCGTGCGCCGCTGGCGGTCGGGACCTTCGCGGATGCGCTCGCCACCGAAGAGCAGCGCAGCCCGGCAAAGGTGGAGGGTGTCGCTGTCCGTGTCATGGACCGTCACACAGGGAGTGCCATCGATGCAGGCAGCGATGCGGAATTGGTCGCGCCAGTTGTTGTGTGCGACTGCATGCTCGCCGGGGAGCGCAAGTACGGTCGACAGCGGCAGGGGGCCGGTCGCCACCAGGCCGCCGGCTGCGGCCGTGAGATGGGTCGCGATGAAGTCGGGGCTGGCCAGTGCGGCGTCGAGCGCGGTTGCGGCGCGTGCGCCGATCTGCTCGATCCGGTCCGCATGGTCGTGGCGGCGGCGCAAGGCATCATGGATGTCGTCGATGCCGATCCAGGCAAGCACGTCGTTGCCGGCCAGGTCTGCCGTGCCACCCTGGCGGAAGTTGCTCGGAACGACGAGGCTGTTGCCGCCGTCGAGGAAGGCGGGTAGGTCGTCGATCGCCGATGCGCTGCCCGGGCAAGGTCCCGCGCCGGTGTTGATGCGGATCTGGCCTGTCAGTGCCGCGCCGGGCGCGATGATGACGGCGATTGCGAGGCTGTCCGGCCCGGCCACCGCTATCTGCCGCCCGGCACGGTCGAAAAGTCCGAACTGGCCGGGACTGTCCCAGTTCAGTACCAGCGGTTTCGGGTTGTTCTTGACACTGCCGGCGACGGCATACCACAGGCATTCGTGCCATCCGTCGCGCAGTTCCGGCAGTGCCAGGGTTCGCCATGGCAGGCGGCCAAGGCTCGGGATGCTGCGTGCGCCGCAGGCGCCCAGCGTGCTCGAGCCGCTGTTGCCTGCATCGGGGCAGGGCAGATGACCATGGCCTTCGCCAGGGTGGCGCTCGGCGTAGCTGATCGCATAGCCGATCAGGGCCTCGCGTGCTTGAGAGAGCGCTTCGACGCTGCGTGCCTGCGCGCGCGATTCGGCAAGGATGCGCAGTTCGCCCTGTGCGAGCAGGCCGGCGGCCGACAGGAGTGCGCTCAGGAGCAGGACTGCGAGCAGGCCGTTGCCGGCGACACGATGGCAGGGGCGGCGGGCGCTCATCGGAGGGTGTCGCGGTGGCGCTGGACGTGGAGCCGCGGCAGGCTGCTGTCGGCGGACCGGGCGGACGGCGGCCAGCTGTCGCCGACGTGCAGTCGCAGCTGCGATGCGGGCTGAGGGATGAGCTCGAGCGCCGGATAGGGCGCGAGCCGAAAGAGCGGAGCCGGTGCGAGCGGTTCGGCATCGAGCCAGATCGTGGCCCGCCCGGTGCTGCTGCGCAGGAGCCCGTCGATGCGACGGGACACGGGGGCCGCGTCCGGCTCACCGTGGTCGACGACCGTTTCGCGGGGCTGGTCGAGGGCGTGACGCTCCGCCGGGGTATGGAACAGGCGACCCAGATCGGCGGCCGCCACGCTCGTCCCCCAGAATGCGAGCAGGAGCGTGAGAGCGCAGACGGAAACGGGACGCGGACTGACCGTGCTCATGGCGTCTTGGCGATAGCAGGCAGGGCGACGCTCAGCCAGGAGAGGCGGCAGTCCGCCGTGATGCGGGCCGGAGCCTGGCTGACCACGCGTTCCAGCCTGCAGGCGCGCACGCGGACATGGGGCGTGGATTCGATGACGTCGAGCAGGCGCGGCACGTGGCCCTCGTGGCGGAGGGCGAAGCGGGCGGTGATCTCGCTGTGGAGCAGGAGCGAGGCCGGCTTGCCGGCCGGCGGTTGTGGAGGCGAGGAGGACGTCGAGAGGATGCGGACGGGCATGCTCTCCCTGCCGAGCCGCTCGACCGCTTCCTGTAGCGCGAGTGACCAGGACTGCGGGCCGGGCGTGCGCGCCAGCGCTTCAAGTGCCTGCCAGTGTTCCGCGGTGCGCCGCGTCGCGTCGGCGCGTGCGGAGATCGACTGCAGTTCGGCGTCGATCTGCGCATCCGCACGACGAACGCGGTCGAGGACGGACGCCGCCTCGTCGACCCTGGCGATCGAGCCGATCAGCAAGGCTGCCGCCACGACGAGTCCGCCCACGGCAAGCCCAGGCGCAGCGAATCGCGCAAGCTCGGCCTGGCGTGATTCGGCCGCCTTCATGGGCGTTCACGGCCAAGCGTGTCGAGCGCGGTCCGCACGGAGATCACGGATCGTCCATCCGGACGCCCGGACTCGATTTCCAACGGGCCCAGGCGCTCGAGCCGCTGGGCGATCGCTTCGAGGTCCTGGGGCGCGGCGTGCATGAGCGTCAGCGTGATGAGGGCATCGGGCGCTTCCTGCGCCCACGAGAGCGAATCCAGACTGGCGGAGGGGCTGTCCTCGAGGGCGTGGGAGATGTGTTCCAGGAGGGCCCGGGTCGGGACGCGCAGGTGTGCGGCCTGCTCGAACTGCTCGACGCTTGCCTGGATGAGGTCGGCCGTGGCGGGCAGCGGGGGAATGGAGGCCTCGATGCGCGCGACCAACGCACGCTTCGCGCCCAGTGAGGCTTCAAGCGCCGTGCGCGCCTGCGTCAATCGTGATGCGTTCTGCCAGTTCAGCATCGCCGCCGCCATGCCGGCCACGCAGAGGGCAGCCGAGGCGCCGACAAGCAGGCGCCTCGGTCCTGACATGAGGCCCGGAGGCATGGGTGTCTGCCAGCCCAGTCGGGGCGAGGCCTTATCCAGCCAGTGGAGCAGAAGACGAGTGCAGTCCAGGTCCTGGCCTTCCGTGGCGGCGATGCCGAACGATACGGGATCGAGCCAGTGCAGTTCGAGTCCGTGCGCAGCGGCAGACGAGGATGTAAAGAGGGGTGGCAGCACCGCTTCAGGGGCGATGATGCTGACCAAGGGCTGTGCGGTTCCGCCGACGACCGTGCTTGCGTAGCGTGCGGTGCGTGCGATCTCGAGCAGCCACTCGGCGTTCTGCGCGGCTGCGCCTGACGGGTAGTCTTCGACGAGGCGGGACAGGCGGGCACGCCCTTCGGCGATCAGCGTCACACGCATGCCAGCCCGGCTGAAGCTGACGAGCAAGCCGTCGGCGAGCCCGCTGCAGGCGGCCAGCAGTGCGCTCGCCGGGATGGTGCATTCGATGTGTGCGCGCGCCGATTGCAGGGCGTCGATCCAGGGGGCGATCCGCTCCGGCCGGGTGAGGCCGCTGAAGAGCACGCGTTCGGTAGCTGCGCCGCGCTGGCGGGGCTTGTCCGGCAGCGTGTCGGCACGGGCCCAGATCGGTTGAGGAAACCATTGCGCAAGCCTGCGGGCGATGAGCGCGCGGCGATCCGCCCCGCGGACCCGTGGCAGGACCTCGGTCTCATGGGCTTCTTCACCGAGATCGACCAGGACGCGGAAGCGCGAGCCGCGCGGGCGTCCCGCGACCCAGCGGGCGAAGTCCGTCGTCTGGTGAGGCGCAAAGCGTTCAGCGCATTCAGGCCTATGGCCATGCATTTGCCATGCCTCCAGGCCGAGTGAATCGATGCGTAGAAGCAGGCGGCTCATGGGTCAGAGCGGAAGGCGGGTGATGAGGCCGTAGATCGGGCCGAGGATGGCGCTGGCGACCCACAGCAGCAGGGCGCCCAGCATGACGGTGAGCCCGGGTTCGATGGCCGCCTGCAGGCGGCCGATGGCGATCTCCACATCGCGCCGGCACAGCAGGGCGATGTTCTCGAGGGCACGGTCGAGCGCGCCGGTCTGTTCGCCGACCTGGGCCATCCGGGTGAGCAATGCGGGAAAGCGGCTCGCCGTCTCGAACGCTGCGGAAAGCGGGCGGCCTTGTTCCACCTGCCGCGTCACGTCGTGCAAGGCGGCGCGCAGGGCGAGATTGCCCGTGGTGTCTTGTGAGATGCGCAAGGCATCGATCACGGGGACGCCGGCGGCATAGAGACTGGCGAGGGTGCTGGCGAAGCGGGCGAGCCCGATGTCGCGCAGGATGCCGCCGACAAGCGGTAGCGACAGCAGCAGGCGGTGAGCGTGCACGCGAGCCGGCTCGGAATGGGCGAGTTGCCATTGCAGGGCGGCGGCCAGGCTGCCTGCGCCCAGCAGCATCAGCCAGCCATGGCGGGTGACGAGCGCGGACAGGGCAAGCAGCAGTTGCGTCTGCAGCGGCAATTGTTCGCCGCTGCTGCGGAAGAGCTTTTCCATCTCGGGCACGACCTGAACCAGTGCCACGACGAGCGCGGCCAGAATCAGCGCGGCGACGATCGCCGGGTAGATTGCGACGCGCCTGGCGTGTGCGACGAGTGCCTCCTCCCGCTCCAGTACCGCGCCGATTTCGCGGACGGCCTCGCTCAGCCGGCCTGCATGCTCGCCCGCCTTGATCAGCGCGACCAGCGCAGGGGCGAACACGCCTTCCTGGCGCGCGATCGCCTCGGACAGGGGGCGTCCGCGCTCGACATCGGCGAGCAGCATGCCGATGAGGGCACGGGTGCGCGCGTGTGTCGTGGCGTTCCGCATGGCCGTCAGCGCCTCGAAGGGCGGGACGCCTGCGGCGAGGAGTTGTTCGAAGTGGAAGCAGAAATGGATCAGCTCCCGACGCGGTACCTTGGCGCGCGTCCGCCAGCGTAGACGGACGGGTTCGCCATTGATCAGCACCAGGCCCATCGTCTGCAGGCGCTGTTCGAGATCGAGCAGGTCGGCGGCGTCGAGTTCGCCCCGCACCCGACGGCCGTCGGCTGCCATGGCGCGATAGCGATGGAGGTTCATGCGGCGACTCCCCGTTCGTCCGCATGCGCGGCGAGGTCGATGACGCGGCTCAACTCGGCCAGCGAGGTACTGCCGTCGAGCACGCGCCGGATGCCGTCGTCGGCGAGGCTCGCGTGTCCGCCGGCGCGCAGTGCGGCCCGCAGTCGGCCGAGGCTGGCGCCCTCGTGGATGAGTTCGTCGAGCGCAGGGTCGATCCTGACCAGCTCCATGATCGCCAGACGCCCGCGGTAGCCACGGAAGTCGCATGCAGGGCAGCCGACGGGATGGAAGATTCGGGGCGGGGTGGCGGGGGACAGCCCAAGCAGCCTGCAGGCGTCCGCGCTTGCCGCAGCCTCGGACCGGCAGTCGGGGCACAGTCGGCGTACCAGGCGTTGCGCGATGATGCCGGCGAGACTCCCGGCCAGCATGTCCGCACGTAGGCCGATGTCGACAAGCCGCTGCAGCGTGCCGGCGGCCGAGTTGGCATGCAGGGTCGAGAACACGCGATGCCCCGTGAGCGTGGCGCGCAGTGCCATGCGTGCGGTGTCGGTGTCGCGGATCTCGCCGATCAGGAGGATGTCGGGATCCTGGCGCAGCAGCGCACGCACGCCGTCGGCGAAGTCCAGGCGCGAGGCCTCGCCGACCGAGGTCTGACGCAGCTGGGCGAGCGGATATTCCACCGGATCCTCCAGCGTCATGATGTTCACCGCCTCGACGTTCAGGTGATTCAGGATCGAATACAGCGTCGTGGTCTTGCCGCTGCCGGTGGGGCCGACGACCAGTGTCAGGCCTTCGGGGCGGGCAAGGATGCGGTCGAGGGTCGTGCGTTGGCCGTCGGTCAGCCCCAGGGCGTCGAGCGGTACGATGCCCTTCTCGCGATCGAGGACGCGCAGCACGATGTTTTCGCCGTGCAGGGTGGGCTGGGTGGCGACGCGGAAGTCGATCGGGCGGCCGGCCAGCGTGATCGAGATGCGTCCATCCTGAGGGCAGCGTGACTCGGCGATGTCGAGCCCGGCCATTACCTTGAGGCGGACAGCCAGTTCCGGCCAGAACGATTTGTGCAGTGCGCGCACCTGGCGCAGCGTGCCGTCGACGCGCTGACGGATGCGCAGGAAGCCGGCCTCGGGTTCGAAGTGGAGGTCGGAGGCGCCGCGTGCAGCGGCGTCTGCAAGCATCGCGTCGACCAGACGCACAATCGAGTTCCCGTCGGTCGTCGCTGCAGGCCCCAGAAGGGCGCTGCGCGCGTCGCGCTGCTCGATCTCGTGCACGATGTCGTCGATCGTTGCAGGCTGGCCGTAGTGGCGGTCGATCGCACGCGACAGCTCGGCGTCGGCCGCCAGGCGCAGCGCGATTCGAACCTGTGGCCCAAGCTCGGCGCGCAGCCGATCCTGGGCGACGATGTCGTCCGCACTGGCCGCGGCGATGGTCAGCGTCTGCGACGCATGGTCATAGTGCAGCGGCAACAGGCGATGCCGTTGCGCCAGCGCTCGCGGCACGCGTGCAAGGGCGTTGGGGTCGGCGAGGGTGTCGCCGAGGTCGACGCTCGTGTGCCCGTAGTGCGCAGCGAGTGCGTCGCGCAGCGCGGTGTCGCTGACGAAGCCGAGTTCGACCAGCAAGCGTCCGAGCGGGCGTTGGCGCCGCTGCTGCTCGTGCAAGGCGATGCGTAGCTGGTCGTCGCCGATCAGGCGCGCCGCGGTGAGGATCTGGCCAATGAGGACGGGTGCGTTCATGGCTGGCTGGGCAGGACGGGAAGCTCGGGACGTAGGGGTATGGATGGGTGATTGCGCTGGCCAGGCGATGGGGTGCTGACGAGGAAGTCGGCGTCAGGCAGCTGGCCGACATAGGGTGCGTAATCGGCGTTAGTGCTCGGGTCGTCGATCAGCAGTGGGCGCAGGAAGATCAGCAGCTCGGTCCGGCGCGCGGTGTTGTCGCGGCGGGTGAACAGCTCACCCAGCAGCGGGACGTCGCCGAGCAGCGGGATTCGGCCGGTGTCGTGATCGACGCGGTCTTCCATGAGCCCCCCGAGCACGGCGATCTGACCGCTGCGAAGGCGCAGCATGGACTCGATCTCACGCGTACGGATCTGCGGCACGCGGTTGGGGATGTTGCGCAGCGAGGGGTTGGGGTCGTCCTTGAAGCCGGCGATGCCGGAGATGGTCGGGCGGATGTTCAGCGTGATCTCGCCGCCGGCGCTGATCTGCGGTGTCACCGACATCACCATGCCCACCGAGACCGATTGCGGTGTCGTGGTCGCGGTGATCTTCTCGCGCTCGCTGTCGCCATATTCGGTCGTGGAGGCGTCAACGAGGAAGTAAACATATTCCTCGACGACCTTGAGCATCGCCGTCTGGTTGTTGAGCACCGACAGCCGCGGGCTGGACAGCACCTTGACCGTGCCGAAAGTCTCGAGGAGTTCCACCTTGATGTCGAAGCTGCCGGACAGGTAGCTCAGGGTGGGTGATCCCGCGGCCGCGCCATCGTTGCTGCCCCGCGGCGCGACATGCCAGCCGGGCAGGCCGAGCCGCGTCCAGTCGATGCCCTGCCGATAGCCGTCTGCCAGCGTGACCTCGACGATCGTCGCCTCGATCAGCACCTGGCGGCGCGCGGCCGCCTGGACATCGCCAAGAAAGGCGCTCAGCTGTTCGTGCTGGCGTGCGGTCGCGCGCACCATGACGATCCCGCTGCCCGGGTTGAGCATGATGTCCGGGCAAATGGCGCTGTCGGCCTTGCACGGGGACGCGCCGCCCGCCGGGTCGGACAGGATGGCGCGGATGTTCGACTGCAGCACCTCCCAGAAGTCGTTCGTCGAGCGCGTCTCGATCTGAGTCACGGAGGTGTTGCCGGCGCCGTTCGGGCCGTTGGCCCCGCTGCTGGCCCCGGTTGCGATCTGCGTGCTGGTGGCGACGGTCCCCCTCATGCTGCGGCTGAGGTTGACGTAGTCGAGCACGTAGCTGCGCAGGAACGGGGTGTCCGGTCGCACGCTGAGATGGTCGCCGGCGAGCGTGTAGCGGATCGGCGCCAGTTGGGCGATGCGGGCAAGCAGGCGGTCGAGCGGCTGGTCGATAGCGTTGAGCGTGACGCGTCCCTCGAGTCCGGGATGCAGGTCGAGGTTCAGGCGCGCATCGCGGCCGATGGCGAGCAGGAGTTGGGTGACCGGGAGATCATGCACCGCGACCGAATAGGTTTCGTCGCGCCGGAGCGGGTGCGCCCGCTGCGGCGCCGCGGGCCGGGTGCTCGCCGGTGCCGGCGGATCAGCTGGCGACGCGGCCGCAGCGTGGGGAGCAGTCTGTGGCGGGAGTGAGTGTCCAGCCGTCAGATGTCCGCCTGGCGTCGGTGCGGGCGGCAGCGTCGTGCAGGCGCCGCCAGCGAGTCCGACGCAAAGGGCGTACAGGGCGAGTCGAGCGGCGTGCTGGTGTGCGGGCATGTGCCAATGCTAAATGCATTTCAAGAGAAATGAAATATGCGTTTAGAATTGCTCGACGATCTGTCGGGCGATGCGATGTGAGTGCTTCCGTGCAATAGTTGGCTGTTGCGTTGCAGCACCGTGCCGGGAGCGATCTTTCTCCTCTGTTAGAATGCATGGTTCGAATCCAGCTGCAGGGCCTCTTGTGATCACAGCCGAGCACGGCGCTCCCCTCGTTTCCCTTCGCGACGTCCGCTTCGCCTACGGTGAGCGGTCGGTGCTGCGTGGTATCGACCTGAGCGTGCATCGTGGCCAGGTCGTGGCGATCATGGGCGGCAGCGGTTGTGGCAAGACCACGCTGCTGCGCCTGATTGGCGGGCAGCTCAAGGCGAGCTCGGGTGTGGTCGAGGTCGATGGGCGCGACGTGGGCAAGATGGGGCGTTCCGACCTCTACGCAATGCGTCGCCGGATGGGCATGCTGTTTCAGTTCGGTGCGCTATTCACCGACATCAGTGTGTTCGACAACGTGGCCTTTCCGTTGCGTGAGCACACCAATCTGCCGCCTTCGATGATCTCCGACCTGGTGTTGATGAAGCTGCAGGCGGTGGGTTTGCGCGGCGCGGCCTCGTTGCGCCCGGGTGAGCTGTCGGGCGGCATGGCGCGTCGGGTCGCGCTTGCCCGTGCGGTGGCGCTGGACCCGATGCTGATCCTCTACGACGAGCCCTTTGCCGGGCTGGACCCCATTTCGCTCGGCATCGTCGGGCAGTTGATCCGGCGCCTGAACGACGCGCTTGGCGCCAGTTCGGTCATGGTCACGCACGACGTGCATGAGTCGCTCGAGATCGTGGACTACATCTACTTCGTTTCCGAGGGGCGGATCGTCGCGCAGGGTACGCCCGACGAGATCCGGGCCTCGTCCGATCCCTTCGTGCATCAGTTCGTCAATGCGGAGGCCGATGGACCCGTGCCTTTCCATTACCCGGCGCCGCCGATCGACAGCCTGCTGCAGGGAGTGCGTCCATGAACGCCTTTTTCGGCGGTATCGTTGGCGGGCTGCGTCACATCGGCAAGCTGACCATCGACGGCGTCTGGCGCCTGGGGTTCATCACCCGCTTCCTGTTCGCCCTGCTGCTGGCGTCGGGCCAGTCGGTGCGCCGCATTCACCTGACGATTCGCGAGCTTTACTTCAGCGGCGTCCTGTCGCTGCTGATCATCATCGTCTCGGGCCTCTTCGTCGGGCTGGTGCTCGGCCTGCAGGGCTACGACATCCTGCAGCGCTATGGTTCGGCCGACGCCGTTGGCGTGATGGTGGCCTTGTCCCTGTTGCGCGAGCTCGGTCCGGTGATTGCCGCCCTGCTGTTCGCCAGCCGCGCGGGCTCGGCGATCACTGCCGAAATCGGCCTCATGAAAGCGACAGAGCAACTGAAGGCGATGGACATGATGGCGGTCAATCCGATCGCACGCGTGGTCGCTCCGCGCTTCTGGGGTGGCGTGTTGTCGATGCCGCTTCTCGCCGCGCTGTTCTCGGCGATGGGAATCTTCGGAGGCTGGCTGATCACGGTGGTGGTCATCGGCGTTGATGACGGCGCCTTCTGGTCGCAGATGCAGGCAGCGGTCGAATTCGAATACGACGTGATGAACGGTGTGATCAAGTCCTTCGTATTCGGCACCGTGGTGTCGCTCATCGCCGTGTTCGAGGGCTACGACTGCGAGCCCACGGCGGAAGGCGTTTCGCGCGCCATCACGCGTACTGTCGTCACATCGGCGCTGGCCATCCTCGCGCTCGATTTCGTGCTCACCTCTTTCATGTTCCGGGGTCAATGATGAGTCGTACCGCGCTCGACCTGTGGGTCGGCATTTTCGTCGCCATCGGCTTTGCCGCGCTGGTGTTCCTGGCGATGAAGGTTGGCAATTTTTCGGGTCTCGATGGCCGTGAGACCTATCGCATCGAGGCGCCGTTCGACAATATCGGCGGCCTGAAGGTCAGGGCGCCGGTCAAGAGTGCCGGCGTGCTGGTCGGCCGCGTGCAGTCGATCCGCTTCGATACCGAGACCTATCGCGCGGTCGTGCAGATGGAGATCGACAAGCGCTTCGAATTCCCGGCCGATACCTCGGCATCGATCCTGACTTCGGGGCTGCTCGGCGAACAGTACATCGGGCTCGATGCCGGTGCCGACATCGAGCCACTGAAGGACGGCGACCGCGTGCTCATCACGCAGTCGGCCGTCGTCCTCGAGAAGCTGATCGGCCAGTTCCTGTTCGACAAGGCAGCCGAGCCGGCTGCCCAGTAAGGCTTGCGGGCCTGCCGTGGAGAAAACAACGATGAATGCAGTGGCGAAACTTTCGCGCAAACCCCTTGCCGTGGCGGCCCTGTCGGTCAGCGTACTGTCCGGCTGTGCCACGACCGCCAACCCGGATGATCCGCTCGAGGGATACAACCGGGCCATGTTCAGCTTCAACGAGCAACTCGACAAGGTGGTCGTGAAGCCTGCGGCGCAGGCCTACGAGTTCGTGTTGCCGCAGTTCGTGCGCACCGGCGTGGGCAACTTCATCGGCAACCTCGAGGATCCGTGGATCGGCCTCAACAACCTGATGCAGGGCAAGGGTGCGGACGGAATGTCCGACCTGATGCGTTTCTTCGTGAACTCCACCTTCGGCCTGCTGGGTGTGCTCGATGTCGCCACCGAAATGGGCTTGCCGAAGCACGACGAGGACCTTGGCCAGACGCTGGGGCGCTGGGGTGTGGGTGAAGGCGCCTATATCGTGCTGCCCCTGTTCGGTTCGCGCACCGTGCGCGACGCCGTCGCGCTGCCTGCCGACCGGGCGGGCCAGAGTCCGCTCAATATCGATCACGTGCCCACGCGTAACAGTTACACCGCGCTGCGCATCACGCATGTCCGCTCGACCTTCCTCGGTGCCGAGAAGACCGTGGACGAGGCCACCATCGACAAGTACGCCTACACGCGCGACTTCTACCTTGAACAACGTCGTTACAAGGTTTCCGACGGCAATGTGACGCGCGAGTACGAGAATTTCGACGCGCGCAGGGCGCCCGAGTTGGGCGAGGAGCTCGACATGGCTGCGACCGCAGCCGTCGAGCGATTGGAACTGAACCGCATGGGTGGCGACAAACTGGCTGATTCAAGCATCCGAACCGGTAACTGACATGACTTTCAAGAGACTGATTGCACTTGCCTTTTTTATGCTCGCCGGGCTGCTGCCGGCCGCGCAGGCGTCGGCGCAGCAGGCGCCCGATGCGCTGGTGCGTGACGTGACCAACGAGGTGCTCGAGATCGTGCGCGCCGACAAGGCGATCCAGGCGGGCGACGTGCATCGTGTCATCGAGCTGGTCGACGCCAAGGTGCTGCCGCACTTCGACTTCCGCCGCATGACCATGCTGGCCGTCGGCCGCGACTGGCGCGATGCTTCGCCTGCGCAGCAGGCGCGCCTGACCGAGGCTTTCCGCACCTTGCTCGTGCGCACCTACTCCAATGCGCTGACCCAGTACCGCGACCAGACCATCGACTTCAAGCCCACGCGCTTCGCCGCGACGGACAAGCGGGTGCAGGTCCGTACCGAGGTGCGCCAGAGCGGCGCCCAGCCGATTGGCATCGATTACATGCTCGAGAAGTCCGATGCCGGTTGGAAAGTGTTCGACGTCATCGTCGCGGGGGTCAGCCTGGTCACGAACTACCGCAGCAGCTTCACGCAGGAGATCCGCAGCGGTGGCGTTGACGGCCTGATCAAGTCGCTCGAGGACAAGAATCGATCGCTCGAGGCGGAGCAGCAGCGTTCATGAGCGACGTGACGAAGGTGTTCGCGCCGCATGGCGCGCTCACCATGCTGAGCGCGGCGGCGGTGCTGGAGGAGGGGCGGCGCCTTGCGGCCGAGGCGCCGTTGGCCGTCGATTTCGCTGCGGTGACGGCGGCCGACTCGGCAGCGCTCGCGCTCATCCTCGACTGGCTGCGTGCTGCACGTGCAGCCGGCCAGCGTGTCGTGCTGCGCAACCTGCCCGCGGCGCTGATCAGTCTCGCGGCGCTCTACGACATCGACACGCTCCTGCCCCTGGAGCCGAAGGCATGACGATACCGGCCATTCGCGTCAGTGCCGTCACCAAGCAGTATGGTTCGCTGAGGGCGCTGGGTGGCGTCGACCTCGAGATTGCGCAGGGCGAGTTCTTCGGCCTCCTTGGCCCGAACGGCGCGGGCAAGACCACGCTGATCTCCGCGCTTGCCGGTCTGGTTCGGCCCGACAGCGGCTCGCTCGAGATCATGGGGCACGACGTGGCGGGTGATTACCGCAACGCCCGCCGCAATCTCGGCGTGGTGCCGCAGGAACTGGTGTTCGACCCCTTCTTCTCGGTGCGCGAGTTGTTGCGCATCCAGTCAGGCTACTTCGGCATCCGTGGCAATGACGACTGGATCGACGAGATCCTCGCCAGCCTCGACCTGACGCACAAGGCCAGCGCCAACATGCGCACCCTGTCGGGCGGCATGAAGCGCCGCGTGCTGGTGGCGCAGGCGCTGGTGCACCGGCCGCCGGTCATCGTGCTGGACGAGCCTACGGCAGGTGTCGACGTCGAGTTGCGCCAGGGGCTTTGGCAGTTCGTGCGCAAGCTCAATCGCGACGGTCACACCATCGTGCTGACGACGCATTACCTCGAGGAAGCCGAAGCCTTGTGCGGCCGCATCGCCATGCTCAAGGCAGGCAAGGTCGTTGCGCTGGATACCACCGGCAACCTGCTGCGCCGCTTCGCCACCCACAGCCTGCGGGTGCGCGTCGATAACCTCGATGCGGCGCTTGTGCTCGGTGGCCTGGCGGCCGAGGACGGCTGGGTGGAGTTCGGCTTCGACAGTTATGGCGAGGTCGAGAGCCGGCTCGCAAGCTTGCGTGAATCGGGTGCCGGTTTGCGCGAAATGCAGCTGGGAGAGCCCGATCTCGAGCGGGTGTTCGTGGAGGTCATGCATCGTGCCTGAGACGCACAAGTCCGCGCCTGGCAGGCCGGCGCCCCGTATCGAGCCGATGCCGGTCGATTCGCCGCTGACCGGTTTTCGCACGCTGTTGTACAAGGAGGTGCTGCGTTTCTGGAAGGTCAGCTTCCAGACCGTCGCGGCGCCGGTGCTCAATGCCCTGCTGTTCCTGCTGATCTTCTCGCATGTGCTCGACCGCCATGTCACCGTCTACGGCGACGTGGCCTACACCAGTTTCCTGGTGCCGGGCCTGGTCATGATGTCGGTGCTGCAGAATGCCTTTGCCAACAGCTCGTCTTCGCTGATCCAGAGCAAGATCACCGGCAACATCATCTTTGTGCTGCTGCCGCCGCTGTCCTATCGTGAGTTTTATGCGGCCTATGTGGTTGCCTCGACTCTGCGCGGGCTCTTCGTCGGCGCTGGCGTGCTGCTGGTGGCGATGCCCTTCGTGGACCTGAGCATCGCCAAGCCGTTGTGGGTGCTGACGTTCGCAGTGATGGGCGGCGTGATCCTGGGATCGTTTGGTGTGATTGCGGGCATCTGGGCGGACAAGTTCGATCAGCTCGCCGCGTTCCAGAATTTCCTGATCATGCCGCTGACCATGCTGTCGGGCGTCTTCTACTCCATCCACTCGCTGCCGCAGGTCTGGCAGGACGTGTCGCATTTCAACCCGTTCTTCTTCATGATCGACGGGTTCCGCTACGGTTTCTTCGGCCAATCCGACACCTCGCCCTGGCTCTCGCTCGGGGTCGTGTCGCTGTGTTTCGTGTCGCTCGCTGCGCTGACCCTCGCGATGCTCGCGCGGGGCTACAAGCTGCGGGCGTAAAAGGATGAATCATGTTTGAAGCAAGTGAGATCAAGCGTCTGATCGAGCAGGGCCTGCCCTGCGAATTCGTTGCCATCGAGGGGGAGGACGGTGTGCATTTCACCGGCGTCGTCGTCAGTGCCACCTTCGAGGGCAAGCCGCGCGTGCGCCAGCACCAGGCGGTGTATGCCACGCTCGGCCGCCTGATGGGCAACGAGATCCACGCGCTGCAGTTGCAGACCTTCACCCCCGCGCAGTGGGAAGAGGGTCGCGGCGAACTGGGGATGTGAGCGTTTCATGGATAAATTGCTGATCGAAGGCGGCGCCCGACTGTCGGGCGAAGTCGCCATTTCCGGCGCCAAGAATGCTGCGTTGCCCATCCTGTGTGCCGCCCTGCTGACGGCTGAACCGGTGATCTTCACCAATGTGCCGCAACTGAAGGACATCGGCACCTTGCTGGCGCTGCTCGGTCAGATGGGCGTCAAGGTCGAGCGTGCGGGCGATACCGTCACGCTGGATGCATCGGGGTTGAACAACCCGGTCGCGCCCTATGAGATGGTCAAGACGATGCGCGCCTCCATCCTGGTGCTCGGCCCGCTTGTGGCGCGCTGCGGCGAGGCGCGGGTGTCGCTTCCCGGTGGCTGCGCGATCGGAGCGCGACCTGTGGATCAGCACATCAAGGGCCTGCAGGCAATGGGTGCAGAGGTTCGCGTCGAGCATGGCTATGTGCATGCCACCGTGCCACGCCTGAAGGGCGCACGCCTGTTCACCGACATGGTGACGGTGACCGGTACGGAGAACCTGATGATGGCCGCTGTCCTCGCCGATGGCGAGACGGTGATCGAGAATGCCGCGCGCGAGCCGGAGGTGGTCGATCTGGCCAACTGCCTGGTGGCGATGGGCGCGCAGATCTCCGGTGCCGGCAGCGACGTGATTCGTATCCGCGGTGTCGAGCGCCTGCATGGCGCGACCCATCGCATCATGCCCGACCGCATCGAGACCGGCACCTACCTGTGTGCGGCGGCCGTCACGGGTGGTTCGGTACGCCTGACCGGCACTTCGTCCTGCTATCTGGACGCGGTGATCGACAAGCTGATGGATGCCGGCTGCGAGGTGGTGTCCGAGCGCGACGCGATCAGCCTGTCGGCGCCTGCGCGGCTCAATGCCGTCAGCCTGCGCACCGCGCCTTACCCGGCCTTCCCGACAGACATGCAGGCGCAGTTCATGGCGATCAACTGCGTGGCCAATGGCGTGGCAATGATCCGCGAGACCATCTTCGAAAACCGCTTCATGCATGCGGTCGAACTGCAGCGCCTGGGCGCCGATATCCGCATCGATGGCAACACGGCGGTGGTGCAGGGGGTTGCGAGACTGGAAGGGGCGACGGTGATGGCGACCGACCTGCGTGCTTCGGCGAGCCTGGTCGTGGCCGGCCTGGTGGCCGAAGGCGAAACGACGATCGAGCGCATCTATCACCTCGATCGCGGCTACGAACGCCTGGAGGACAAGCTCGCTGCGCTCGGCGCCAAGGTCAGGCGTCTGACGTGAAAGCCGGGCGCCCTGTGTGGCGCCTGGTCTGAAGTGCGAAGACGCGGGTGGTGGCGGGCGGACGCAACTGCCGCTGCCACTTCTGCTGAAGAGCCCGATCGTCGGGCTCGTCCGCTGCGGTACGGGGCCTTAGCGCCGGGCTGCGATGCGGCGTGCGCTTGCTCCAGCCCGGCTCAGGCTCAGAGTTCGAACTGACCGTTCGCCTCAGGTTGCCAGGTGACCTCGATCACCTTGAGACGGATTGACTTCCCGTCCATGCCTCCCCAGTCGATCGACTGGCCTGCCGAGAGACCCAGCAGGGCGCTGCCCGCGGGCGAGAAGATCGACACCCGATGAGCCTCGGCGTTGGCGTCCTTGGGATAGGCCAGCGTCAGTTCGTATTCACGGCCCGTGCCTTCCTCGACGAAGCGGGCACGGCTGTTCATCGTGATGACGTCGGCCGGCATGTCCTCGGGCTCGCGCACGTCGGCGCGCTCGAGTTCCTCGCGCAGGCCGTCGAGGTCGCCGCGGCTGCGGAAGGCGGGGAGGGTGAGCAGACCCTCGAGGCGCTCGAGGTCGCTGCTGGAGACGATGATCGACGGTTTCATGGTGCGGGTTTCCTGCTTGAGGTGCACGCCGACGCTGCGGCGAAACAAAAGAAAAGGCCGAACCGCCACCTGCGGTTCAGCCAGATAGGCCGAAGGTTAACAGAAGCAGCGCCGGGTTACAATGATGGCTCACTCAGCTCAAGGCTTTTCACGTGTCCAGCATCACGCTTGCCCTGTCCAAGGGGCGCATCTTCGAAGAGACGCTGCCGTTGCTCGCTGCCGCGGGCATCGTGCCTACCGACAACCCCGAGACCTCGCGCAAACTGATCATCAGTACCAACCGGCCCGACGTGCGCCTGGTCATCGTGCGTGCCAGCGACACGCCGACTTACGTGCAATACGGTGCGGCCGACCTCGGCATAGCCGGCAGGGATGTGCTCGTCGAGCATGGTGGCGCCGGCCTGTACCAGCCGCTGGACCTCGAGATCGCGAAGTGCCGCCTTTGTGTTGCGGTGCAGAAAGGCTTTGATTACGCCGCTGCGACGCGACCGGGCGGACGCATCCGCGTCGCCACCAAGTACATCAGCGCGGCCAAGGCGCACTTCGCCGGCAAGGGCATGCATGTGGATCTGATCAAGCTCTACGGCTCCATGGAACTGGCGCCCCTGGTCGGGCTGGCCGATGCCATCGTCGATCTGGTGTCGACCGGAGGGACGCTGCGTGCGAACAATCTGGAAGAGGTCGAGGAAATCATGCCGATCAGCTCGCGTCTGATCGTCAATCAGGCCTCGCTCAAGCTCAAGCGCGAACTGCTGCAGCCGGTGCTCGACGCCTTTGCCGGTGCGGTCAAACCGTAAGGATTTTTTCATGAGCCAGACGCCCATCCGCCGCCTCGATGCGCGCGAACCCGAATTCCTTTCCACTCTGGATGCGTTGCTTGCCTTCGAGTCCGAGGCGGACGAGCGCATCGATACCGCGGTGACCGAAATTCTTCGCGCGGTGCGCACCACAGGCGACGCCGCCGTGGTCGAGTTCACCCGCCGCTTCGACGGTCTGGATGTGCATTCGATGGGTGCGCTGGAACTGCCCAAAGCCGAGCTTCACTCTGCGCTCGACAGCCTGTCGTCGGAGCAGCGCGAGGCGCTGACCATCGCCGCGGACCGTGTGCGTGTCTACCACGAGCGGCAGAAGGGCGAGTCCTGGGAGTTCACCGAGGCCGATGGCACGCGGCTAGGGCAGAAGGTCACGCCGCTCGATCGCGTCGGACTCTATGTGCCGGGCGGACGCGCCTCGTATCCCAGTTCGGTGCTGATGAACGCCATCCCGGCCAAGGTCGCCGGCGTCGGCGAGTTGATCATGGTCGTGCCGACGCCGCGCGGCGAGAAGAATCCCCTGGTGCTGGCGGCCGCGGCAATCACGGGTGTCGACCGCGTGTTCACCATCGGCGGTGCGCAGGCGGTTGCAGCACTTGCCTATGGCACGCAGACCATTCCGCAGGTGGACAAGATCGTCGGTCCCGGCAACGCCTACGTCGCCGAGGCCAAGCGCCGTGTGTTCGGCACTGTCGGCATCGACATGGTCGCCGGCCCGTCGGAAGTGCTGATCATCTCCGACGGCTCCGGTCATGCCGACTGGGTTGCGATGGATCTCTTCGCCCAGGCCGAGCACGACGAGCTGGCTCAATCCATCCTGCTGTGCACCGACGCGGGTTTCATCGACGCGGTGCATGCGGCGATCGACCGCCTGCTGCCGACCATGCCGCGCCGCGAGACCATCGCCAAATCGCTCGCCAACCGCGGCGCCCTGATCCATGTCGACAGCCTCGAGCAAGCCTGCGCGCTCGCCAACCGCATCGCGCCCGAGCACCTCGAGTTGTCGCTGGATGATGCCGAATCCTGGATCGACCACATCCGCCATGCCGGCGCGATCTTTGTTGGCCATTGGGCAGTGGAAGCGCTGGGTGACTATTGCGCCGGCCCCAACCACGTGCTGCCGACCATGCGCAGCGCGCGCTTCTCGTCGCCGCTGGGCACCTACGACTTCCAGAAGCGCACCAGCATCGTGAATATCTCGCAAGCCGGTGCCCAGCACCTCGGCAAGGTCGCTTCGATCCTCGCGCACGGCGAGGGCTTGCAGGCGCACGCCCGCTCCGCCGAGATGCGGCTGAAGGTCTGAAGTCGACGGGCTCGACGCCCGCGTGGCGATGAGCCGGGTGTGAATGGGGTATCCGTGGCGCCGGCGAGGACTGTCTGAGCCGAGCGCAGCGAAGGCGAGTTCCGCAGCCGGCAGAACGGATGCCCCAGGCACGTCCGGCGGGTTGGAGCCAAGCCGCCGAGACGCGCCGAGGTGTCTCAGCGGCCGAGAATGTCCTTCAGTGCCCCGACCAGAATGCCGCACTGCTCGTCGGTGCCGATCGTGATCCGCATGAACTGATCGATCCGCGCCGCCTTGAAGTGGCGCACGATGATCGCGCGCTTGCGCAACTCGGCAGTGAGCTCGGCCCCATCGCGCTGCGGATGGCGGGCGAAGATGAAGTTTGCTGCCGAGGGCAGCACCTCGAAGCCCAGCGCCCGCATGTCGGCCACCAGCTTCTCGCGCGTTGCGATGACCTTGCGGCAACTCTCCTGGAAGAACGCCTCATCCTCGACCGACGCCACCGCGCCCGCAATCGCCAGCCGGTCGAGCGGGTAGGAATTGAAGCTGTTCTTGACCCGCTCCAGCGCCTCGATCAGGTCCGCATGCCCCGCGGCAAAACCGACTCGCAGGCCAGCGAGCGAGCGGCTCTTCGAGAAGGTATGCACCACGAGCAGGTTCGGATACCTGTCGATCAGACCGATCGCGCTCTCGCCGCCAAAGTCCACATAGGCCTCGTCCACCAGCACCACCGCGTCCGGGTTGCCGGCGACGATGCACTCGACCGCGGCCAGCGGCAGCAGGCGGCCGGTCGGCGCGTTGGGGTTCGGGAAAATGATCGCGCCCGGGCGTTCGCCCCCCTGCGGAAGATAGTCATCGGCCCGGATCGAGAAGTCCTCCGCCAGCGGGATCATGCGGTGTGCGATGTCGTACAGCCCGCAGTAGACCGGGTAGAAGCTGTAGCTGATGTCGGGGAACCACAGCGGACGATCCTGTTTGAGCAGCGCCATGAATGCGTGCGCGAGCACCTCGTCGGAGCCGTTGCCAACGAAGATCTTTTTTGGCTGAAGGCCGTGGCGTCTGGCGAGCGCGGCCTTGAGGGCGTCCGCGTTCGGGTCGGGATAGAGGCGCAGGGAATCACCCGTCGCCGCCCGGATCGCCTCAAGCGCCTTGGGCGAGGGGCCATAGGGGTGCTCGTTGGTGTTGAGCTTGACCAGGTTGTCGAGCTTGGGCTGTTCGCCCGGGACGTAGGGGGTCAGGCCGTGTACGACGGCGCTCCAGAAGCGGCTCATGATTTCGTCTGCAAAAGGAAGGCGAGCAGGGGATCGGGTGGCAGGTCGGCAACGCAATGGCGTGGCGCTGGTCTACGCCAGAGTCCGTGCGTTGCAGTCAATTTGCCGGGCGATGTTATCATGCCCGGCACCTGTCACCCTGGAGCCATCAGCCAGTCATGCGGCAAGCCGAAGTCACTCGCAATACCCTCGAGACGAAGATCTCAGTGCGCATCAATCTCGATGGCACGGGCAAGGGCAAGCTCGATACGGGCGTTCCCTTTTTCGACCACATGCTCGATCAGATCGTCCGCCATGGCCTGATCGACCTCGACATCCACTGCGAGGGCGACACGCATATCGACGACCATCACACTGTCGAGGATGTCGGCATTGCGCTGGGCCAGGCCTTTGCCAAGGCAATCGGCGACAAGAAGGGCCTGCGCCGTTACGGTCATGCCTATGTGCCGCTGGACGAGGCACTGTCGCGCGTGGTGGTGGACTTTTCCGGTCGGCCGGGGCTGCATTACTTCGTCGCCTACACGCGGGCCCGCATCGGCAATTTCGATGTCGACCTGGCGCGCGAGTTCTTTCAGGGTTTCGTCAATCACGCCGGTGTCACGCTCCACATCGACAACCTGCGCGGTGAAAATGCGCATCATCAGTGCGAGACGGTGTTCAAGGCATTCGCACGCGCGCTGCGCATGGCTGCCGAGGCCGACGAGCGCGCAGCCGGCACCATCCCCTCCACGAAGGGCGCGCTCTGAGCGACTTTTCCTCGCGGCCGTATTCGACGGCCGCCCTCCTGTTCGATAGCGAGTCAAGCCGATGACCACCGTGGCCATCATCGATTACGGCATGGGCAACCTGCGCTCGGTCGCCAAGGCGATCGAGCATGTGGCACCCGGCCACGACGTCTTCATCACCTCCGAGCCGGCGCGCGTTGCGGCTGCGGAGCGGGTCGTGTTCCCCGGTCAGGGCGCCATGCCCGACTGCATGCGCGAACTCGATGCACGCGGCCTGCGCCAGGCCGTTGTGGATGCCGCTGCGGGCAAGCCCTTTCTGGGCATCTGCATCGGCCAGCAGATGCTGTTCGAGCACAGTGCCGAAGGCGACGTCCCCGGATTGGGCATCCTGTCCGGCGATGTCGTACGCTTTCCCGAGGCGAAGATGCGGGCGGCCGATGGCGGCCGGCTGAAGGTGCCGCACATGGGCTGGAACGAGGTCTGGCAGCGGGGTGCGCACCCGATGTGGGACGGCATCCCGGACGGTGAGCGCTTCTACTTCGTGCACAGCTATTTCGTTGCGCCGGCCGATCCGGCGCTGACCGCGGCCGAGACCGATTATGGCGTTCGCTTTACCAGTGCGGTAGCGCGGGCTAATATCTTCGCGGCCCAGTTCCACCCCGAAAAGAGCGCGGCTGCCGGACTCCGGCTGCTGGCCAACTTCATCCGCTGGCAGCCCTGAGCGCTGCCGCCCCACATCCCCGTTCCACTACTTCAGATACCGGTATGCTGCTCATTCCCGCCATCGACCTCAAGGACGGTCAGTGTGTTCGCCTCAAGCAAGGCGAAATGGAGGACGCTACGGTGTTTTCCGAAGATCCCGGTGCCATGGCGCGCCACTGGATCGACGCTGGCGCCCGTCGCCTGCACCTGGTGGACCTGAACGGCGCCTTCGCCGGAAAGCCCAAGAACGGTGCGGCCATCCGCGCGATCACCGACGTGGTCGGCGACGACATCCCGGTGCAGTTGGGTGGGGGCATCCGCGACCTCGACACCATCGAGCATTACCTGGACAACGGCATCAGCTACGTGATCATCGGCACTGCCGCGGTGAAGAATCCGGGCTTCCTGCATGACGCCTGTGGCGCCTTCCCCGGGCACATCATCGTGGGCCTCGATGCCAAGGACGGGAAGGTCGCGGTCGATGGCTGGTCCAAACTCACCGGCCACGACGTCGTCGATCTGGCGAAGAAGTTCGAGGACTACGGCGTCGAGTCGGTGATCTACACCGATATCGGGCGCGACGGCATGCTGTCCGGCGTGAACATCGAAGCCACGGTACGTCTGGCGCGCGCGCTCCGCATCCCGGTCATCGCCAGTGGCGGCATCACCGACCTGCGCGACATCGACGCGCTCTGCGCAGTCGAGGACGAGGGCGTGATGGGGGCAATCACCGGGCGCGCCATCTACGAGGGTACGCTCGATTTCGCCGCGGCCCAGGCTCGTGCCGACGAACTCAACGGGGTGTCCGAATGAACCTCGCCGCCGAGCGCTGCTGATGCTGGCCAAACGTATCATTCCCTGCCTGGACGTGAGTGCCGGGCGCGTCGTCAAGGGTGTCAATTTCGTCGAGCTGCGGGACGCGGGTGACCCGGTCGAGATCGCCCGCCGCTACGACGAGCAGGGCGCCGACGAACTGACCTTCCTCGACATCACGGCGAGTTCCGACGATCGCGACATCATCCTGCATGTCGTCGAGCAGGTCGCCGAGCAGGTGTTCATTCCCCTCACCGTGGGTGGCGGCGTGCGCGTGGTCGACGACGTGCGCAGGCTGCTGAATGCCGGCGCGGACAAGGTCAGCATGAACACCGCGGCGGTCAATAACCCGCAACTGGTGCACGATGCCTCGAGCAAGGTTGGCAGCCAATGCATCGTCGTGGCGATCGACGCCAAGCAGACGGCGCCGGGCAAGTGGGAGGTATTCACTCATGGCGGTCGCAAGAATACCGGTCTCGATGCCATCGACTGGGCACGCAAGGTTGAATCGCTGGGTGCGGGCGAGATCCTGCTGACCAGCATGGATCGCGACGGCACCAAGAGCGGCTTCGATCTCGCGCTGACGCGCGCAGTGTCGGACGCCGTGCGCATTCCGGTCATCGCCAGTGGTGGTGTCGGTACCCTCGAGCATCTGGCCGAGGGCGTCTCCGAGGGGCGTGCGGACGCGGTGCTGGCCGCAAGCATCTTCCATTTTGGGCAGCACACGGTGCGTGAGGCGAAGGAGTTGATGCGCGCGCGCGGCATCGAGGTGAGACTGTGAGCGAGGACACGCGCTGGCTGAACGAGGTCAAGTGGGACGAGCATGGCCTGGTGCCGGTGGTCGCGCAGGAAGCGTCGAGTGGCGATGTGCTGATGTTCGCGTGGATGAACCGTGAGGCGCTGCAGCGCACCGCCGAGACGGGCGAAGCCATCTACTGGTCACGTTCGCGGCGTAAGCTTTGGCACAAGGGCGAGGAGTCCGGCCATGTGCAAAAGGTGCTCGACATCCGCATCGACTGCGACAACGACGTGGTCTTGCTCAAGATCGAGCAGGTCGGCGGCATCGCCTGCCATACCGGGCGCCACAGCTGCTTCTTCCAGAAGTATTTCGACGATGGCCGCTGGGAGGCTGTCGAACCGGTTTTGAAAGACCCGCAGGAGATCTACAAGTGATCGATATCGAAGTGCTGCGTCGCGTGTCCGATACACTGGTCGCGCGCAAGAAGGCCGACCCCGATTCTTCCTATGTCTCCAGCCTGTACGCCAAGGGTACCGACACCATCTGCAAGAAGGTGGCGGAAGAGGCCGCCGAGACGATCATGGCCGCCAAGGACAAGGACATGCTGCACCTGGTCTGGGAGGTCACGGACCTGTGGTTCCACTCGATGGTGCTGTTGGCGCATCACGGGCTGTCGGTCGAGGACGTGCTGGCCGAGTTCCGCCGCCGCGAGGGCGTGTCGGGCATCGACGAGAAGAAGTCGCGTACGGCACAGCAGGCGGACTCATGAGCGACTGCATCTTTTGTCGCATCGTCCGCGGCGAGATCCCGTCGAAGAAGGTCTACGAGGACGAGCATGTCTTCGCCTTCCATGACATCAATCCGGTTGCGCCGGTGCACGTGCTGGTGGTCCCGAAGGTGCATGTCGACTCGATGGCACACCTCGATGAGGAAGACGAGGCGGCCATGGGGCGTCTCATGGTTGCAGCGGGCAGGATCGCGCGCGAACAGGGGTGTACGGATGGCTTCCGGACCATCGTGAATACCGGAAGGGTTGGGTTGCAGGAGGTGTATCATCTGCACCTTCACATTGTGGGTGGCCCCAATCCCCTGCCGCCCATGTTGAAGCGTTAAGGAGAGCGGTATGGGTTCATTCAGCATCTGGCACTGGCTGATCGTTCTGGTCATCGTCCTGCTGGTGTTCGGAACGAAGAAGCTGCGCAACATCGGTTCGGACCTCGGTGGTGCGGTCAAGGGTTTCAAGGACGGCATGAAGGAAGGCGAGAATGCCGCCGATGCCTCCCAGCAGAAGATTGCGGGCGGTCAGACGATCGAGGGTGAGGCGCGGGAGAAGGTCGACAAGACCGCTTCCTGAGCTTCGCGTCTCGAAGTAGGAGGGGCGCCCTGACTGGAGCGCCCCTTCGTTTTCGTGCGGCATGCTGCGGCGTGACCGCATCTCAAGCGGCAGAACATGTTCGACTTCGGCTTTTCGGAACTCATCGTCATCGGCGTGGTGATGCTCGTCGTGGTCGGCCCCGAGCGGCTGCCCAAGGTCGCACGCACGGCCGGTCATCTCCTCGGGCGCGTCCAGCGCTATGTGTCCGACGTGAAGTCGGACATCCAGCGCGAAATGCAGCTCGAAGAACTGAAGAAGCTGCAGGAACAGGTCAAGCAGCAGGCGCAGGAACTCGAGTCGTCGGTGCGCGCGGGAGCGGCCGGTGTCGAGTCCGAGGTGAATCGCACGGCAAGCGAGGTTCGCTCGATGCTGCCCGACGCGCCGGCGTCGGCGGCCGGTGCGGTAGCCGCGTCGCAGCTGCTCGGGCAGACGGCGTCCGCGCCGGCTGGGCCGGCCGATGCGCAACTCGAACTCGGACTCGATCCGGCAGCCGGTCAGGCTGCTGCGGCAGGGGCGGCTGACAAGACCAAGGCATGAGCACTCAACAGGAAACCTTTATCTCCCACCTGGTCGAGCTGCGCGATCGCCTGATCCGTGCATTGTTGGTCGTGGTGGTTGTCTTCGTCTGCCTGATGCCCTGGGCGGGAGACATTTACGACATCCTCGCCAAGCCGATGATGGACACCTTGCCCGAGGGTACGCACATGATCGCCACGGGCGTCGTGACGCCCTTCTTCGTGCCGGTGAAGGTCACCATGATGGTCGCCTTCGTGCTGGCGCTGCCCTGGGTGCTCTTTCAGGCCTGGGCCTTCATCGCCCCAGGCCTGTATGCACACGAGAAGCGCATGGCGCTCCCGCTGGTCGCGGGTAGCACACTGCTCTTCATCATCGGCATGGCCTTCTGCTACTTCTTCGTGTTCGGCATGGTATTCAAGTTCATCGCCGAATTCGCGCCGAAGAGCATCGTGCCAGCGCCGGATATCGAGCAATACCTGTCCTTCGTGATGTCGATGTTCATCGCTTTCGGCGTGACCTTCGAGGTGCCGGTGGCGGTCATCCTGCTCGTCAAGGCGGGCATCGTCGATGTCGCCAAGCTCAAGGAGGTTCGTCCCTACGTCATCGTCGGTGCGTTCGTGATTGCAGCGATCGTGACGCCGCCCGACGTGATCTCGCAGCTCATGCTCGCAATCCCGATGTGTCTGCTGTACGAACTGGGCATCATCCTGGCGGGCTGGATGTCGAAGCCTGTGCCTGCTGCAGCCGAAAGCGCCTACGTCGCGCCGTCCATCGAGGACATGGACCGCGAACTCGACCGGATCGAAGCCAGCGAGCGTAGCGACAAGGGTTGATCGCGCTTCCCGGGAAAGGGCTCAGCGGCTGGGCGCCGGCGTTGGGCGTCGGCCCACTTCCACCGTCAGTTCAACCTCCCGATCGCCGCGGCGCACGAGGAAGCTTGCGCGGCGTCCCGGCGGCAGGGCTGCCACCAGATCCAGCATGGCCTTGGGGTCGCGCACGGTTTCGCCGCCGACGGCGATCAGCACGTCGCCCGGCTTGATGCCGGCGCGGTCTGCCGGGCTGGCGCGCAGCACGCCTGCAATCAGCGCGCCGCGGGTGTCGGCAAGGCCGAACGACTCCGCCAGTTCCGGCGTGATGTCCTGAATTTCCACCCCGACCCAGCCACGCGTGACCTCGCCGGTGGCGACGATCTGCTCGAGCACGTTGCGCGCGATCGACACGGGAATGGCGAAGCCGATGCCGAGCGAGCCGCCCGAGCGCGAATAGATCGCCGTATTGATCCCCACCAGGTTGCCGCCGTTGTCGACGAGGGCGCCGCCCGAGTTGCCCGGGTTGATTGCCGCGTCGGTCTGGATGTAATTCTCGAACGTATTGATCCCGAGCTGGCTGCGGCCAAGCGCCGAGACGATGCCCATCGTGACGGTCTGGCCAACGCCGAAGGGGTTGCCGATCGCCAGGACGACGTCGCCGACGCTCAGCGCATCGCTCGCTGCAAGCGTGATCACCGGCAATTGGCCATCGGTGTCGATCTTGAGCACCGCGAGGTCGGTTTCCGGGTCGCGTCCGATCAGCCGAGCGCCGAACTTGCGCCCGTCGTTGAGCGCGATCTCAATCTGGTCGGCCGTCTCGATGACGTGGTTGTTGGTGATGATGTAGCCGTCCGGGCTCACGATCACGCCCGATCCCAGTCCGGACTGGCGCTGGCTGGGGCCGTTGTTCGGCCGTTCGCCGAAGAAGTGCCGGAACACCGGATCGTCGAGTAGCGGGTGGCCCGGGGCGACGCCGGCCTTGCTGGTGAAAATGTGCACGACCGCCGGCATCGAGCGCTGCGCTGCCGCCGCATAGGAGCCTGCTGCGGGAGGTCGTTCTCCGTCTGCGCTCGGGGCTTCGAGGATGGCCACTACCGATGCGGGTGCCGTGTCGCGGAGCCACTCGGGTTTGAGTGTACTCAGGACGAAGAGCCCCGCGACGCTGATGGTCACGGCCTGGGCGAAGATGAGCCACAGACGGCGCATAATGATGAACTCGAATGGCTGAGGGTGTCCGGGCCTCCGTCGCAAGGATGCCCGTCGGACCCCGGAAGGGAATGGAGGGAGCATGCAACTCATCGAGCTCATCGAGCGTCTCGACGCCCTGCTCGACGCTTCACGCGTGAAGGATTATTGCCCAAACGGTTTGCAAGTGGAAGGACGGGGCGAGGTGCGCCGCGTGCTGTGCGGTGTGACGGCGAGCCAGCACTTGCTCGATCATGCCGTTGCCGGCGGATATGACGCGGTGTTCGTGCATCACGGCTACTTCTGGAAAGGCGAAGATGGGCGGGTCAATGGCATCCGGCGCCAGCGGCTCAAGACCTTGCTCGCCAATGACATCAGCCTGATTGCCTATCATCTGCCGCTCGATCTGCATCCGGAACTCGGTAACAACGCGCAGCTGGGGCGCTTGATGGGATGGCGGCCGGACGGCCGCTTCGCCGATCAGGAGCTGGGCTGGATCGGTCGGCCCGCCGAATCGGACGCGCCAGAGTCGGCCGAGCAACTTGGGCGCTCGATCGCGGCGCGGCTGGGGCGTGACCCGCTGCTCGTCGGTGACGGCGCGCGCAAGGTGAGACGGGTGGCGTGGTGCACCGGCGGCGCCCAGGGCTTCTTCGAGCAGGCCATTGCGGCCGGTGCGGATCTCTACGTGTCGGGCGAGATCTCGGAGCAGACCGTTCATCTTGCCCGTGAGTCAGGCGTGCCCTACATCGCGGCCGGTCATCATGCGACCGAGCGCTATGGTGCTCGCGCGATCGCGGCTTATCTCGGCGACAGCCTCGGTCTCGCGGCCGACTTCATCGATCTGCCGAATCCGGTGTGAGCGCGCAGCGCCGGCCTGCCTCAGGCTTGGGTCGGCGCTGCGCGGTAGGTGCCCAGCTCCTGCTCGAGCACGGCCGACAGCATCAGGATGTCGTCGATGACCGTGAACGGGAACCCGGCACGGGAACCGTCACGATTGTCGCGCAGCAGGTGCTGCAGGTAGGCCTGGCACTCGCGGGTGCCCCACAGCTGCTGCACGCGTGTGGCGATGTGCGGTATGTCTTCGAGCTGGATCGCGTTGTGTCTGATGGCGTCGTAGTTGTCCCAGGTTACGGCGAGGACGTTGAAGGTCTTGTTCAGCTCGCGTGCGACGGCACCGAAGTCCTCCCGCAAACCTGCGGCTCGATAGACTTCGAGCAGTTTCAGCCAGGGGGTGACGGCTTGCTTCGGGTTGCCGCGAATGAATTCGGCGAGCGTGTCCGCAGCACCGTGCAGTCGGCCGAAGCTCACCATGATCTCGGCAAGTTCCACGGCTGACCGGTGCTCCTCGCCTGCGTCGTCCGAGGGGTGGTCGACTGCGTAACCTCCGATGGGGAGGAGGGTCGAAGTGCTCCAGTCGATGCCTTCGTCGTAGCGCCGGGGCGAGGCTTGTGGTGTTGGCGCGTCGACGGCGACAGCGTTGCGTTCGTGTACAGGGCTGGCAGGCTGGGCGGGCGCTGGCGGCTGATCGTCGCGAGCCGTGGGCGCGGTCGCGGTCGCGAGTCCCGGTGATGTCGGACGGCGACGGCGCAGCGCCATGGCAAGCGCGAGGGCTGCTATGGCCAGCCCTGCAATCAGATACGTGTCGCGATGATCCGGGCTGCTCGCGGGCGCGTCTTCTGGAGTGCCCGGCGATGTGGCAGCGGGGACTGCTGGCGCGCTTGCTTGCATCGCGGCCTGGTCAAGTGCCTCGATGCGGGCCTGCAGCCGATCGCGAGCCTCTTCCAGTTCCTTGATGCGTGCCAGCAACTCCATCTCGGCGATGATGCTGCGATCGATCGCCGCAGCGAGCTTGCGCTCGCGTTCGAGCAGTTCCGACGCCCTGGAGCCGGGCGCTTCGCCGGATGCCGTTGCTGCCGCCCCGGCGGGAGCGGCTGTCGGTTTGTCGCTCTCGACGATGACGCGGTCGCGGGTGTCGCTCCGCGGCGGTTGTGCCGCTGCGACAGCAGGCGTTCCCGCTGCTGGGCCGGGTGGCCTGGAGGCGGCGGGCGTCTGCGCTTGTGCGGCGCGCGGTTTGTCCGTCCGCTTTGCTGGCGCACCGCTGGAAAGGGTGCGCAAGTCGGGTACCGCCAGTGTGGTGCCAGCCGGAAGGGGAAGGGCTTGCGAGCCGGCTTGCTCGAACAGGCCAGGGTTGGCCGCCGCCGTTGCGCGCATGAAACGACGCCGGGCCGCGGCATCGTCGGGATACAGCGAATGTGCGAGCGAGTCGAGCGATTCTCCCGGCGCGGTGGTCCAGGTGCGCCCGGTGCCTGGGGGGTTCTTCGCCGGGGCTGGCCTCGAGGTTTGTTGTACGGGTGAAGCGGGCGCTGCCGGCGTCGAGACCGGATAGGGCAGGAGCAGGGTGTACTCGCGCCGCAGGCGGTTCTCGCACACGTCCTCCAAGGCCACGCGCACGACGGGCTCGTTGATGGCGCGGGAAGTGGTCACCGCGACACGCGGACTGGCGCCGCCAATCACGGACAGTCGCGCGCCGGCGACCCAGGGCAGGTCGCCCGCGTCATCCCCGGCGGCGCCAATGCGCAGGCAATTTGCGGTCTCTTGGTCGAACCCGCCGACGATGCGGATCTCGGCGCGTAGTGGCTCGCCGATGGGCGACAGCGACACGACGTCGCCCAACACCGACGCGAGGACGCTGGGCGATGAAAACATGAGGGTGGTGGCTAGCGCCACTGCGGTGCGTATCGGTGTTGTTCTCATTGTCCGCACTTCCGGCGGTCTGGATGCGATAGCTTGCTTTTAGCAGAGTCCGGTCGTGGCTTCCAGCATATGCGGCAGGCTTGTGTGCCGCGCGCCACGCGCGGCGTGAACTATGGTGTGCTGCGCCGGGGATTTGCAAGGGGGCTTCGACATTCCTTAAGGTGTCTGCAATCGGTTAAGATCAACTGCCCCATACGCCACCGTACGCGAAACGAAGATGCCGCTACCTGTTCCCACGGCGCCTCGTCGGCGCTTTCACACTCGTCGCATCGAGGTCGAGGGCTTCCTGCGAGAGGATGGTCTCTACGACCTCGAGGCGTCGCTGACGGACGTCAAGGACGTCGATTATCCGATCGCCTCGGGTATGCGCCCGGCGGGCGTGCCCGTGCATCTGATGCGGGTGCGCGTTACTTTCGATGCGGCCTTCAACATCGTCGAGGCGGTCGCCTGTTCGGACGAGGTGCCCTATCCGGGCAACTGCGACACGATCGGGCCGCGTTACGCGAGGCTGGTGGGGCTCAATCTCGTGCGTGGGTTCCGCCGCACGGTCAATGAGATGTTCGGCGAAACGCTGGGCTGCTCGCACATGACCGAGATGCTGCAGTCGCTGCCCACTGCCGCCATCCAGACTGTGGCCACCTTCAGCCGCGACACGGATGACAGCGCCGGCAAGCCGCCACAACTCGACCGCTGTCATGCGCTCGACACCGCGGGTGAAGCCGTGCGGCGCTACTACCCGAAGTGGTACCGCGGGCAGGACGAGACCGCCTGAGCGGCCCGTTGAGCGGGCACTGTGCACTGCGCAAAACTGGTTATAATTATGGAGTCTTGCGGTAAACACGTACTCGTGCGTGCCAGCCGGAAGTTCAGGCCGGCTTTCCTGTCGGCGGCGGTGGGTGGCGGTCGAGGGAGACGACGCCTGTCGCTGAGCATCTGCGCTCCTAAGCATGCCATCAACCTGTTCGCGACGGGCTCGCCGTCGCGGCTTCGATCGAAGGGCAACCATGAAGATTCATGAGTATCAGGCAAAAGAACTACTGAGGAAGTATGGCGTCGTCACGCCGCGCGGCTTCCATTGCGTTTCCGTCGATGCGGCGGTCAAGGCGGCCGAAGAGCTTGGCGGCAAGATCTGGGTGGTGAAGGCCCAGATTCACGCGGGTGGTCGCGGCAAGGGTGGTGGCGTCAAGCTGGCCCGCTCCCTGGATGAAGTGCGCCAGTACGCCAACGACATCCTCGGCATGCAACTGGTCACCCACCAGACTGGCCCCGAAGGCCAGAAGGTCCGCAACCTCCTGATCGAGGAAGGCGCCGACATCCAGAAGGAATATTACGTCGCCGCACTGACCGACCGCGCCACGCAGAAAGTCGCCATCATGGCCTCTTCCGAGGGCGGCATGGACATCGAGGAGGTCGCCCACAGCACCCCCGAGAAGATCCTCAAGGAGTTCGTCGATCCGCTCGTCGGCCTGACCGACGCGCAGGCCGAGACCCTGGCCCGCGGCATCGGCGTGCCCGAGGCGTCGGTGGCCAAGGCGGTCGATACGCTCAAGCGCCTGTACACCTGCTACATGGAAACCGATGCCTCGCTGGCGGAAATCAACCCGCTGATCCTCGAAGGCAACGGCAACATCAAGGCCCTGGACGCCAAGTTCAACTTCGACTCCAACGCCCTCTACCGCCACCCGGAGATCGTCGACTTCCGCGACTTCGACGAAGAGGACGCCGACGAGATCGAAGCCTCCAAGTTCGACCTCGCCTACATCAGCCTCGACGGCAACATCGGCTGCCTGGTCAACGGCGCCGGTCTGGCGATGGCCACCATGGACACGATCAAGCTGTTCGGCGCCGAGCCGGCCAACTTCCTCGACGTCGGCGGTGGCGCGACCACCGAGAAGGTCACCGAAGCCTTCAAGATCATGCTCAAGAACCCCAAGGTCAAGGGCATCCTGGTCAACATCTTCGGCGGCATCATGCGTTGCGACACCATCGCTACCGGCGTGGTCGCGGCGGCCAAGGAAGTTCACCTCTCCGTCCCGCTCGTGGTGCGCATGAAGGGCACCAACGAAGAGCTCGGCAAGAAGATCCTCGCCGAATCGGGCCTGCCGATCATCACCGCCGACACCATGGCGGAAGCTGCGACCAAGATCGTCGCTGCGGTCAAGTAAGGAGAGTTTGAATGTCCATCCTGATCAACAAAGACACCAAGGTCATCACCCAGGGCATCACTGGCAAGACCGGTCAGTTCCACACCGAGAAGTGCCAGGAGTACGCGAACGGCAAGAACTGCTTCGTCGCCGGTGTGAACCCGAAGAAGGCGGGCGAGAAGATCTTCGACATCCCCATCTACGCCTCGGTCAAGGAAGCCGCTGCTGAAACCGGCGCCACCGTGTCGGTCATCTACGTGCCGCCGGCGGGCGCTGCCGACGCCATCTGGGAGGCCTGCGAAGCCGATCTCGATCTGGCGATCTGCATCACCGAAGGCATCCCCGTCCGCGACATGCTGATGGTGCGCAACAAGATGAAGCAGAAGGTCGCCAAGGGCGGCAAGGAAACCCTGCTGCTCGGCCCGAACTGCCCCGGCCTGATCACGCCCGACGAGATCAAGATCGGCATCATGCCCGGCCACATCCACCGCAAGGGCCGCATCGGCGTGGTGTCGCGTTCCGGTACGCTGACCTATGAAGCCGTGGCGCAGCTCACCGAGATCGGCCTCGGCCAGTCCTCGGCGGTCGGCATCGGCGGCGACCCCATCAACGGTCTGAAGCACATCGACGTGATGCGCATGTTCAACGACGATCCGGACACCGATGCGGTGATCATGATCGGCGAGATCGGCGGTCCGGACGAAGCCGAAGCCGCGATGTGGTGCAAGGCCAACATGAAGAAGCCGATCGTCGGCTTCATCGCCGGTGTCACCGCGCCGGCCGGCAAGCGCATGGGTCACGCCGGCGCACTGATCTCCGGTGGCGCCGACACTGCCGATGCCAAGCTCGCCATCATGGAAGAGTGCGGCTTCAAGGTGACGCGCAACCCGTCGGAAATGGGCAAGCTGCTCAAGGCAATGCTCTGACCCTTCGAGTCCTTCTCGACCCGAGAAAGCGCCGGTGCATCCGGCGCTTTTTTTTCGCCTCCCGCCAAGTGGAGGCGCCGCGTTAGAATGTCGTGAGAATTCCGCAGCATCTGCGGCAAACCAAATCGACGGGTAGGGGCAATGCCGAAGTTGATCCTCAGCATGGACGGTCTCGTCCTCAAGGAAATCGAGCTCAACAAGGAGCGGACCTCGATCGGGCGCAAGCCGAACAACGATATCCAGATCGACAATCTGGCCATCAGCGGACAGCACGCCGTGATTACCTGCATCCTCAAGGACGCTTTTCTGGAAGATCAGAACAGCACGAACGGCACCTACGTGAATGGTCAGCCCGTCAAGAAGCATGTCCTTCACCACAACGATGTCATCGAGCTCGGCAAGTACCGTTTGAAGTACATCGTCGATGTCACGCAGCCAGGCCTCGCCGCTTCAGAAATGATCGAGACGGCCGCGATCAAGCCCTTCGAGTTGCCGCTGACGGCTACCGATGTCGGTGCGCGCCCCGCGGGCGAGAAGGGGAGTGACACGCAGGTGGTGGCCGCGGGCGCGCTCGAGCGTGCCGAAAAGGCGCTTGCTGCAGCCGGCGAGCGCCTAGGGATCATCCAGGTGCTCAGTGGGGCCAATGCCGGCCGCGAGCTCGAACTGACGAAGTCGCTGACGACCCTCGGCAAACCGGGCAAGCAGGTCGCGGTCATCACGCGGCGCCCCCATGGCTACTTCATCACGCACGTCGAAGGTGCCAGCTTTCCGCTCGTAAACGGCGCGCCAATCGATGCCCAGGCCTGCCTGCTCAAGGATCACGACATCATCGAGCTCGCGGGAGTCAAGATGGAATTCTTCCTGCGGGCCTGAAAATGACCGGCGCGTGCCGCCCGCAGCGTGATTTTTTGCCTACCGGCACAGGGGCTGGGGTGATAAGTTTCCCGCAGACGTAACGGGGAACCAATGCCGCGCGATCCAGCAGGGTCGTTTCGCGGCGACAGCTCATGAAACTGAAGGTGTTGGGGTGCAGCGGCGGAATCGGCGGGGCGCAGGCGCGCACCACGTCGTTCCTCGTCGACGAGGACATCCTCATCGACTGCGGGACAGGTGCGGGCGAGCTTTCGCTCGACGCGATGAGACGCATCGACCACGTCTTCCTGACCCATGCGCATCTCGATCACATCGCCTGCCTGCCCTTGCTGATTGACTCGGTCGGCGATGCGCGCAGCCTTCCGGTCACGGTGCATGCGACGCCGGAGACGATCCGCATCCTGCACTCGCATGTGTTCAACTGGCTCGTGTGGCCGGATTTCTCAGCGATTCCGGACCGTCATCACCCCTTCATGCGCTTCCAGCCGATGAAGCTGGGTGAGAGCATCTCGTTGGGTGGGCGCGTGATCAAGGCGCTGCCCGCGCAGCACACGGTGCCCGCCGTCGCCTATGCCCTCGACAGCGGCGACGGGCAGCTCGTGTTCTCCGGTGATACCGCCTATTGTCCCGAACTGATCGCCGCGATAAACGCCCAACCGGCGCTGCGTCATCTCATCGTCGAAACGGCGTTCGCCGACGAGCAGCACGGTCTCGCGGTCGCGAGCCGTCATCTGTGCCCGAGCATGTTGCTGGCCATGCTCGAGGAAGTGCACGTCACGCCCGAAGTCCACATCACCCACCTGAAACCTGGCGCGGACCTGCGTATCATTGCGCAGATCGAGGCGGGGGCTCCACGGCTCAAGCCCAGGCGCCTGCAAATGGGGCAGGAGCTCTATTTCTGATTCGGGACTTCGCGAATGACGCAGTTGCACGACGATCCGCAGCAATCCGCCGCGCAGGCGAAAGCTGCCCAGGAGGCTACCGGTCCGTTGGCGGCGACCATTGGCAAGCTGCAGCAAGGTAGTGCGGTGTCACGTCGCCTGGCCTTCTTCAAGGGGCTGCAGGTCGTCACCAATCGCATCCATGCCAGCAACGACGTCGACGAGATCATCCTCGAACTGTCCGCAGATCTGTGTGCCCTGTTCGAGGCGCAGCGGCTGACGATCTACACCCTGGAGGACAAGGGCACGACGATCGTCACGCGCGTCAAGACGGGCCTGGACTCGGTGCAGAGCATTCGTCTCCCGGTGGCCGACAGCAGCATCGCCGGCTTTGTCGCCCTGACCGGCAGGCCGGTCAACATTGCCGACGTGTATGACCAGGCCGAGCTGGCCGCCATCTCGCCCAGTCTTCACTTCAAGCGCGAGGTGGACGCCAGTACCGGTTTTCGCTCCCGCCAGATGCTCGTGGCGCCGATCCGAGACCCGGACAGCGAGCGCGTCATCGGCGTCATCCAGCTCATCAACAGCCAGAGCGGAGGCGCGTTCAGCAACGTGGCCGAAGAGGGGCTGCTGGGCCTGACGCAGACGCTCGGCGTCGCGTTCGCGCGCCATGCCGAGAAACCGGCGCGCCTGCGGTCGCGCTTCGATGCGCTGGTGGCCGACGGGCGTATCACGGCCGAGGAACTGCGGCAGGTCATCCGCGAAGCGCGCACCGGCGACCTCAATACCGAGACGATCCTCATCGACGTGCTCGGCCTGAGCGTGGCCGAGCTTGGCGAGGCCGCGGCCCGCTACTTCGGTGTGCCCTACCAGCCCTTCCTGCCCAATCACGTCAAGCCGATGGACCTGCTGCGCAACATCAAGCGTGACTACGTCCAGCAGAGCCTGTGGCTTCCCTACGAGGAGAACGGTGACGGGGTCGTGATCCTGTGCGTCGATCCCGAGCAGGTGCGCAGTTCGTGCGTGGCACAGAACGTGTTGTCGAAGAAGCGGCTCAGCTACAGGGTGACCTCGGCGCGCGAGTTCGCGCAGACGGTGGAGCAGTACTTCGGTGAGTCGATCGACGACGGTTCGGTCAGCGACATCCTGTCCGACATGGACGAACGTGACGACGAGCCGGGCGCGGTCGGCGACGACGTCTCGGCCGCGGCCGACAACGAGCTCGTCAAGCTGGTCAATCGCATCATCATCGAGGCTTACCGCCAGGGGGCTTCGGACATCCACATCGAGCCGCGGCCGGGCAGGGAGAAGACGCTGATCCGCTTCCGCAAGGACGGCTCGCTCGTGCCCTACATCGAGGTGCCGGCCAGCTACCGCAATCCGCTCGTGACGCGCATCAAGATCATGTGCGATCTCGACATCTCCGAGCGGCGAAAGCCCCAGGACGGCAAGATCAAGTTCCGCAAGTTCGCGCCGCTCGACATCGAGCTGCGCGTGGCGACGCTGCCCACGCAGGGCGGGCTCGAAGATGTCGTGATGCGCCTCCTCGCGAGCAATGAGCCGATTCCGATGGATCAGCTCGGGCTGATGTCGTTCAACCTCGAACGGCTCAAGGAAGCGATCAACAAGCCCTACGGCATCTTCTTCGTCTGCGGCCCCACCGGCTCGGGCAAGACGACGACCCTGCACTCGATCCTCAGCTACATCAACACGCCCGACACCAAGATCTGGACCGTCGAAGACCCGGTCGAGATCACGCAGCGCGGCCTGCGTCAGGTGCAGGTCAACCGCAAGGCGGGCATCGACTTCGCGACCATGATGCGCGCCTTCCTGCGTGCCGACCCGGACGTGATCATGGTGGGCGAGATGCGCGACCACGAGACGGTGGCGGTCGGCATCGAAGCTTCGCTCACCGGCCACCTGGTGTTCTCGACCCTGCACACCAACAGTGCCCCCGAGTCCGTCGTGCGTCTGCTCGACATGGGCATGGACCCGTTCAACTTCGCCGACGCGCTGATCGGCGTGCTTGCCCAGCGCCTGGCCAAGCGCCTGTGCCTGAAATGCCGTGAGGCCTATCGTCCCGACGACGACGAGGTGCGTCTGCTGCTCGAGGAGTACTGCGAGGACATGCACCTGACGCCCCGCTTCCAGGCCGACCCTGCCGCGGCGCGTGCCGAGGTCCTGCAACGCTGGCGCAAGAGCTTCGCGGATCAGGCCGGGCATTTCACGCTCTACCGCCCGGTCGGCTGCGGCGAGTGCAACCACGGCTACAAGGGGCGGGTGGGCCTGCACGAGCTGATGCTCGGCTCGGCACAGATCAAGCGCCTGATCCAGGAGCGCGGGCGCGTCGACCAGATCCTCGGCGAGGCACTTGCCGAAGGCATGCGCACCTTGCGCCAGGACGGCATGGAGAAGGTGCTGGCCGGCATCACCGACATGAAGCAGGTGCGCAAGGTCTGCGTGCGCTGAACTGCGTCCGCCTGCCACGCTTGCCCGCGCAGGCGCGTCAGGCGGTTAGAATCCGGTGCTGACCCCGCCTTCCGGAGACTGCCCATGTACCGCATCGCCCCCAGCCTGCTGTCCGCCGACTTCGCCCGTCTCGGCGAGGAAGTGCGCAACGTCATCGCCGCAGGCGCCGACTGGATCCACTTCGACGTGATGGACAACCACTACGTCCCCAATCTCACCATCGGCCCCCTGGTGTGCGAGGCGATCCGGCCGCACACCACCGCGCCCATCGACGTGCATCTGATGGTGAAGCCGGTCGACCGCATCATTCCCGACTTCGCCAAGGCCGGCGCCAACGTCATCACCTTTCACCCCGAGGCCTCGGAGCACATCGACCGCAGCCTGGGCCTGATCCGCGATGCCGGCTGCCAGGCCGGGCTGGTGTTCAATCCGGCCACGCCGCTGCACCACATGGACCACGTCATGGACAAGCTCGACGTGGTGCTGCTGATGAGTGTGAACCCCGGTTTCGGCGGGCAGAAGTTCATCCCCGAGACGCTCAACAAGCTGCGTCTGGCGCGCGAGAAGCTCGACGCCTACGCGGCGCGCACCGGGCGGCGCATCCTGCTCGAGATCGACGGCGGGGTGAAGACCGACAACATCGCCGAGATCGCCCGCGCCGGCGCAGACACCTTCGTCGCCGGCTCGGCGGTGTTCGGCGCTGGCAAGGACAGCGATCCCAACCGCTACGATTCCATCATCGGCGCGCTGCGGGGCGAGCTGGCCAGGGTGGCGGCATGAGCGCCAGCGCGCGCTTCGCGCCGCGGGCCGTGTTGTTCGACCTCGACGGCACCTTGCTCGACACCATCGCCGACCTGGCCGACGCCGCCAACCTCATGCTGGCCGAACTCGGCCGGCCGGCACGCAGCCAGGAAGAGGTCCACAGCTTCGTCGGCAAAGGCATTCCCAATCTCGTGCGGCGCTGCATGACCGAGGGCACGCGTGCGACCGAGGCCGAGATCGAGACCGCGGTGGCGGTCTTCCGCCGCCACTATGCGGTGGTCAATGGCGCGCGCACCGCGATCTACCCCGGCGTGATCGAAACCCTGCAGGCCTTGCGCGGGCGCGACATCCGGCTGGCGGTCGTCACCAACAAGGCCGAGGCCTTCACGTTGCCACTGCTCGAGCGCATGGGTATCGCCACGCATTTCGACACCGTCGTCAGCGGTGACACGCTGCCGGTGAAGAAGCCGGATCCGGCGACCGTGCGCCTGGCGTGCGAGCGACTTGGCGTGGCGCCGACCGAAGCGCTGATGATCGGCGACTCCGCCAACGACGCGCTGGCGGCGCAGGGTGCAGGCATGCCGGTGCTGCTGGTCACCTATGGTTACAGCGAAGGCGTGCCGGTGGACACCATCGAATGCGATGGGCTACTATCGAACGCACTTCAGGCCCTCGATCATATCGTTACCGCATAAGTGCGGGTCTGTCGGCATACTCCACTACAGATCGACATCGTGATGCTCGCACCCCGGGATCGCTTCCTCACCGCCCTCTCCACCGTCCAGCCCGGCTGGCACGGTGGCTGGCGTTGGCCTTTGGGCCACTGAACGCGATTCCCCCCAGCGGGGTCCCGTGCGCCAAGGCGCGCCGGCCATCCCGCCCGCTGCAGCACCGTCCGCTCGAACCGACTCACGTGGAGCCTCCATGCTCGAACAAGAATTCAATGCCCTGGCCGCCGAGGGCTACAACCGCATTCCGGTCACGCTCGAGACCTTTGCCGATCTCGACACGCCGCTGTCCATCTACCTGAAGCTTGCCAACGAGCCCTACACCTATCTTCTCGAGTCGGTGCAGGGCGGCGAACGCTTCGGCCGCTATTCCTTCATCGGCCTGTCGTCGCCGACCCGCATCGAGGTCTATGACCGCTCGGCGCTGCTGCTCACCGGCAACCGCCTGGTCGAGCGCCGCGACTACGGTGATCCGCTCAACTTCGTCGCCGAGTTCATGAACCGCATCAAGGTGCCGCCGCGCGAGCACCTGCCGCGCTTCGCCGGCGGCCTGGTCGGCTGCTTCGGCTACGACACGGTGCGCTACATCGAGCCCAAGCTGGCCAAGACCGACAAGCCCGACCCCGTCGGCACGCCCGACATCCTGCTGCTGCTGTCCGAGGAAGTCGCCATCGTCGACAACCTCAGCGGCAAGCTGACCCTGGTCGTGTATGCCGAGCCGGAGGTCCCTGGCGCCTTCAAGCGTGCGCAGAAGCGCCTTCGCGAGCTGCTGGCCCGCCTGCGTGCGCCGGTGCAGGTGCCCGAGGATTCGCGCGCCGAGCCCGCGACTGCGGTATCGAGCTTCGGCGAGGATGCGTTCAAGGACGCCGTGCGCCGTGCCAAGCAGTACATCGTCGATGGCGACGTGATGCAGGTCGTGCTGTCGCAGCGCATGAGCAAGCCCTACGCGGCGAGCCCGATGGCGCTGTACCGCGCGATCCGCTCGCTGAATCCCTCGCCCTACATGTTCTATTTCAACTTTGAGGATTTCCACGTCGTCGGCGCCTCGCCCGAGATCCTGACGCGGCTCGAGGACGACGTCGTCACCGTGCGTCCGATCGCAGGCACGCGCAAGCGGGGCGCCACGGTGGCCGAGGACGTGGCGCTGGAGAAGGACCTGCTGGCCGATGCGAAGGAGATTGCGGAGCACGTCCAGTTGCTCGACCTCGGCCGCAACGATGCCGGCCGCGTGTCGCAGACCGGTACGGTGAGGGTCACCGAGCGCTTCACCATCGAGCGCTATTCGCATGTGATGCACATCGTCTCCAATGTCGAGGGCAAGCTCAAGGACGGCCTCAACGCGCTGGCCGTGCTGCGCGCCACCTTCCCGGCGGGCACGGTGTCGGGCGCGCCCAAGGTGCGGGCGATGGAGATCATCGACGAGCTCGAGCCGGTCAAGCGCGGCATCTACGCCGGCGCGGTCGGCTACCTGGGTTTCCACGGCGACATGGACCTCGCGATCGCGATCCGCACCGCGGTCATCAAGGATGGCCAGATCCATGTGCAAGCGGGCGCCGGCATCGTTGCCGATTCCGACCCCGATGCCGAATGGCAGGAAACCCAGAGCAAGGCGCGCGCCATGCTGCGTGCCGCCGAGATGGCCGAAGGTGGCCTGGACACCGAGGTGAAGTGAGGGCGATGACATGCTGCTGATGATCGACAACTACGACAGCTTCACCTACAACCTGGTGCAGTACTTCGGTGAACTGGGCGCCACGGTGAAGGTGTATCGCAACGACGAGATCACCCTCGAACAGATCGAGGCGATGAAGCCCGACCAGCTCGTCATCTCGCCCGGGCCGTGCTCTCCGGCGGAGGCCGGCATCTCGGTGCCGGCCATCAAGGCGTTCGCCGGCAAGCTCCCCATCCTCGGTGTCTGCCTCGGCCACCAGAGCATCGGTGCGGCCTTCGGCGGGCGCATCGTGCATGCGCAGAAGCTCATGCACGGCAAGACCTCGCCGGTGCATCACAAGGACGTCGGCGTGTTCCGCGGCTTGCCCAACCCCCTCACCTGCACCCGCTATCACTCGCTCGCGATTGAACGCGACAGCCTGCCGGCGTGTCTGGAAATTACCGCCTGGACCGACGACGGGGAAGTCATGGGCGTGCGCCACCGGAAGCTGGATGTCGAGGGCGTGCAGTTCCACCCCGAATCGATCCTGACCGAGCGCGGCCACGACCTGCTGCGCAACTTTCTCGACCGCAGCGGCCCCGTGCCCGCCGCCGCCTGATCCCGGACGACACCATGCCCAACACGATCACACCCCAGCAGGCCCTGCAACGCACCATCGAGCACCGCGAGATCTTCTACGACGAGATGCTGTCGCTGATGCGCCAGATCATGGCCGGCGAGGTGTCGTCGGTCATGACCGCGGCCATCCTCACCGGTTTGCGCGTCAAGAAGGAGACCATCGGCGAGATCTCCGCCGCCGCAACCGTGATGCGGGAGATGTCGACCAAGGTCGAGGTCAAGCCACCGCATGATCACTTCCTGGATGTGGTCGGCACCGGCGGCGATGGTGCCAACACGTTCAACATTTCCACCACGACGATCTTCGTTGCCGCGGCGGCGGGCGCGCGTGTCGCCAAGCATGGCGGGCGCGGCGTGTCGTCGAAGTCCGGCGCGGCCGACGTCATCGAGGCGCTCGGCGTCAATCTCGATCTCACGCCAGTGCAGGTCGCCGAATGCATCGAGGCCACCGGCATCGGTTTCATGTATGCCCCGGCCCACCACAGCGCGATGAAGAACGTGGCGGCAGTCCGGCGCGAGATGGGCGTGCGGACGCTGTTCAACATCCTCGGTCCGCTGACCAACCCGGCCGGAGCACCCAACACCTTGATGGGCGTGTTCCACCCCGACCTCGTCGGCATCCAGGCGCGCGTGATGGAGCGCCTGGGCGCCAATCATGTGCTGGTCGTGCATGGCCTCGATGGCATGGACGAGGTCAGCCTGGGCGGCGCGACCCTGGTGGGCGAGCTGAAGAACGGTCAGGTCCGTGAATACGAGATCCACCCCGAGGATTTCGACATTCCGATGGCCAGCAACCGCAACCTGCGCGTAGAGAATGCCGACGAATCGCGCGAGGTGCTGCTTGGCGTGCTGAACAACCAGCCAGGGCCGGCGCGCGACATCGTCGTGTTCAATTCCGGCGTGGCCCTGTACGCGGCCAACCTGGTCGACTCGATCGGCGAGGGCGTGCGGCGTGCGCGCGAAGTCATCGAGAGCGGTGCGGCACGCGCCAAGCTCGACGAGTTCGTACGCTTTACCCAGCAGTTCCGGAGTGCGCAATGACCGACATCCTGAAGAAGATCTGCGCGGTCAAGGTCGAGGAGGTTGCGGCCGCCTCAGCCACGAGGCCGCTATCCGTCGTCCGTGACGAGGCCGAGGCGGCGCCTGCCGTACGCGATTTCGTCGGTGCCATCCGCACCCGGCATGCCGCAGGGCGCGCTGCGGTCATCGCCGAGATCAAGAAGGCCAGCCCGTCCAAGGGCGTGATCCGCGCCGACTTCCGGCCGGCCGACATCGCCGCGTCCTACGAGCGCGCTGGTGCTGCCTGCCTGTCGGTGCTGACCGACCGCCCCTTCTTCCAGGGTGCGCCCGAATACCTGCAGGCGGCCCGTGCTGCCTGCCACCTGCCGGTGCTGCGCAAGGACTTCCTCGTCGACCCCTATCAGGTGTTCGAGGCGCGTGCGATGGGGGCGGATGCGATCCTGCTGATCGCCGCGTGCCTCGAGCTGCCGCTGATGCGCGACATGGAGCAGATCGCCATCGCGCTCGGCATGTCGGTGCTGGTCGAGGTGCATGACGCGGCCGAGCTCGAACTCGCGCTGCAGCTGCAGACGCCGCTGATCGGCATCAACAACCGCAATCTGCGCACCTTCGAGGTCTCGCTGCAGACCACGCTCGACCTGCTGCCGCGCATCGCCACCGGGGCGGCGGGACGCATCGTCGTCACCGAATCCGGCATCCTCAAGCCCGAAGACGTGAGCCTGATGCGGGACAACGCGGTGCAGACCTTCCTCGTCGGCGAGGCCTTCATGCGCGTCGACGATCCGGGCGAGGGCCTGCGCGCCCTGTTCGGCTAAGCCGGGCCCTGCAACGCGTCCGGGCGTCCGATGAACGACGAGCCGACGCCGGCCGGGAACGGGCCCGCGAACGGGCCGCGGCGCCAGCGACAGCGCGTCCGCCTATGGCGGCGCGTGGCGCTTGCCATCGTGCTCGTGCTGGCGCTGGTGACCGGCGTTGCGGCCTGGCTGGTCGGCACGCGCTCCGGGCTGGAAGCCGCAGTGGCCCTGGCGCAGCGCGCGACCGGTGGTGCGCTGCAGATCGACGGCGCCCACGGGCGCGTCTTCGGTCCGCTGCGCATCGATGCGCTGCGCTACCACACGCCGGACCTGCGACTCCACCTCGAAGCGCTCGAGCTGGACTGGCAGGCCGCGCCGCTCCTGCAGCGTCGGCTGGTGGTCGACCGGCTTGCGGTCGCGCGCATCGAGCTGGCTCGCCGCAGCGATGAGGCTTCCAATGCACCGCCGACGCCACCCGGCGACCTGCAACTGCCGCTGCAGGTCGAGCTGCGCTCCCTGACCCTGGGTCGCTTCGACTTGCGGGAACTGGGCATCGGCGCCGGATCTCCGGCTGAGCCGGCTGGCGATCCGGTCAGCGAGGCCGCGCGCCAGCTCGACGAGGCGGCCGAGACCCTGGGCAACACGGGCGAGGCCGCGGCGGATGCGGTTCAGGCTGCCGCCGGGCAGGGGTTCTGGCTGGCGGACCTGAGCGCCGCGATCGACAGCGATGGCCGCCGGCATGCGTTGCGCGCGTTGTCCGTGACCTTGCCACAGGGGCAGCTGACCCTGGCGGCGCGTATCGACGGCCTTGCGCCTTTCGCGCTGGACGCCAGCGGCCGCTTCGACGGGGCGTTCGAGGGCCGTGCCTTCGAGGCCCGTCTCACCGTTGGCGAGACCTTGCTGGCGCCGAAGGTCGTGGTGGAGGCGTCCGCCGAAGGGCTCACGGCGCATGCGGAGCTGCTGGCGGCACCTTTCAGCGACACGCCGCTGCGCGCACTCAAGCTTTCGGCCGGAGAGATCGATCCGGCCGCGTTCGTCGCGGAGGCGCCGCGTGCCGCTCTCAGTATCGAGGCGGAGCTGGCCGCGGTAGAGGGCACGGCGACCTTGCTCGCCGGACCCATCCGCCTGACGAACCGCAGCCCGGCGGCGGTCGATGCCGGGGGGCTCCCCCTCGTTTCGCTGGCGGGCATCCTCGACTGGACGCAGGCGGCGATCGCCGTGGATGCACTCGACATCCGCCTGCCGGGCGACGGGCGTGTCAGCGGTCACCTGGAGTGGCGCCCGCCGAGGGCTGCGACCGGCGAGAGCGCGCTGCAGAGTGGCGTCGGCCAACTCACCGCGGCGCTGGAACTGGCGGGCATCGACATGCGCAGCCTGGATGGACGCCTGCCACGCCAGCGGCTGGCAGGCCGCGTGGACGCCGAAGGCGATGCGCAGCGCCAGCAGGCCGCGCTGGCGCTCGCGCTCGGTGCGGCGCGTATCGACGCCCGCGCCGAGTTGAGCGCAGTGACCGCCGATACGGGTGCCGGCAGCCCGGCGCAACGCGCCGATCCGGCCGAATCCGGTGCTGGCACCGCTGCCGCCAGCCCTGCCCACGATGGCGGGAAGGAGGGCGTGGTGGCGGACGGGCCGCCCCGCCACTTCATGCTCGACGCGACGTTGCGTAACCTCGATCCGCGTGCCTGGCTGGCCGAAGCGCCACAGGCGCGGCTGAACCTCGATCTCAAGGCGTCGGGCGAACTGTCCGAGCGGGGTGTGCCGCGCATGCTGGCGGCGACCTTCAACATTCCGGACAGCCGGCTCGAGGGCCTGGCGCTGGGCGGGAAGGGCCGTGTGCGCGTCGAGGGCATGCGCCTGCCAGAGGTCGAGCTTGCGCTTGAACTCGCCGGTAACACCTTGCGTGCGGAAGGGGCCTGGGGCGGAGCGGGCGATGCGCTCAACCTGGCGCTCGATGCGCCGCGACTCGATGCGCTCGGTCACGGTCTGGGCGGACGTGCCGGCGCTCGCGGTCAGGTGCGCGGCACGCTGGCGGCGCCGGCCGGCGAAGTGCAGTTCTTCGGTGAGGCTCTGCGCCTGCCGGGCAAGGTGCGCCTGCTCGGCGCGAACGGTGCGGCCCGCCTGGAGGCCGGCGCTGACGGGCCGTTCCAGCTGTCCGCTGGGCTGACTGGGCTGGGGCCACTGGGTACGGACGCTGACGGTGTTGCCTTACCGGACTGGCTGGCCAGCGCACGCCTGTCTGCATCCGGTACGCGCGCCCGGCACGAACTGGAGCTCGCGCTGCAGACGCCCACGCGCGACGATGGCGCGGACAGCCTGCGCCTGGGCTTGCAGGGTGGGTTCGAGCAGGTGGCCCGGGGGCCGAGTTGGGCGGGCGAACTGAGGGTGTTCGAGACGGCCGGCCGCTTCGTGTCGCGTCTCGTGGCGCCTGCGCGCCTCCTCGTGTCACCGACGGCGCTCCAGCTCGGCGCCGCGGAGCTCAGTGCCGGCGAAAACGGTCGCATTCGCCTGGAGGAGACGGCCTGGTCGCCGCGGAAGGCGGTCGCGCGCGGCGCGCTGAGCGGACTCAGCTTCGGCCTCGTGTCGCGGCCCGACGGCCGCCCCCGGCGCGGTCCCGGACCGCTGGTGCTGGGCGCTGACTGGGATCTGTCGATGGGCGACACGCTCGACGGTCAGTTGCGCGTGTTCCGTGAGGCCGGCGACCTGACGGTCGAGGGCGAGATCCGCACCCGGCTCGGGCTGGAGGCGCTGGAGGCGGTGCTCACCGCACGCGGCGACCGCCTGACGCTCACCGCGGATGCGCGCGGCAGCGAGTTCGGCCGGCTGCAGGCCCGTGCCGGCCTGCGTGCGCGGCGCACGGCCGATGGGCAATGGACGCTGCCGCCGGACACGGCCCTGTCCGGCGCGGCAGAGCTCGACATGCCGTCCATCACCTGGTTGGGCCGGCTGATGCGCGAGAACGTCGAGACCGCGGGCCGGCTGCAGGGGCGGGTCGAGTTGGCCGGCACGCTTGATGCGCCGCTCGCCAGCGGCCGGCTCGACGGTCGCGCGCTGCAAGTGGCGCTCGTCGACCAGGGGCTGATCCTGTCGGGGGGCGAATTCACCGCCAGCTTCGACAGCGACCGGGTGCGGCTCGAGCGTCTCGCCTTCGTGTCGCCGAACAGGGTGCGTCCGCGTGAGGGCCGCATCCCCTTCGAGCGCCTCACCGCCGAGCCCGGTCGCTTCACCGCCAGCGGCGAGGTGCTGCTCGACAGCGGTGCGGGCAGCTTCCGCTTCGCTGCCGACCGCCTGCCGCTGCTGCAGCGTGACGATCGCTGGATGATCCTGTCGGGCCAGGGTACGGCGCGCAGCAGCTGGAGTTCGCTCACGCTCGATGCGGATTTCCGCGCCGACGCCGGCTACATCGAGTTCGCCGAGACGCTGCCGCCGAGCCTGTCGGACGACGTCGTTGTGCTCGGTCGCGACGAGGTGCGCAGTGGCAACTTCGCGCTCGAGGCGGACGTGCGCGTCGGCCTGGGCGACGCGCTCTTCCTGTCGGCGATGGGACTCGAGACGCGGCTGGCGGGCGACCTGCGCCTGCGCCTGCGCCCCGGGCAACCGCTGTCGGCGGTCGGCACCATCTCCACGGTGGGCGGCAGCTATCGCGGCTATGGGCAGAACCTCGTCATCGATCGCGGCGTGGTCAACTTCCAGGGGCCGCTCGACGCGCCCGGTCTCAACATCGTCGCCCTGCGCAAGGGGCTGGCGGTGGAGGCCGGCGTCGCCGTCACCGGCAGCGCCAAGCGACCGCAGGTCCGTCTGGTGTCCGAGCCGAACGTGCCCGACCCGGAGAAACTCTCGTGGATCGTGCTCGGCCGTGCGCCGGATGCCGGCGCGGGCGCCGATCTCGGCCTGCTGCTGCCGGCGGCGCAGGCGCTGCTGGGCGGACCGGGCGGTGGCATGACCGACGAACTGTCGCGCAGCCTCGGCTTCGACAGCTTCTCGATCGGCCAGGGCGAACTCAACAGCACCTCGCGCGCCGCGACCAGCCGCGTGGTCGGCGGCGGCTCGACGATCGCCAGCGGGCCATCCGTCTCCGGCCAGGTGCTGAGCCTGGGCAAGCGCCTCGGCACCGACCTGTTCCTGTCCTTCGAGCAGAGCCTGGGGGGGGCCGAAACCCTGGTGAAGCTCAGCTACCAGCTGTCGCGCCGCCTGTCGCTCGTCGCGCGCGGCGGCACCGACAACTCGCTCGATCTCTATTACAGCTTCTCCTTCCGCTGAGTCAGCCGGTCCGGTGCCGGCACTTGCGGCGGGTGGGGAATGAATGCGTCTGGCCGCGGTCTGTGCAGGCAGACCGATCACCCTTGGAGTGCAAGCAAGATGACCGAATCGCAACCGTCCCCCGCTCTCGAGACCGCCATCCTGGGCGGAGGCTGCTTCTGGTGCCTCGAGGCCGTGTTCCTCGAGGTCGAGGGCGTCCACGCCGTGACCTCGGGCTATTGCGGCGGTCACGTCGACGCCCCCACCTACCGCGCCGTGTGCACCGGGGGTACGGGGCATGCCGAAGTGGTGAAGATCGACTTCGATCCCGCTGTCGTCGGCTACCGCGAGCTGCTGGAGATATTCTTCACCATCCACGACCCGACCACGGTCGACCGCCAGGGCAACGACGTGGGGCCTCAGTATCGCTCGGTGATCTTCGTCACCAGCGACGACCAGCTGCATACCGCGCTGGCGCTGATCGAGGAGCTGGGCGAACTGCGCGTGTTCCCCAAGGCCATCGTGACCAGGGTCGAGCGCGCGCCGGCGTTCTGGCCGGCCGAGGCGGAACATCACGACTACTACACCCACAACAGCGACCAGCCCTACTGTCAGTACGTGGTGGCGCCCAAGATCGCGAAGTTTCGCGCCAAGTTCGGCGAGCGCCGCCGTCGCGACGGCAGGTAGAATCGCGGTCTTTATCCCACGAGCAGGAGACGCGCATGACCCAGACCACCACCGCCAGCGGCCTCGTCATCGACGAAATCGAAGTCGGCACCGGCGAGACCGCCGTGAAGGGCAAGATGGTGTCGGTGCATTACACCGGCTGGCTGACCGACGGTCGCAAGTTCGATTCGTCCAAGGATCGTAACGACCCCTTCAACTTCCCGCTCGGCGCCGGCCACGTCATCCGCGGCTGGGACGAAGGCGTGCAGGGCATGCAGGAAGGCGGCAAGCGCAAGCTGACGATTCCGCCCGAGCTGGGCTACGGCGCGCGCGGCGCCGGCGGCGTGATTCCGCCCAACGCGACGCTGGTGTTCGAAGTCGAACTGCTGAAGGTGCTGTAAGCGCGGGCACCGCGGCCACCGCCCCGGCGGTGGCCGGTTCAGGCTGCACCTCATAACGACATGGCCACCGGCCGCATCCATCGAGGGATGGGAGACATGAAACTCGACCAGGCGCAGCGCAACATCCTGACGCTGCTGCAGAAAGATTCGACCCTCAGCACCCAGGCCCTGTCCGAGAAGGTGGGCATGTCGGCCACACCGTGCTGGCGGCGGGTGCGAGAGATGGAGGAGGCGGGCGTCATCCGCGGCTACGTGGCGCTGGTCGACCGCCACAAGGTGGGGCTGGGCACCTGCGTGTGGGTCCGGGTGAAGCTCAAGCAGCACAGCGCCGACGTGCTCGACCGCTTCGAGCGGGTGGTGAAGGCCTGCGAGGAGGTCGTCGAATGCTACGAGCTGCTGGGCGAGACCGACTGCCTGCTCAAGCTCTACCTGCCGAACCTCGAGGCGCTGTCGCTCTTCATGCACAACTTCCTGCTCAAGATCCCCGAGATCGACGTCACCCATTCGGCGGTGGCGCTGCGCGAGATCAAGAACGAAACGGCCCTGCCGCTGTAAGGCGGGCAGGGCCGTCCGTGATCGACTGATTACAGGTTGTTCCAGAACACGTACAGCACGCCCAGCGGCGCCACGTAGCGCGCCAGGATCGACCACACCGCAAAGCCGGTGTTGCCCAGGTTCAGCTCCTGCTTCACGCTGTTCTGCTCCAGCTTCCACGCAGCGAACACGATGGCGCCGAGGCCTGCCAGCGGGAGCATGAACTTGCTGGTGATGTAGTCGAGCAGGTCGAAGATGTTGAGGCCTGCGAGTTTGACCTCGCCCCACAGGTTGAACGAGAGCAGGGCGGCGATGCCCAGTGCCCAGATCGTCAGGCCGGCGACCACGGTGGCGGTGACGCGGTTCATCGGCGTGCGTTCTTCGAGCAGCTCGACCACCGGTTCCAGCAGCGAGATCGACGAAGTCAGCGCGGCGAAGGTCAGCAGCAGGAAGAACAGGCTGCCCAGCACCAGTCCGCCGCCCATGTTGCCGAAGGCCAGCGGCAGGGTGACGAACACCAGGCCAGGGCCGGCGGCGGGGTCGAGGCCGTTGGCGAACACGATCGGGAAGATCGCCAGGCCGGCGCACAGCGCGAAGGTGGTGTCCATGATCACGACGGTGCGTGCGGCGCGCAGCAGGTTCACGTCCTCGCCGAGGTAGGAGCCGTAGGCCATCATGATCCCCATCCCCAGCGACAGGGTGAAGAATGCGTGGCCGAGCGCGGCCAGCAGCACCGAGCCGTCGAGCTTGGTCCAGTCGGGGTTGAACAGGTAGGCGACGGCCTGGCCGAAGGCGCCGGTGGTCATGCCGTAGCCCACCATCACCATCAGGATCAGCGCCAGCGCCGGCATCATCACCTTGCTGCCGCGCTCGAGGCCCGCGGAGACGCCCATCGCGACGATGACCACGGTCAGCAGCATGAAGGCGCTGTGCCAGGTGAGCAGCTCGGCGGGGCTGGCGAGGAAGCCGTCGAAGATGGCGGCGATACCGTCCTTGTCCAGGCCGCTGAAGGTGCCGGTGGCGGCGTCGCGCATGTACGCCAGCGCCCAGCCGCCGATCACCGAATAGAAGGACAGGATGAGGAAGGCGGCGAGCACGCCGACGATACCGACGAGCGCCCAGTTGCGCGTGTGCCCGTGCTGGCGGGCAAGCTGGGCCATGGTGTTGATCGGGTTCTTCTGGCCGCGGCGGCCGATCATCCATTCCGACACCAGGATGGGCACGCCGATCAGGGCGATGCACAGCAGGTAGACGAGCACGAAGGCCGCGCCACCGCTCTGGCCGACCATGTAGGGAAACTTCCAGATGTTGCCGAGGCCGACGGCCGACCCGGTGGCGGCGAGCACGAAGCCCATCCGCGAGGACCATTGGGCGTGTGTGGTGGCGCTCATCTCATCGCACCTCACACAGGGTCGGCGTCGATGGCGGACTGGTGCGCGCAGGGTGCCGCAGCGCGCCAGGGGTGCTGGTTTGGATCACGGTAGTCTCCTCGTTTCATGTCGGCGCTCTTGGCGCGGCGGGACAAAAAAGGCGGCAGTTTAGCCGTGAGCTTGCCGTTTGTGCGGCGAGCTCAAGGCCCGGTCGGGCCATCTCGCTGGTCCCTGCTCTTATGGTGTCGCGCAGTCGGATGACGGCTGTCGGACGCGGCGAATAGTAATGGTGATGTGCGGAACAGTTTTTCTTATCTAATGCCGGCAGCGAGAAAAACAGGAGAAATTTTTCTCTTTTGCTCCGTAGCATGCGATGCGTTGTCCGCGAAACCGGACGTACCAGAAAACCCATCATCGAAGGAGACAACGCCAGCCTGCGATCCTTGCGCGCCATCCGCGCGCAGGCCGATAGCCGGCGGCGGTTCACACCACCATGTCGAACACCGTGCCCCCCGTCAGCCTCGACGACAAATACACCCTCAAGACCGGCCGCGCCTGGATGACCGGCATCCAGGCCCTGGTGCGCCTGCCGATGATGCAGAAGATGCGCGACGAGGCCGCCGGGCTGAATACCGCCGGCTTCGTCACCGGCTACCGTGGCTCGCCGCTCGGCAACGTCGACCAGGAGTTCTGGAAGGCGAAGAAGTATCTCGAGCCGATGCACATCCGCTTTCAGGCCGGGCTCAACGAAGACCTCGCCGCGACCTCGGTGTGGGGCACGCAGCAGGTCAATCTGGATCCGAACGCCAAGTACGACGGCGTGTTCTCGATCTGGTACGGCAAGGGCCCGGGCGTCGATCGCACCGGCGACGTGTTCCGCCATGCCAACGCCGCCGGCACTTCGAAGCACGGTGGCGTGCTGGTGATCGCAGGCGACGACCATGCCGCCAAGTCGTCGACCCTGCCGCACCAGACCGAGCACGTGTTCAAGGCGCTGATGATGCCGGTGCTCGCCCCGGCCGGCATCCAGGAGTATCTGGAGTACGGCCTGCACGGCTTCGCGCTGTCGCGCTACTCGGGCTGCTGGGTGGCGTTCAAGGCGCTCACCGACACGGTGGAGACGTCCTCGTCGGTGGACGTCGATCCATTCAAGGTGCAGACCCTGATTCCGTCGGCCGAGGACTTCCCCTTGCCGGCCGACGGCCTCAACCTGCGCTGGCCCGACCCCCCGCTGGTGCAGGAAAAGCGCCTGCTGCACCACAAGCTCTATGCAGCGCTCGCCTACTGCCGGCTCAACAACCTGAACCGCACCGTGATCGACAGCCCGAACGCGAAGCTGGGCATCATCACCAGCGGCAAGGGCTACCTCGACGTGCGCCAGGCGCTCGACGACCTCGGCATCGACGAGGCGAAGGCGGCCGCGATCGGCCTGCGCCTGTACAAGGTCGGCATGGTGTGGCCGCTCGAGGCCGAAGGCGTGCGCAAGTTTGCCGAAGGCCTGGACGAAATCCTGGTGATCGAGGAGAAGCGCCAGTTCCTCGAGTACCAGCTGAAGGAAGAGCTCTACAACTGGAAGGACGAGGTGCGTCCGCGCGTCATCGGCAAGTTCGACGAGAAGGGGGAGTGGGCCCTGCCGCACAGCGAGTGGCTGCTGCCCGCCGCCGGCGAGCTGACCCCGGCGATGATCGCGCGCGCCATCGCCGGCCGCATCGCCCGCTTCTACACCTCCGACCGTATCAAGGCGCGGCTGGCCTTCATCGAGGCCAAGGAGGCGGCGCTGGCCAAGCCGCGGCTGTCGATTGCGCGCGTGCCGCACTACTGCTCGGGCTGCCCGCACAACACCTCGACCAAGGTGCCGGAAGGCTCGCGTGCGATCGCCGGCATCGGCTGCCATTACATGGCGACCTGGCTGTCGCCCGAGCACACCCAGACCTTCTGCCAGATGGGCGGCGAAGGTGTGCCCTGGATCGGCCAGGCACCCTTCACCGCCACGCCGCACGTGTTCGCCAACCTCGGCGACGGCACCTACATGCACTCGGGCATCCTCGCCATCCGCGCCGCGGTGGCGGCGAAGGTGAACATCACCTACAAGATCCTCTACAACGACGCGGTGGCGATGACCGGCGGCCAGCCGCACGACGGCACGCTGTCGGTGCCGATCATTGCCCGCCAGCTGCTGGCCGAGGGCGTGGGCACCGTGGTGGTGGTCAACGACGGCACGCCGCGCGCCTATGGCCCGTCCGACCTGCCGCACGGCATCGCCATCCGTCACCGCGACGAGATGGATGCCGTGCAGCGCGAGCTGCGCACGGTGCCGGCGGTGACGGCGATCATCTACGACCAGACCTGCGCCGCCGAGAAGCGCCGCCGCCGCAAGCGCGGCAAGTTCCCGGACCCGGCCAAGCGCGTGGTGATCAACGACCACGTGTGCGAAGGCTGCGGCGACTGCAGCGACAAGTCCAACTGCATGTCCGTGGGCGCGGTGGAGACCGAGTTCGGCCGCAAGCGCTTCATCGACCAGTCCTCGTGCAACAAGGATTACTCCTGCGTGAAGGGCTTCTGCCCGAGCTTCGTCACCATCGAGGGCGGCAAGCTGCGGAAGGGCAAGGCTGCCGGCAAGGCTGCCTTTGCCGAACTGCCCGAGCCCCTGCTGCCCTCCACCGCCGCGCCCTGGGGCATCCTGATCACCGGCGTCGGCGGCACCGGCGTGGTGACCATCGGCGCGCTGCTGGGCATGGCCGCGCACCTGGAAGGCAAGGGCATCTCGGTGCTCGACATGGCGGGGCTGGCGCAGAAGGGCGGCGCAGTGTGGTCGCATGTGCGCATCGCCGACAACCAGACACAACTCCATGCCGCACGGGTCGCCGCCGGCGAGGCCAACGCAGTGATCGGCTGCGACCTGGTGGTCGCCGCCAGCGACGAGTCGCTCGCCAAGATGCAGCACGGGCTGACCCGCGTCGTCATCAACCGCGACCAGACCAACACCAGCGAGTTCGTGCGCGGTTTCGCCGCCCAGGCGCGCAGCGGTAATGTTGGCGCCAATCCGGACCCGCAGTTCCCGGCTCGCTCGATGGAGGCGCAGATCGTCGACGCGGTCGGCGCGGACAAGGCCGAGTTCCTCGACGCCACCCGCATCGCCACCGATCTGCTCGGCGACTCGATCGCCACCAACCTGTTCATGCTCGGCTACGCCTGGCAGCGCGGCCTGGTGCCGCTGTCGCGCCAGGCGATCGAGCGTGCGATCCAGATCAACGGCGCCGCGGTCGAGGCCAACAAGGCCGCCTTCCTGTGGGGCCGGCGCGCCGCGGTGGACCTGAAGGCGGTGATCGAGGCCGCCAAGCCGCAGTTCGGCACGCCGGAACATCACAAGCTCTCGACCAGCGTCGACGAGGTGATCGCCCGCCGCAAGGCCCGACTCACCGACTACCAGAACGCTGCCTACGCCGAGCGCTACGCCAGGCTGGTCGAGCGCGTGCGTGCCGCGGAAGCGAAGGTCGCGCCGGGCATCACCCTGCTTACCGAGGCGGTGGCGCGGGGCTATCACAAGCTGCTCGCCTATAAGGACGAGTACGAGGTTGCGCGCCTCTATACCGAGACCGACTTCCTGAAGCGGGTCGAGGAACAGTTCGAAGGCGACTACAAGCTCGTCTTCCACCTCGCGCCGCCGACCCTGGCCGACCAGGATCCGCAGACCGGCGAGCTGAAGAAGAAGGCCTACGGCCCGTGGATGCTCAAGGCGATGCGTACGCTGGCGAAGTTCCGCCATCTGCGCGGCTCGCTGCTGGACCCCTTCGCGCGCAGCCACGACCGCAAGCTCGATCGCGAGCTGATCGCCGACTACGAGCGCATCGTCGAGGAAATCGTCGTCAACCTCGACCGCAGCAACCACGAGGCGGCGATCGAGCTGGCGGCCATCCCCGAGCAGATCCGCGGCTACGGCCATGTGCGCGAGCGCTACCTCGCCAGCGCCCGCCAGCGCCAGGCGGCCCTGCTCGAGGACTTCCGCCACCGCCGTCCGGTGAGTGCGCCGGTGGCGACCAAGGCGCGTCGGACCATCGCGATCATCCCGGGCTGACGCCGCACCGCTTTTCACCCCTGCCGTCTGACCGGCCCGCCACGAGCGGCGCCGGCGGGCTGGCTCACACCACGTTCCCATAAGGAAGGAGACACAGCATGGCCGTATTTTCCCTGAGCGACTTCGCCGATCACGAGCAGGTGGTCTTCGTCAGCGACGACAAGAGCGGACTGAAGGCGATCATCGCCGTCCACAATTCCAATCTCGGTCCGGCGCTCGGTGGCTGCCGCATGTGGCCGTATGCCTCCGAGGAGGAGGCGATTCGCGATGTGCTGCGCCTGTCGCGCGGCATGACCTACAAGTCGGCGATGGCCAATCTGAAGCTCGGCGGCGGCAAGTCCGTCATCATCGGCAACCCGCGCACGCAGAAGACGCCCGAACTGCTCGCCGCTTTTGCCCGTGCGCTGGAGCAGCTGAATGGCCGCTACATTGCCGCCGAGGATTCCGGCACCAGCGTCGCCGACATGAAGTACATGACGCAGTTCACCCGCCACGTCGCCGGCATCCACGACAAGCCCTCGGACGCGGGTACGCGCAGTGGCGACCCCTCGCCGGCCACCGCCTACGGCACCTTCATCGGCATCAAGGCGGCGGTGAAGGAGCGCCTCGGCCGTGATTCACTGGAAGGCCTGCGCGTCGCGGTGCAGGGCGTGGGCAACGTCGGCTTCGACCTCGCCCGCCAGCTCAAGGCTGCAGGCGCGCAGCTCTGGGTCACCGACATCCACCGCGAGCCGCTGGCGCAGGCTGGCAAGGAGCTGGGCGCCACCGTGGTCGCGCCGGAAGAGGTCTTCGGTCTCGACGTCGACGTCTTCGCCCCCTGCGCGCTCGGCGCCATCCTCAACGACAGCACGATCCCGCAACTGAAGGCGAAGGTCGTTGCCGGGGCCGCCAACAACCAGCTCGCCGAAGCCCGTCACGGTGCCGAGCTGATGAAGCGCGGTATCCTGTATGCGCCGGATTACGTCATCAACGCAGGCGGCATCATCGACGTGTATCACGAGCGCATCGGGTTCGACCGTGCGGCGCTGATCAAGCACATCGAGGGCATCGAGGACAACCTGATGGAGATCTTCGAGCGTGCGCGCAAGGAGGAGCGACCGACCGGCGAAGTGGCGGATGCCATCGCCGAGGAGCGCTTCAAGCGCTGAGCGTTTCCGGCGCGACCATGAAAAACGGCGACCCGCGGGTCGCCGTTTTCCTGCGTGGAGCCCGGGTGTCAGGCAGCGCGCTGCTTGCGGCGCAGGGTGCCCAGGCCGGCGAGACCGAGGCCGAGCAGGGCGAGCGTGGTCGGCTCGGGGACGGCTTGCGAGTCGGACACCGGAGGGCTCTCCACGACAGGGATGGGATTTCCGGTCAGGCTGATCCAGTCGATCCGTGCGCCTTCGTTTGCAGGGGAGTCGAAAAGGATTCCGAGAAAACCGGAGTAGCTCACGTCCGTCCAGAACCGGATGTCGATGATCTCGAGATTCGCGGCGGAGGCCCCCAGCTCGACATTCGCGCTGCTCCACCCACCGTTGCCACCCAAGCCGACAGACCAGAGGTCGGTCCAGTCGCCACCGCCGGTCCGCCAGCTGACGTTGAGGAAGTCATCGCTTTCGGAGTCCGTCAGCGGCGCCCAGTCGAAGGACAGGAACAGGTTCTCCAGGCCCAGCGTGGACACCGAGAAGGTGGCCGCTGCGTCTGGCGAGGCCGCACTGGCAGCGCCCTGGTTGTCACGCAACTGCAGGGCGTTGCCGCTGATCGCGACGTCGTTGCGGTTGTTGTTGCCACTGCGCTCGATCTCGCTCCAGCCGCCGCCAACGTTGTTGGCGTTGGAGCGATTGAAGTCGTCGCTAAAGATGGGCGCAGCCAGTGCGGATCCCGAGAGGGCCAGGGCAGCGAGCCCGAGGGCGATTGCGTTCTTTTTCATTTTTGAATCCCATGCGTTTGAATTCGGTTCGTCAGCGCGCCGGCCCTGCCGTGGGGTGGATTTGAAGCCCCTGAAATGCTGCGGCAGGCAGGCGATGTACTCAGGAAGGTTTAAGCACTTAGCGTGCCAATGATTCATCCTCCAGAGCCGGCCTGGGTTTCGTGGGAGGGCTGATCGCGCTGTAGGGCGATCCGAGGGCCCTTTACGCAAGCGCGAACCGCAACTGTAAGAACCCGCGACAGGCACCCCGACAGTGACCCCGGACGAGTGAGCTCTACGGTGCGTTTTGCGCGCGAGAGCGTGGAATGAATCACGACCCGCATTCTCTTGCGCATGGTAACGAATTTGATATTTGTCGCCTTGGATGTGCGTTCGGGCCGCAGAACTTCCCCGTTTTTTACGATTTCAGGGATTTTGTGTAAAAAAATCCGACACCTGGGTTACGCAGGTGCATCCGCCTGTGTCGTCAGCGAGGGAGGCGGCGGCGATCTGTCCAGCACGACTCATGGGGGGCAGCGCTGGCCCTGCAGGTGCGAGTGGCGCACCGGCGGGCTGTGACTTCAGGCAATCAACCGTCGCGCGAACTCGTCCGCCGGCAGTGGCCGTGCGTACAGGTAGCCCTGGACGAGGTCGCAGCCTTCGTGGCGCAGGACCTCGGCCTGTTCGATCGTCTCCACGCCTTCTGCCACCACTTCGAGGCCGAGCCCTTTCGCCAACGCGATGATGCCGCGCACCACGGCGGCCTGGCGCGGCACGCCGAGCATGTCCTGGATGAAGGCGCGGTCGATCTTCAGCGTGTCGAGCGGCAGGAAGCTCAGCTGGCTCAGCGAAGAGTAGCCCATGCCGAAATCGTCGAGCGCGAGGCGGAAACCGTATTCGTGCATGTCGCGCAGCACCGCGCGCACGAACTCCGTGTCCTGCATGATCATGCTTTCGGTCAGCTCGAGCTCGATCAGGTGTTGCGGTACGCCGCTGCGCTCGGTCTCGGCCACCAGCAAGGGCAAGAGCCCGGCGTCGAGGAAGTGCGAGGCAGCGAGATTGAGCGCCACCCCGACGATCGGCAGGCCGGCGTCGCCCCACTCGCGCAACTGGCGGCAGGCACGGCGGATGACCCACTCGCCGAGCGGAATGATCAGGCCGGTTTCTTCTGCGAGCGGGATGAAGCGGCTGGGGGGCAGCAGGCCGAGCGTCGGGTGCTGCCAGCGGATCAGGGCCTCCGCGCAGCGGATCGCGCCTTCGCGATCGTACTTGGGCTGGTAGTGCAGCATCAGGCCGCCGCCGTCCGTGCTTGCCAGTGCGGCGCGCAGTTCGGCCTCTAGTTGCAGTTGCAGGCGGGCGTCGGTGTTGATGTCGGGCGAGTAGAACTGCAGGTCGCGGACGCCGTGGCTCTTGGCGTGGTGCGTCGCCGCGATGCAGGCGCTGATCAGCTCGGAGGTCGACTGGCCGTCCGCCGGATGAATCGCGATGCCGGCACGGGCGTCGAGCATGACCTCGTTGCCACCGCTGCGGAAGGGGCGCCGGATGGCGCCCAACAATCGGTGCGCCACGCGGCTGGCCTCATGCGGCGACGGCAGGCCGGTCAGCAGCACCATGAACTCGTCGCCCCCCCAGCGTGCCAGCGTGGCGCCGATCGCAGCCTCCCCCGGCAGGCGGGCCTTGCCCGACAGGGCCTCGGCGAGCCGGCGAGCCACCTGCAGCAGCAGGGCGTCGCCCGCTTCGTGCCCCAGGCTGTCATTGACGCGCTGGTAGCGGTCGAGGTCGATATGGATGACGGCGCCGAGCGTGCCGGCCTGATGTTGCGCCAGCCGCTCGTCCAGCACCTCGGTGAAGCGCGCGCGATTGGCGAGCCCGGTGACCGGGTCGTGGCGCGTGAGGTAGTCGATGCGTTCTTCGATGCGGCGCTGGGTAGTGACGTCCTGCACCGTGCCATAGGAACGCGCGGCCGTCCCGTCGGCGTCGTACTCGAACTTCACCCGCAGCTGAATCCAGCGTATCTGACCGTCGCGCGTCAGGAAGCGGTGGATGATGTCCAGCGCGTCATGTCGTTCGATGGCCTGCGCGATGCCCTGTTGCACGCGCGTGCGGTCGTCCGGATGCACGCCCTGCATGAGGCGCTGCACGGTGGCCGGCGTCTCGAGAGGGTCGAGGTCCAGGACCGTGTACAGCTCGTCCGAGCACAGCGCGAACCCGCTGGCGCGGTCCAGCTCCCAGCTCCCGAGCCGGGCGATGACCTGCGCCTCCTGCAGGTTGCGGCGGCTCGCCTCCAGTGCCTGCAAGGTGTCGCGCGCGCGCAGCAGGAAACGCACGCGATGCGCGAGGATGCTGAAGTTGAAGGGTTTGGCAATGAAATCGGAGGCGCCGGCGTCGAAGGCCTTCTGGATCGTGTCGCTGTCGTCCAGCGATGTCATGACCAGCACCGGCAGGCGAGCATGAGCGGGCTGCGCGCGCAGCCAGGTGCAGAAGGCCAGTCCGCCGATGCCCGGCATCTGGAGGTCGAGCAGGATGATGTCCGGCCGCGTCTCGCCGAGCAGGGGGATCGCCGCCTCGGCGATTTCGGCGTCGACGACCGCGTGGCCGACGTCGGTCAACGCACTGCCGGCGAGCAGGCGGATGACGGGGTCGTCGTCGACGATGAGGATACGCGCCCGTTCAGCCACGGCAGGCCTCCATGTCGGCGATTGCCGCGTCGAGTGCCGTGACCGCCGCCTCGAAACCCTGCGCGATGTCGCCGATGCCGGCGTCGATGCTGGCTGCGTTGCCAGCGCGCAGGGCCAGCTCCACCTCGCGGCAGCGGGCCGAGAGCTGCAGCGCGCCGAGCGTGGCGCTGCTCGATTTCAGCGTGTGCGCGGCCCTCGAGGCGGTCGCCACATCACCGTCGCGCCACGCCGCCTGCAGGCTTTCGAGCTGCCGGCGCCCGTCTTCGCGGAATACGGCAACGACCTTGCGCAGCAGGGCATTCCCGCTCGAATGCTGCGTCGCGATCGTCTGCAATACGAAGGTGTCGAGCACCTCCGCCGGCGCAGGGGGTGGCGTCAAGGGGGCGAGGGGGGTGGGTGCCGGTGCGGCAGCCTGCGTGGCCGGGGCGTCGAGCCAGCGTGCGATGACCTCGACCAGCTCGGACTGGCGATAGGGCTTGGCGATGAAGTCGACCATGCCCGCTTCGAGGCAGCGTTCGCGGTCGCCCTGCATGGTGTTGGCGGTCATGGCCACGATGGGGCAACCCGCGGCGCCGTGGCGCTGGATCAGGATGCGACGGGTGGCCTCGAGACCGTCCATCACCGGCATCTGGCAGTCCATGAGGATGAGGTCGAATCGCGTGCGCTGGCAGGCAGCCACCGCTTCCGCGCCATTGTGCGCGACCTCGATGGTGAAGCCCAGGCTCTTGAGCTGGCTTGCGGCCAGCGCCTGATTCACCGGGTTGTCCTCGACCAGCAGCACGCGCAATCCCTGCCAGCGTGCGGACGTGTTGGCAGGGTCCTGCCGTGCGGCGTCCGCTGCTGCCTTCGGCGCCGGGGGCGGGGTGTCGGGCTGGGCGGCGGCGGGCACGACCGGCATCGCCAGGCTCAGGCGAAAGCTCGAGCCGCGGCCTGGGGTGCTTCGGGCGGTGATCCGGCCGCCCATCAGTTCGACGAGCTGGCGCACGATGGCAAGGCCAAGCCCGGTGCCGCCGAAGCGACGCGTGGTGGAGTTGTCAGCCTGGGCGAAGGCGTCGAACAGCTTCGGCAGCAGCGTCGGGCCGATGCCGATGCCGCTGTCGCTCACCTCGATGTCGAGCCGTGCCTCGTCGGGCCCGACACCCGGATGCGCATCCACCGTGATCGTGACCCCGCCGGATGATGTGAACTTGAGCGCGTTGCTCAGCAGGTTGTGGATGATCTGCCGGATGCGCGTGGGATCGCCGATCATCAGTGCGGGCACCGTCGGGGCGATGCGGGCCTCCAGCGTCAGCCCCTTGTCGCGGGCCATCGGCGCGTGCAGTTCGACCAGTTCGTTCACCAGCCGTGCGGGCGCGAGCGGGATGCGCTCGAGCTCCATTCGCCCGGCTTCGATCTTGGAGAAGTCGAGCAGATCGTTCAGGATCGCCAGCAGTGTCTCGCCCGACTGCAGGGCGGCATGTGCGTGACGGCTCTGCTCTGGCGTGAGCGGCGAGGACAGCAGCAGCTCGGTCATGCCGAGAATGCCGTTCATCGGCGTCCGGATCTCGTGGCTCATCGTCGCCAGGAAGCGCGACTTGGCCTGGTTGGCGGCCTCGGCGCTCTCCTTGGCGTGGCGCAGCTCGGCGGTGCGGGCCTCGACTTCGCGTTCCAGGTTGTCGCGGTGTTCGAGCAGGGCGTGACCGCGCGCCTCGATCTCGGCCAGCATGCGGTTGAACTCGTCGACGAGGGCACCGACCTCGTCGTTGCCGAACTTGCTCACGCGCACGTCGTAGCGTTGGTTGCGGATCACTTCGCCCACCGCCTGGGCGAGATCGCTGATCGGCGCGGTGATGTGCCGCTTCAGGCGCAGTCCCAGCAGGACCGCCACGGCCGCGGCGCATGCCGCGATACAGGACAGCAGCAGCAGGCCCGTGCCGAACTGACGCCAAGTGTCGGTGATGTCGGCCTCGATCTCGAGCTGTCCGATGGTTTCGCCGCCTGCCGTCACCGGCTCGCGGAAGTTCAGCCTGGTCGGCAGCAGCAGCGCGATCAGGGCTGCGTCCGCTCCGACCGCAAGGTCTGCGCTCGCCGCCGCCGCGGACGGCGGCGAGTCGTAGCTTGCAAGCAGCATGCCGTTCGCATCAAGCAGGCGCGCATGCCGGATCGTCGGGTCGGCCTGCAGCGCACCGAGGATCGCCGTGGCGGTGCGCATGTCGTTGAAGGCGAGCGCGCCCTGGCTGTTCAGGCTGGTGAGGTGGGCCAGGGTCTGGATGCGTTGCTGGGCGCCGTGATGGAACTTGTAGATGGCTCCGGCGGCGAACACGAGCATCGCCAGCAGGATGGCCGTGCCTGTGGTGCCGGCCACGATGCGGGTGAGCTTGCTGGCGATGGGCAGGTCGCGGAATCTCATTGCACCACCTGGTCGGCGAGCTGCAGCAGCTGGCTGCTCAGCATCAGGTTGGCGGCGCGGGCCGCGGCGAGGTTGACGTCGAAGCGTATGCGGCCGTCGACGATCTTCAGTTCGATCATGCCACCGTGGGCGAGGAAGCCGGGCTGGTCGCTGACGGTGAGTGTGGCCCGCTGGTTCGTCAGCAGCCGCAGGCTGTCGAGGGTCGCGGCGTCCGTTCTGTCGGCGAAGATCACGTCGCATGCCGCTTCGCCACCGGTCGCGTTCAGCGGTTGCAGCCGCAGCTGGCGGCCCTGCACGTTGCGACCGTCGAGGGCGTTGAGCTGGCCTGCGAGCGGGTAGTCGCCGGTGACGCAGAGCGTGAGCGTTTGCGTCGTCACGTCCTGTCCGTCAGGCCAGCCGGTGAACTTGATGAAGTTGAGGATGAAGACGGCCTTGACGCGCGCTTTCTCGATCGAGTCGGCGGCCCGTGCGGCACCCGCGCCCAGCGCGGCAAGCGCCATCGCGGCCACGACGAAGCCGCGGAGCAGGGGGAGGCGTAGCCGGAGGGGCGGCATCATGAGGGACTCAGTGGCGCCAGACTGCCTTTGGGTGGACGCTGCGTTCGATCAGGCGATGCAGCATTGCTGCCGAATATATCGCGAATCCGGTTGCGCGCCTGCTGTCGGGATGCGGACAGGCTAACGAAAACCGCGTCGGACCACCCCGGCGGCCTGCTCAGTTCGGGGCGTTCGTCAGGGCCAGGATGGCTTCGCCGTAGGCTTCGAGCTTGCGGTCGCCGATGCCGCTGATGGATGCGAGTTCCGATAGCGTCTGCGGACGGGCAATGGCGATCTCGCGCAGCGTGGCGTCCTGGAAAACGACGTAGGCCGGCACGTTGCGCTCCTTCGCGGTGGCGAAGCGCCACGCGCGCAGGCGGTCGAACAGCGTGGTGGGAATGCCGTCGGGGATGTCGAGCGGGGCGTTGCGCCGCTTGCCGCGACTCTTGCCGCGTTCGCGCTCGAGGCGCAGGTGGAACTCGGCTTCGCCGCGCAGCAACGGGCGGGCGGCGTCGGTGAGGCGCAGGGCGTTGTAGCGCTCGTGGTCCACCGCGACGAACTCGCGCGCCACCAGCTGGCGGAAGATCGTGCGCCAGCGCTTCTCGTCGAGCTCGCTGCCGATGCCGAAGGTGGTGATGTCCTGGTGCTGGCGCTCGATGACCTTCTCGGTGAGCTCGCCGCGCAGCACGTCGATCAGGTGGCCGGCACCGTAGCGCTGGCCGGTGCGATAGACACAGCTCAAGGCCTTGCGCGCGGCCTCGGTGGCATCCCAGGTCTGCGGCGGGTTGAGGCAGTTGTCGCAGTTGCCGCAGGGGCCGGATTCCTCGCCGAAGTAGGCCAGCAGGTGCTGGCGGCGGCAGGTGGTGGCCTCGACCAGGCCGACCAGCACGTCGAGGCGGTTGCGCGCCAGGCGCTTGAACTCCTCGCCCGCCTCCGATTCGTCGATCATGCGCCGCTGCTGCACCACGTCCTGCGCCCCCCAGGCCATCCAGGCCTGCGCGGGCAGGCCGTCACGGCCGGCGCGGCCGGTTTCCTGGTAGTAGCCCTCGATCGAGCGCGGCAGGTCGAGGTGGGCGACGAAGCGCACGTCGGGCTTGTCGATGCCCATGCCGAAGGCGATCGTCGCCACCATGATCAGCCCGTCCTCGCGCAGGAAGCGGGTCTGGTGCTCGGCGCGCATTTCCTGCGTCATGCCGGCGTGGTAGGGCAGGGCGTTGAGGCCCTGTTCCTGCAGCCAGGCGGCGGTCTCCTCCACCTTGCGACGCGACAGGCAATACACGATGCCGGCCTGCGCGGGGCATTCCTCACGGATGAAATTCAGCAGCTGGCGGCGCGGATCGTCCTTGTCGACGATGGTGTAGCGGATGTTGGGGCGGTCGAAGCTGGAGACGAAGCGGCGCGCGTGGGTCAGGTTCAGGCGCTCGGCGATCTCCTCGCGCGTCTGGCGGTCGGCGGTGGCGGTGAGCGCAATGCGCGGAATGGACGGATAGCGCTCGGGCAGGATGGAAAGCTGCAGGTACTCCGGGCGGAAATCGTGGCCCCACTGCGACACGCAGTGCGCTTCGTCGATCGCGAACAGCGCGAGCCGATGGGTGTCGCGCAGGTGATCGAGCTGGTCGAGGAAGCGCGGCGTCATCAGCCGCTCGGGTGCGACGTAGAGCAGGTCGAGGTCGCCGTCCCACAGCGCGCGCTCGACGGCGCGCGCGGCGTCCATGTCGAGGCTCGAGTTCAGGAAGGCCGCGCGCACGCCGGCCTCGACCAGTGCGCTGACCTGGTCCTGCATCAGCGCGATCAGCGGCGACACGACGATGGCCGTGCCGTCGCGCATCAGCGCCGGGATCTGGTAGCACAGCGACTTGCCGCCGCCGGTCGGCATCAGTACCAGCGCATCGCCGCCCGTCGCCACGTGCTCGACGATGGCCTGCTGCTCGCCGCGGAAGGCGGGGTAGCCGAAGACATGCTGGAGGATGTGAAGCGCCGACTGCGGCGTGCGAGGGGCGGAGCTGGGGTAGGGGGGCGATGCGAACGCGGTGTCCATGGGGGCGCATTGTACCGGCTTCGTTGCGGGAGCCTGCGGCTGGTGATGCTGCGGGAGGGGGCGCACGCGCTTTCAGTGTTAACGACTTTGTCGTGGACAAACGTGGAACAGCTGCCTAGCATTCGCTTGCGGCCGGCAGCGTGCTGTCCGCTTATCGCCCCCCATCTTTGAGCCTCGTCCGCCATGAATGCTGCCCCTCCGGAAGAGATCGCCTTCAACATCGCCGCGGTCGAGCGCGACACCGGCCTGCCAAAGGACACCTTGCGTGTGTGGGAGCGCCGTTACGGCTTCCCTGCGCCGGCGCGCGACGCCAATGGCGAGCGGCAGTACCCGCCCGAGCAGGTCGAGAAGTTGCGCCTGATCCGTCGCCTGCTGGATCACGGCCACCGCCCGGCGAAGATCTGCGGCGCCTCGTCCGAAGAGCTGGCGCAGCTGCTCGCGCAGTACGGGCGTGCCGCCGCTGCCGGGGAGGAGGGCGGATGCGACAACCGCCTGCTCGAGTGCGTCTGCCTGCACCGCAGTGCCGAACTGGCGGTCGGCTTGCGCCAGGCCCTGCTCAAGCAGGGGCTTCAGCGTTTCGTCGTCGACACGGTTGCGCCGCTGGCCGCGGCGGTGGGCGAAGCCTGGCTGCGCGGCGAGGTCGATGTGTCGGAGGAGCATCTGTTCACCGAGCAGGTGCAGAACCTGCTGCGCAGCGCCATCGGCGCGCAGGCTGGTGCTGGCGGGCGTCCGCGCGTCCTTCTCACCACCCTGCCCGACGAGGTGCATGTGCTGGGCCTGCTGATGGCGGAAGCCATGCTCGTGCCCGAGGGCGCTTCCTGCGTGTCGCTCGGCACCCGCACGCCGCTGGCCGATATCCGCAATGCGGCGACCGGGGGCGGTTTCGACATCGTCGGCCTGTCGTTCAGCATCGCCTATCCGGCACGCCAGGCGGTCGACGATCTGCTGCAACTGCGCGCCAGCCTGCCGTCGCACGTCGCCCTGTGGGCGGGGGGGGCAGCGGTGCGCGACCGTCAGCGCCGCCTGCCGGGGGTGCGGGTGGTGGGCGATCTGGACGACACCCTCGTCGCCCTGCACGAGTGGCGCAGCGCCCACGAGCGTGGGGGCTGAGCTTCACGTGCCATTGCTGTTGGCCGGGTCGCTGTCACCCGCACGCTCGGCCTCATCGTTGCGTGCCACTTCGGCAGCCGATGTGCCTTCATCCAGTGCCGCGAGCATGCGCGCGGCCTTCGCCACCTGCTCGGTGGCGCGGCGCTCCAGGCTCGCCAGGCGAAGCCAGTCCTGCATGGTGTGAATGTCGAGGCGGGCGTGCGCACCGCCAAGCAGCAGGGCGGCCTTCAGTTCCTGGTAACGGGCTTCCGCCTCCTCCAGGCGCACCGACACTGCGCCGGGGCTGAAGTCCGGGCGCCCGGGGTCGGCGGCTTCGGCCAGGCGGGCGACGGACTGGCGGAAGGTCTCGATCTCGGCGGAGAAGTCGCGCGTTGCCGTGCGTGCCAGATTGCCGGCAAGGGCGACTGCCTCGCGCATCAGCATGGCCGTCGTTTCCTGGTACTGCAGCGTGCGCAGGCTATGCGCCAGCGTCTCGACGAGGGCGGGCGGCAGGCTGGCGCCGCTCAGCTGGCGCGCGTAGTTGCCGATGGCGGGGGCCAGTGCCTGCAGGGCCGAGGTTTCGTGCTCGACGCTCGCTTCGTCCGGCGGCAGGCGGTTGGCTGCCGCCAGCGCGGCGACGGCGAAGCCCTGGGTGCGTGACAGCTCCATGCGCAGCGCGTGGATCGCCAGGTCGGGGATCGCCAGCGAGTTCGTGTCCAGGTAGTGCGGCCGCGCCACTTCCTCCTCGCGCGTGCGGAAGCGGCTCGACAGCGAGCGCAGCATCAGGGGGGCGATCGGCACCATCAGCAGCACGCCGAGCAGGTTGAAGGCCGTGTGGAACATCGCGATCATCACCGCCGGCGTTGCCGGCTGCTCGAACCATTCGCGCAGCACGCCGAGCAGCGCGATCAGCAGCGGAAGCATCAGCAGCGCGACGGCACCGGTCACCAGGTTGAACAGCACGTGGGCGGCGGCCAGGCGGCGCGCGTTGGAGGTCGCGCCCATCGCCGACAGGATGGCGGTGGAGGTCGTCCCGATGTTGGTGCCGATGACCATCGCGCAGGCAGCTTCGACCGTCAGCAGCCCGCCCTGCGCCGCGGTGATGACGATGGCGATGACCGCGCCGGATGCCTGCATCAGCACCGTGAGCAGGGTGCCGATGCCGATCAGGATCAGCCAGCCGGTGAGGCCGGGCGCGATGAAGTCCTGCAGGTCCACCATGCTGCCGACGCCCGAGAAGCTGTCCTTGAGCACGTCGATGCCGAGGAAGAGCACGCCGAATCCCGCGAGCGCCTGTCCCAGCGCACGTGATCGCACCGTGCGGCCGGCGAGCATCAGCACGGCGCCGATGCCGACGAAGGGCAGGGCGAAGGCGTCGATCCTGAAGCCGAAGCCCAGGGCCGCGACGAGCCAGGCGTTCATCGTCGTGCCGACGTTGGAGCCGAAGATGACCCACAGCGCGTTCTTCAGCGACAGCAGGCCGGTGTTGACGAAACCGATGCTGGCGACGGTGACGGCCGTCGACGACTGCACCAGCGCAGTGATGGTCATGCCAGCGGCGAGGCCGCGTGGCGCCGTGGCGGTGCCGCGTTCGAGCAGCCCCTCCAGGGCACGGCCGGCGGCGAGTTTCAAGCCCTCGGTCATCATGTGCATGCCGATGAGGAACAGGCCGATGCCGCCCAGAAGGGCGGAAATCAGCTCGAAAGCAGTGGGGACGGGCGTTTCCAGGGGGTGCTCCGGCGGGGCGAGGGATGGCCTAAGCGTAATACCGCAAGTCGTTTCGTGGAAGCGCACAAAATTGTCCACGACAAAATATTGACAGTCGGATTGGGCTGACCTACTGTTCAGTTGCAAACGACATTTGTCCAGGACAAATCATGAAATACGCAGCCAAGCTCCCCCGCATTCCCGCCCTTGTTCTTGGTCTCGTGACGATTCTTGGCGCGACCCAGGCAGTCGCTGTTCAGCCGGGCGCCACGTGCAGCCCGGTGCAGCGGGCGGATAACCCGGCGCCCAAGGGGCCGGCGTCCATCGATCTCATGTTGTTCGCCCATCGGACCGACATCGCGCCCTTGCGTGTTCCCGCCGCCTCCGCTTCGGCGGTACAAGCCGAGCGCCGCTGATGAACGCGCCAGAGCATCTTTTCCGGGCCGGCGTCGGCGATCGGGCTGATGGCGGCCTGAGCCCGGGTGAACGCGTCGCGGTCATCGGCAGCGGGATCGCGGGCCTGTCCACCGCGTGGTTGCTCGCAGACCATGCGCGGGTGACGGTGTTCGAGGCCGGCCCAGAGGCGGGCGGCCACACGCACACCGTGGATGTGACGCTGGGCGCCGTCTCGCATCCGGTTGACACCGGCTTCCTCGTCTTCAACCGTCGCACCTATCCCAATCTGTGCGCCCTGTTCGCGACGCTGGGCGTGGAAGCGGTCGAGACCGAGATGAGTTTCGGCGTCAGCCTGGCCGAGCCCGGCATCGAGTGGGCGGGAACCGATCTTGCGAGCGTGTTCGCCCAGCCGCGCAACCTCGTGCGGCCAGCCTTCCACGGGATGCTGCGCGACATCATGCGCTTCAACCGCGACACGACGCAGATGGCGCGGGCCGGACAGCTCCCGCAACTGTCGCTCGGTGACTTCCTCGTGCTCGAGGACTACAGCGATGCGTTCCGCGACTGGTATCTGCTGCCGATGGCGGCGGCGATCTGGTCCTGCCCGACGAGCACGATGCTCGACTATCCGCTGGCGACCTTCGTGCGCTTCTGCCACAACCATGGCCTGCTGCAGATCTTCGATCGCCCGCAGTGGCTCACGGTGAAGAACGGCGGCCGCAGCTATGTGCGCAGGATGCTGCAGAAGATCGACGACCTGCGGCTGAATAGTCCGGTCACGATGGTCTCGCGTGACGAGACCGGCGTGTGGGTCAGTTCGTCGCAGGGCACGGAGCGCTTCGACCGCATCGTGTTCGCCTGCCACAGCGATCAGGCCCTGGCCATCCTCGGCGCGCAGGCGAGTGCGGAGGAGCGGCGCATCCTCGGCGCGGTGCGCTACCAGGACAACGTCGCGCTGCTGCATACCGATGCGAACCTGCTGCCCGCACGCCGCAAGGTGTGGTCGGCGTGGAACTACCTGGCGGGGAAGGGGGAACCGGATACCCGCCCGGTCTCGGTCAGCTACCTGATCAACCGCCTGCAGCCGCTGCCGTTCGAGACGCCGGTCGTCGTGTCGCTCAACCCCTTCCGCGAGCCCGCGCCCGAGCGCCTGATCAAGCGCATCACCTACGCGCATCCGGTGTTCGACCATGGTGCCATCGACGCCCAGAATCGCCTGCCGCGTATCCAGGGCCGCAACCGCAGCTGGTTCGCCGGTGCATGGACGGGCTACGGCTTCCACGAGGATGGCCTGCGTTCGGCGATGGCGGTGGCCGAGTCGATGGGCGTCGCGGTGCCCTGGCGCGAGGCCGTCGCCGGCGCGGTCGAGGCGGGCGGAACATGGTGAGCGATTCGGTCGCGATGGATCGTGGCAGCCTGGCGGCGGCGGCGGTCGGCGATCTCGAGCCCGCGGTGTGCTTCGGCGCGGTGATGCACGAGCGCCACGTCGCGGCGCATAACCGGTTCGTCTATCCGTCGGCTTTCCTGCGGCTGCCCCTGTCGCGGATCGACGCATTGCGCGTGCCCTTGCTGGGCATCGAACGCGCCGCGGCTTTCAGCTTCCGTCGCCGCGACCACGGTGCGCGCGACGGTTCTCCCCTGCTGCCCTGGCTGCACCGCATCCTCGATGCGCACGGGCTGAGGCACGCCTGCGACGGCGAGGTGGTGCTGCAGACCATGCCGCGCGTGCTCGGCTACGTGTTCAACCCGGTCAGTTTCTGGTTCTGCCACGACGCATCGGGCCGGCTGCGCGTGGTGCTGGCCGAGGTCAGCAACACCTTCGGCGAACGTCACAACTATCGGGTGCACCACCCCGACCTGCGCCCGATCGAGTCCGGCGACGAGCTGCGCGCAAGCAAGATCTTCCACGTCTCGCCCTTCTTCCCGGTGCGTGGCGAATACCGCTTCCGCTTCGAGCGCAGGCTCGGCCTGCACGCGGTCACGGTCGACCTGTGGGACGACGGCGTGCTGCAGCTTTCGACCCGCCTCGGAGGCCGCGCCGAGGCGCTCGACGGCCGCGCGATGCGGCGCTGGCTGCTGCGCCAGCCCTTCATGACCCTGGGCGTGATCGCCCGTATCCATTGGCAGGCCCTGCGCCTTGCCGTCCGGCGTGTGCGTTTCCACTCGAAGCCGCTGCCGCCGCTCGAGGAGACCTCGCGATGAACGCCCTGGAAAATGCCCTGCAGCCGCTCGCCAGCATCAAGCTGTCGCGCTTGCCCCGCGCCACCCGGCTGGCGCTGGAGATCTTCGACCGCCTCGACGGCGGCGCGCTCGCCATCGAGCTGCCCGACGGCACGCACCTGCGTGCGGGCCACGGGCCGCTGGTCGCCCACCTGCGCGTGCGCGACCACGCGGTGTTCGACGAGACCCTGGCGCGCGGCGACATCGGTTTCGGCGAAAGCTGGATGGACGGGCTGTGGGACACCGAGGACCTGACCGGCCTGCTGACCCTGCTGTCGCGCAACCGCGCGCGCATCGGCGAAGCGATCTACGGCCGCATGTTCCGCATGCTGGGCCACCGCATCGCCCACCTGCTGCGAGCCAACACCCGCACCGGTTCGCGCCGCAACATCGAGGCCCACTACGACCTCGGCAATGACTTCTATTCGCTGTGGCTCGATCCGTCGATGACCTACTCCGCCGCGGTGTTCGACTCGCCCACCGAGTCACTTCATGACGCCCAGCTGCGCAAGTACCGCCGCATCCTGGGCGAGCTTGGCGTGCAGCCGGGGCAGACCCTTCTCGAAGTCGGCTGCGGCTGGGGCGGTTTCGCCGAGGTGGCCGCGACCGAATTCGGCTGCCGCGTGCTCTGCATCACCCTGTCGCCGTCGCAGCTCGCCTACGCCCGGGCGCGCGCCGAGCGCGGCGGGTTTGCCGACCGTGTGGACTTCGCCCTGTGCGATTACCGCGACGTGCGCGGCCAGTACGACCACGTCGTCTCGATCGAGATGATCGAGGCGGTGGGCGAGCGCTTCTGGCCGACCTACTTTGCCCAACTCTCTGCCTTGCTCAAGCCGGGCGGGCGTTGCGTGGTGCAGGCGATCACGATCGCGGATGCCCTGTTTGGGCGCTACCGGCGCGGAACCGACTTCATCCAGCGTCACGTGTTCCCCGGCGGCATGCTGCCCAGCCCGGTGGAGGTGGGACGCCAGGCGCAGGATGCCGGGCTCGCGGTGGTGGGCGATTTCGCCTTCGGCCGGGACTACGCCCGCACGCTGGCGCACTGGCATGCCCGCTTCGAGGCGCAGTGGCCGGCGATCAAGGCGCAGGGCTTCGACGAGCGCTTCCGCCGCATGTGGCGTTTCTACCTGGCCTATTGCGAGGCCGGCTTCGAGACCGGTGACATCGACGTCCATCACTATGTCTTCGCTCACGCAGGAGAAGCCGGATGAACGCGACACGGCGCCGTGCGCGACTTGGCGCCTGCGTGGCTGCGGGGCTTGCGCTGGCGCTGCAGGTGACGTCGCTGTACGCCTACGTGCTGCCCGCCGCCGAAGAGTTCGCGCCCGCGCCGCTACGTGTACTCGGAGAGGGCGAGATGCGCTGGCTGGGCTTCAAGCTCTACGACGTGCGGTTGCTGGTGGCGGCCGGGGCGAGTGTGCCCGAGGCCGATCCCCATGCGCTGGCGATCCGCTACGCGCGCGACATCGACGGCCGCCGCCTGGTGGACACGAGCATCGACGAGATGCGCCGCCTCGGCGAGCGCGACGAAGCGACGCTGCAGCGCTGGCGCGACGAACTCGCGCGCGCGCTGCCATCCGTGCGGGCGGGCGACACACTCGTCGGGCTGCACCAGCCCGGCGAAGGGGCCCGTTTCTGGCACGAAGGGCGGCTGACCGCCGAGATCGACGACCCCGAACTTGCGCGCGCCTTCTTCGCCATCTGGCTCGATGCGCGCACACGTGAGCCCGAGTTGCGCGCCCGCCTGCTCGGACTGGACGGACGCGCGCAATGAACGCGGACGGCGTTCGGCGGCGGGACCTGCTCGCCTATGGCGCGCTCGGGCTGCCGCTCGCCTTCGCGGCCTTGCCGCTGTACGTCCATGTGCCACGGCTCTATGCCGAGCTTGGCCTGCCGCTGGCGACCGTCGGCGCCGTCCTGCTGGCCGCGCGCATTGTCGATGCCTTGACCGATCCCCTGATCGGCTGGGCGCTCGACCGCCGGCCCGGCCGCCGTGCCTGGGTGGCTGCCGCGCTGCCGCTGCTGGGCTTCGGCATGATCGGCCTGCTTGCGCCGCCGGACGGTGCGGGCGCCCTGTGGTTGTTCGTGCTGCTGGTGCTGGTCTCGCTCGGCTACTCGGTGGCGAGCATCGCTCACAACGCCTGGGGCGCGGAGGTGGCGCCGACCTCCGCGCTGCGCACGCGCTTCGTCGCCAGTCGCGAGGGTTTCGCGCTTTTCGGGGTGATGCTGGCTGCCGCCCTGCCGGCGCTGCTGGCCGCCGAGGGTGGCGAGGTGGGCGGGCTGGCGCGGCTGGCCCAGGTCTTCATCCCGCTGCTGCTGGTCTTCGGCCTGTGGACCCTGTGGCGGGCGCCACTGCCGGCAAGCGCGGCACCCGCCCGGCGCCCGGTGCTCGCCGGGCTCTGGGCGGCCTTGCGCGTGCCCGGCTTCAGCCGGCTGCTGGCGGTATTCGCGGTCAACGGCATCGCCGCGGCCATCCCGTCGGCGACGGTGCTGTTCTTCGTTGCCGACGTGCTTGGCGCCACCGCCTTCGCCGGCGCCTTCCTGGTGCTGTATTTCGCCGCGGCAGCGGCCAGCCTGCCGCTGTGGGTCCGCATCTCGCAGCGGGTCGGCAAGTTGCGCGCGTGGTTGGCCGGCATGGGGCTGGCGGTGGTGGTGTTCGGCTGGGCGGCGACCATCGGGCAGGGTGATCTGCTCGCCTACGGCGCGATCTGCGTGCTGTCCGGCGTGGCGCTCGGCGCCGACCTGAGCCTGCCGCCGTCGCTGCTTGCCGACCTGCTGGCGCGGGACGATACGCAAGGCGGTGGGGGCTCGCACGCGGGCGCCTGCTTCGGCTGGTGGAACTTCGTGACCAAGGCCAACCTCGCGCTCGCCGCGGGCCTGGCGCTGCCGCTGCTCGCTGCCCTCGGCTACGCGCCCGGCGCGACGGCGCCCGATGCGCTGGCGGCCTTGTCGGTGGTGTACGCGGTGGTGCCGGTGGGATTGAAGCTGCTGGCCGTCGCCCTGCTGTGGTGCTGGCGCCACGTCCTCGAATCCGCGTCCGCGCCGCAGCTGCCTGCGGCTGCACGGACGCCCTGCGGAGCCTGTGAAACGTGAAGCGAATCCTTTGTGTGATGGTGGCCCTGTTCGGGCTGTGGGGGTGCAGTTCGGTGGAGATCGACAAATACCGCAGCGAGACGCCGGTGCTGGACCTGCGCGAGTACTTCAACGGCACGCTCGAGGCGCATGGCATCTTCCAGGACCGTTCCGGCGAAGTGGTCAAGCGCTTCACCGTGATCATCGACGCGACCTGGCAGGGCGAGGTCGGGACGCTGGACGAGCGCTTCACCTATTCGGACGGCAACACGCAGCGCCGGGTGTGGACGATTACCCGCACTGGCGAGGGGCGCTACGTCGGCCGTGCCGACGACGTGGTCGGCGAGGCGCGCGGCGAGTCGGCCGGCAACGCGTTGCGCTGGCGCTACGTGCTGGCCTTGCCGGTCGATGGCAAGGTCTACAACGTCGACTTCGATGACTGGATGTTCCTGATGGACGACCGCGTGATGCTGAACCGTTCGGTGATGAGCAAGTGGGGCTTCCGCCTCGGCGAGGTCACCCTGTCCTTCTACAAGCGAGGTGGCTGATGGGCTGGCTGGCGCCGCTCAACGCGCCGATCCGCGACTGGCAGGGGCGGCGGGTGTGGCTGGTCGGGGCCTCGACCGGCATCGGCGCTGCGCTGGCGCAGGCCCTGGCGGCGCGTGGTGCGCGTGTCGCGGTCTCGGCCCGCAGCCGCGAGCGGCTCGAGGCTCTG
>NZ_AMXC01000004.1:0-228967 GCF_000310165.2 Thauera sp. 63
CCGCGCGGCGGGCTGCTGGGTGCGCTGACGCTGGCGGCCGGCGTGGCGGCGCTGGCCCTGCCGGCCATCCTGAGGCTGGCGCGGGGCGATGCCTGGGCGGCGGCCTTCGTCGGCCATGCGGGCTTTGCCGGCGGCATGGCCTGGCTGGCGCCGGGTGCCGGGCTGGTGCTGGTCGCCCTGGGCGCGTATCTGTTGCGGGGCGCGTCACAACGCGCGCGCGTGACGGGCGTGGTGGTGGCGCTGTTGTGGGGGCTGGTGTTCCATGCCGCGCCGGGGCTGATCGTGGCCGCGACCGTCTTCCTTGCCGCATTCCAGGCCAGCCAGCGCACGCTTGCCGCGTTCGCGCTGCTGGCGGCGGTGCTGTACGTGGGCGAGTTCTACTACCTGCTGGATGTCAGCCTGCTGCACAAGTCGGGCCTGCTGGCGCTGGGCGGTGCGGTCCTGCTGGCCGTGCGCGGCGGATTGCGTCGCTTGAATCCGGGAGACGAGTCATGAAGTCGGCGAGCTACGTTCGTGCGGCCATCCTCGCGGCGCTCGCGCTGGTGCTGGGGGTGGCGTTGAAGGCAATCCACGACAGGGAACAGACGCTGACGCACGGGCAGGTCGTGCTGCTGCAGCTCGCGCCGGTCGATCCGCGCTCGCTGATGCAGGGCGACTACATGGCGCTGCGCTTTGCGATCGACAATGAGTTGCCTGCGCGGGACGGGACACGACCGTCGCCGCCGGCGCGCTATGCGGTGCTGGCGCTCGACGCGCAGGATCGTGCACGACTGACGGGCGTGTCCGACACGCCGCCCGCCGGAGAGGTCGTGGCGATGCGCATCCGGCAGCGGGACGGGCGCCCGACGATCGGACCGAATGCCTTCTTCTTCCAGGAGGGCACGGCAGACCGCTACGAGGCGGCGCGCTGGGGCGAGTTCCGTGTCGCGCCCGATGGCAGTGCGCTGCTGACGCATCTGCGCGACGCCGAATTGAACCGGCTGGGCGAGCAGCTGCGCTGAGAGGAAGGGCGCTGAAATCCCTCGCACCGAATCCGATTATCGCCGCTTGATGAACTCGCGGCCCGCATGCGCTGTCAGCCCTCAGCGCCGTCCCGCCACCCTGTGTGACAATCGCGGGGTTTCCCTTTCGTAGCCCAAACGGATCGCCATGTCCTCTCGTCGTCCCCTTGTTGTCGCCCTGTGTGTCGTTGGCCTTGCCGGTCTGGCGGCGTTTGCCTGGTATGCCAACCAGCCTGGTAGCCGCAATGGGGTGTCCCAGTCGGCAGGTGCGCCGCAGCAGGCGGGCGCGGGCGGTGGCCAGAATGCCCCGGTTCCGGTGGAGGTGGCGCTCGTGGCCGCGCGCGCGATGGCGGACGATGTGACGGCGGTGGGCTCCTTGGTGTCCAACGAGTCGGTGGTGCTGCGACCCGAGGTGGCGGGGCGAATCTCGCGCATCGCATTTCGCGACGGCGACGCGGTGAAGCGCGGCGAAGTCCTGGTGGAGCTGGATGCCGCCGTACAGCGCGCCGAGCTGCAGCAGGCGCGTGCCAACCTGACGCTGGCCGAAGCCAATTTCCGCCGCACGGAAGACCTGTTCGCGCGCAAGTTCGTCAGCCAGAGCAGTCGCGACAACGCCCGCGCCGAACTGGAGCTGGCGCGGGCCGGCGTGGCGCTGGCGCAGGCGCGGCTGGAGCGCACGCAGATCCGCGCGCCCTTTGCCGGTGTGGTCGGCATCCGCAGCGTGAGTCCGGGCGACTACGTGAAGGACGGCGATGCGCTGATCAACCTGGAGGACATCGCCACGCTGAAGGTCGATTTCCGCCTGCCCGAGCTGTACCTCGACCGTGTGAAGCCGGGGCAGTCGCTCGAACTGGCCAGCGACGTGCTGCCGGGGGAGACCTTCGCCGCGCGCGTCGATGCGATCGACCCGCTGGTGGATGCACAGGGCCGTGCGGTACGCCTGCGCGCCAGCCTGCCCAATCCCGACGGCCGCTTGCGGCCGGGCGTGTTCGCCCGCGTACGCCTGATCCTCGCCGAGCGGTCCGATGTGTTGGTGGTGCCCGAGGCGGCGCTGGTGCCTGCGCCGGGCAACGTGCAGTTTGTTTACCGCGTGGCGGACGGCAGGGCGGAGCGGGTGAACGTGACGACCGGCGTGCGGCGCGAGGCGGTGGTCGAGATCGCCAGCGGGCTTGCCGCGGGCGAACAGGTGGTGACGGCCGGCCAGCTCAAGCTGCGCGACGGTGCGCCGGTGAAGGTGCTGCAGGCACTGCAGAACACCGCGGCGGCGCGCTGAGCGCCGGGTCACGGGTCACAGTCACGGGCCACAGGAAACCGCGAAGATGGTCATCTCCGAAATCTGCATCAAGCGCCCGGTGTTCGCCACCGTGCTGTCACTGCTCGTGCTGCTGGTGGGGCTGATGTCCTACTCGCGGCTGACGGTGCGCGAGTATCCCAACATCGACGAGCCGGTGGTGACCGTCGATACCACCTATACCGGCGCCAGCGCCGAGATCATCGAGTCGCAGGTGACGAAGCCGCTGGAGGATTCGCTGGCCGGCATCGAGGGCGTGGACGTGCTGTCCTCGATCAGCCGCTCCGAGCGCAGCCAGATCACCATCCGCTTCCGGGTCGAGCGCGACGCCGACAGTGCTGCGGCCGACGTGCGCGACCGGGTGTCGCGCGTGCGGCGCCGGCTGCCGGATGACGTGGACGAACCGGTGATCGCCAAGGTCGAGGCCGACGCCAACCCGATCATCTGGGTCGCCTTCTCGTCCGACCGCCATTCGCCACTGGAGATGAGCGATTTCGCCAGCCGCATCATCAAGCCCAGGCTGCAGACCCTGCCGGGCGCGGCCGATGCGCGGGTGTTCGGCGAGCGTCGCTATTCGATGCGGATCTGGCTCGACCGCGACCGCTTGGCGGCTTTCGGCCTTACCGTGCAGGAGATCGAGAACGCGATCCGCGGCCAGAACGTCGAGCTGCCCGCTGGCCGCATCGAAAGCAGTCAGCGCGAATTCGCGGTGGTGGCACGCACCGATCTGGCCCAGGTGGACGAATTCGAGGCCGTGGTGGTGCGTCAGCCGGCCAACGCCGCCGACTATCCGGTGCGCATCCGCGACATCGGCCGCGTCGAGGTGGCGCCCGAGAACGAGCGCACGTCGGTGCGCTTCATGGGCAGGCCCTCCATCTCGATCGGTCTCATCAAGCAGGCAACCGCGAACCCGCTGGACCTCAAGCGCGGGCTCGACGAGATGTTGCCGCGGCTCGAGAGCGAGTTGCCCGAGGGCATGTCGATGACCATCGCCAACGACTCCACGGTGTTCATCGAGCGCTCCATCGACGCGGTGTTCGCCACGATCTGGGAAGCGGTGCTGCTGGTGGCGGGCGTGTGCCTGTTCTTCCTGCGCAACTGGCGGGCGATGCTGGTGCCGCTGGTGACGATCCCGGTGTCGCTGGTGGGCGCGTTCACGCTGATGTTCGCGTTCGGCTTCTCGATCAACACGCTGACGCTGCTGGCCCTGGTGCTGGCGATCGGCCTGGTGGTCGATGACGCGATCGTGGTGCTGGAGAACATCTACCGCCACATCGAGGAGGGCATGGAGCCGGTGGCCGCGGCCTTCAAGGGGGCCAAGGAGATCGGCTTTGCGGTGGTGGCGATGACGATCACGCTGGCGGCAGTGTATGCGCCGGTGGCCTTCATGACTGGACGCACCGGCAAGCTGTTCACCGAGTTCGCGCTGACGCTGGCCGGTGCGGTGATCGTGTCCGGCTTCGTGGCGCTGACGCTGTCGCCGATGATGTGCTCGAAGCTGCTGCGCCACGAGCCCAAGCACGGCCCGATCTACAACGGCATCGAGCGCTTCCTGGACTGGATGACCGAGGGCTACCGCGGCGTGCTGGCCGCATCGCTCAAGGCACGCTGGCTGGTGATGCTGGTGTTCGCGCTCGTGGCCGGGTCGTCGGTGCTGCTGATGGGGCAGTTGAAGACCGAACTTGCGCCGCAGGAGGACCGCGGCCGCGTGATCGGCATCTTCAGCGGCCCGGAAGGGGCAACCATCGACTACATGGGGCGCTATGCGCGCGAGATCGAGGAAGTCTATGCCAGCCTGCCCGAGGTGGACCGGTATCTGGTCATCGCCGGCAACCCGACGGTGTCGCAGGGGATCTCCTTCGTCGGCTTCACCGATTGGGCAGAGCGCGAGCGCGGCGCGGCGCAGATCGCGGGCGAGCTCGGGCCGAAGCTGAGGGCGATTCCGGGCGTCAACGCCTTCCCGGTGATGCCGGCGGCCTTCGGTCAGAGCCCGCGCTCGCGGCCATTGAGCTTCGTGGTGTCGACCTCGGAGTCCTACGACGAACTGGCGCGCTACACCGAGATGATCCTCGAGGAAATGCGCAACAACCCGGGCTTCATCTCGCCCGACACCGACCTCAAGCTGACCCTGCCGGAACTCTCCGTCGAGGTCGATCGCGACCGCGCGGCCGACCTCGGTGTGCCGGTCGACGTCATCGGCCGCACGCTCGAGACCATGCTCGGCGGCCGCCAGGTCACGCGCTACAAGCAGGACGCCGAGCAGTACGACGTGATCGTGCAGGTCGCCGCCGCCAGCCGGGCCGATCCGCGCGACATCCGCGACATCTTCGTGCGCGCCCGCAACGGCGAGATGGTGCCGCTGGCCAACGTGGTGAAGGTGAGCGAGGCGGTGGCGCCGCGCGAGCTGAACCACTTCGGCCAGCGCCGCTCCGTGACGATCTCGGCCAACCTTGCGCCCAACTACGCGCTGGGCGAAGCCCTGCAGTGGATGGACCAGACCGCGGCGCGCATCCTGCCCCCAGGCTACGCGACCGACTACGACGGCCAGTCGCGCGAGTTCCGTACCAGCTCGGCAAGCCTGGTGCTGGTGTTCGTGCTGGCGCTGGCCTTCATCTACCTGGTGCTGGCGGCGCAGTTCGAGAGCTTCCGCGACCCCTTCATCATCATGCTGACGGTGCCGCTGTCGATGACCGGCGCGCTCGGTGCCCTGTGGCTGACCGGCGGCACCCTCAACGTCTACAGCCAGATCGGCCTGGTGACACTGGTCGGCCTGATCACCAAGCACGGCATCCTGATCGTGGAGTTTGCCAACCAGCTGCGCGAGCAGGGGCGCGAGCTGCTGGAGGCGGTGATCGAGGCTTCGGTGCTGCGCCTGCGGCCGATTCTGATGACGACCGGCGCCATGGTGCTGGGCTCGGTGCCGCTGGCGCTGGCCACCGGCGCGGGCGCCGAGAGCCGGCAGCAGATCGGCTGGGTGATCGTGGGCGGCCTGCTGCTCGGGACCTTCTTCACGCTGTTCGTGGTGCCGACGGTGTATTCGCTGCTGGCCCGCCGGGAGCGCGAGGCGGTCGAGCCGGCGGTGAAGGTGGAGGGCGCGGGCGCCTGAACGCGCCGGCCCCCGATTCAGCCGAACAGGTAGGGGAAGAGCTTGCGCTTCTCATCCCCGGTCAGCGCCTCCATGCGCTTGATGTTGCGCTCGGGGATGCCCTCGACGTCCGGGTAGTGTTCGATCGCCTGTTCGAGGCTCTCCTCGCGGATGATGTGCAGCAGCGGCCACGGTGAGCGGTTGGTCAGGTTGCCCGGCTCATCGGCTTCGGTGTCGGCGAACTGGTACTGCGGATGGAAGCTGGCCACCTGCAGCTCGCCTTCCCAGCCGAACTGCTCCACCCACAGGTCGACCGCGTCGAGGAAGTCGTTGTAGTCCTCGAAGTTCTCGAGCATGTCGGGGATCGCCAGCAGGGTTGTTTCCAGCTCATCGACCGGCGTGTCGGACAGCCGCTCGAGTTCGGCCTGCAGGTCGTTGAGCAGCGTTTCCTCGTCGGTCGCATGGCTAATGGCGATGCGTACCCGCCTCTCGCGCCGCGGCTTGGCGGCGAAGGGACAGAGGTTGAGGCCGATGACGACTTCGTCCAGCCACTGGTTGATGTCGTCGATGATCTGCTGGTCCATGTGCGTGATTCCTTGCGGGTGATGTGTAGAGGGGCGGGCGCCTATCGGCCCAGCACGCTGAGCGCTGCGCGACCGACCGCGTCGGCGAGATCGGGGCGCAGGCAGTCGAGTTCGACGAAGCCCGGCCAGGTCTCGCGGAACTGCCGTTGCCAGGTGAGCTGGCGCTTGGCGAGCTGGCGCGTGGCGGCAATGCCCTTGAAGCGCAGTTCGTCGTAGCCGATGTCGCCGTCGAGGTATTCCCAGGCCTGACGGTAGCCGACACAGCGCATCGAGGGCATGTCCGGTGTCAGGCCGTAGTTGCGGCGCAACTGGCGGACTTCGTCGATGAAGCCGGCGTGCAGCATGGCGTCGAAGCGTTCGGCGATACGCGCGTGCAGTACGCCGCGATCGGCGGGCGCAATCGCGATCGGCAGCAGGCGGCAGGGCAGTGCGTCGTCTTCCTTGCGGGCGTAGCTCTCGGCCAGGGGCCGGCCGGTGAAGCGCACGATTTCGAGCGCGCGCTGGATGCGCTGGGCGTCGGCGGGCTCGAGGCGTGCGGCGGCGTCGGGGTCGAGCCGGGCGAGTTCGGCGTGCAGCGCCGGCCAGCCGCGCGCGGCGGCGTCCTCGTCGATGGCGCGACGCAACTCGGCGTCGGCGGGCGGCAGGTCCGACAACCCGTCGCGCAGGGCCTTGAAGTACAGCATGGTGCCGCCGGCCAGCAGCGGAATGTGGCCGCGGGCGGTGATCTCGGCCATCAGGCGTGATGCATCGGCACGAAAGCGTGCCGCCGAGTAGGCCTCTTCCGGCGACACGATGTCGATCAGGTGGTGCGGGCAGCTCGCCCGTTCCTCGGCGCTCGGTTTGGCCGTGCCGATGTCCATGTCGCGATACACGAGCGCGGAGTCGACGCTGATGATCTCGATCGGCAGCGCCCGGGCAAGTGCCAGCGCGCACGCGGTCTTGCCGCTGGCGGTGGGGCCCATCAGCAGCAGGGCGGGAGGCAGGGAGGGCAGGGTGTCGGTCACGGCTCGGGTGTTCATTGCAGGCGCCGCGGATTATCCGCTTTCCAGTGCAGAAAGGGGCGGGGGCGGGCAGACGGATCTGCCACAGAAGTCTATGCGGATATGCAAAATGGATTACCATGCGCGCTCTGTTGCCACCGCACACGCCCTGAATGAAGCGCCTTCAACGCTCTCCCGCGCGTCGCCGCATGTTGCGCGCCATCCTGTGCGCAGGGCTCCTGTCCCTGCGTCGCGGCATCGCCAGCGAGGATGTTCCGCCCGCTGCGATGCTCGCCGGTCGCTGGCGCGAAGGGCTCGATCCGGCCGCTTACTGGGTCAGTGAGAAGCTCGACGGCGTGCGCGCCTGCTGGGACGGGCAGCGCCTGCGTTTTCGCAGCGGTCGGCCGATTCCGGCGCCGGGCTGGTTCATCGCGGCCCTGCCTGACGTACCGCTCGATGGCGAGCTGTGGCTGGGGCGCGGACGCTTCGAGGCCGTGTCGGGGCTCGTGCGGCGCGAGGCGGTGGACGAGACGGGCTGGCGTTCGGTGCGCTACATGGTGTTCGATACCCCGGGCGCCGCGGGGAGCTTCGACGAACGCCTGACACGCCTGCGCGGCATCGTCGAGCGCGCCGGGCTGCCGTGGCTGCAGGTCGTGCCGCAGTTCCGCGTGGTCGATGCCGCCGCGCTCGCGGCAACGCTCGACGCGGTCCTTGCGGCAGGTGGCGAAGGGCTGATGCTGCACCGTGCCGATGCGCCCTGGGAGAACGGTCGCAGCGAGGCCTTGCTCAAGCTGACACCCTTCCTCGATGCAGAAGCCCGCGTCGTCGGGCATCTGCCCGGGCGCGGCAAGTACGCAGGCATGGTGGGCGCGCTCGAGGTGGAGACGCCGGACGGCCGGCGCTTTCGTATCGGCTCCGGCCTGAGCGATGCGGACCGGCGTGCTCCGCCCCCGTTCGGCAGTGAGGTGACCTATCGCTACCGCGAACTCACCGGCGGCGGATTGCCACGCTTTCCGGTGTTCGTGCGAATCCGCAAGGTGCCGTGAGCCGTCCATCCGACGCATGAGCACTGTCGGGCGTGCAGCAAACCAGGGTGCGTATGGTCGTCAAGCTTGTCCGCTGCCATGATGTTTGTCCGCATACATGGCACGGTCGGCGTTCTTCAGCAGCCCCTCGGCCTCGTCGCCGTCCTCGGGGAACAGGGCTGCGCCCACCGCGCCGCCGCTCGTCACCGGACTTTGGGGGCTGCCGATGGATTCCAGGGGCGCGCGCAGGCTTTGCTCGATGTGGCTGCGTACGGTCATCAGGTCGCTGCGATCGTCCACCGGGTCGAGGAGGATGACGAACTCGTCCCCGGCGTAGCGGGCGACGAGATCGTTTTCGCGCACCTGGCGCGACAGGCGCCGGCCGATCTCCTGCAAGGCGCGGTCGCCGGCGTCGTGGCCGTAGGTGTCATTGATCGCCTTGAAGCCGTTGAGGTCGATGAACAGCACGCCCAGGCCGTGCTTGCGGCGATCCGTGCGTGCGGCCTCGAGGCGGCGGCGCAACTGGTCCATGAATGCCTCGCGGTTGGCGAGTCCGGTCAGGCGGTCGGTGCGCAGCCGGTTCTGCATGGTCTCGAAGCTGCGGGCCAGTGCGCCGATCTCGTCGCGACGCTCGATGCCGACCGGTGCGTCGAGTTCGCCGTCGCCCACGCGCCGGGCGGCCTCGGACAGGCGGCGCAGGTCGTCCGACACCCAGCTCAGGATGCTGAGCCCGATGAAGATCGCGAACAGCACGGCCAGCGTCGCAAGGACGATGGTGCGGCTGACGTTCTCGCGCACGCCGCCGAGGAAGTCGCTGGCGGGCATCGCGACCACCATGACCCAGTCGAGCCCGGCCTCGTCGCGGATGCGGTCGAACGCCGCGTGCACGAGGCTGCCGTCGGCCGCATGGAAGTCGAAGACCCGCGGCAGATCCTTGTCGTCGCGGGCGGCGATGCGCCCCTGCACGGTGTCGTAGGCGGCCTTTAGCAGGGCATGGTCGCTGCGGCCGGCGTTGAGGCGACCGCTGCTGCCGTCGGGTAGGGTGACGACGTTGCGGCTGGCCGACGAGGCGATGAGGTTGCCGTCCGGTTCGATGATGAAGGCGACGCCATTCGGGGACACCTTCAGGCGTCCGACGAAGTCGTTGAGGGCCTTCAGCGAGACGTCGGTGGCGACGACGCCATCGAAGGTGCCTGCGGCCGTGTGGACCTGGCGCGCGCGCGTGGCCACGAGCTGGCGGGTGCCGAAGTCGATGTAGACCGAGGTCCAGGTGTGGCCGTTGTTGCGCTTGCCGTCGGCGTACCAGGGGCGCGTGCGCGGGTCGAACAGATTGGCCTCGCGACGCTGGAACTGCAGCGGGCCGTCGATGCCGGTGAAGGTGTAGATCGCCCGGTGCTCGTCCGGTCGTAGCTTCATGCGCAACTCGACCTCGTCGGCGGTATGCCTGAACAGTCCGAGACCCTGGCCGGCTTCGTTGCCGAAATAGACGTAGTTGTTCGGGTCGGTGTGCAGCGTGGTGGCGACCCAGAACCGGCTGCGGATCTCATGGAAGTCGGATTCGAGGGACGGGGGGGCCGGCACGCCGGTCGGGAAGGCCGTTTCGAGGACGGCGCTCGAGCCGACGATGTGGCGGTCGACCGCCTGCGCGATGCGCCCGACGGTCTCCAGCAGCAGGTGTGAGGATACCGTCGCGACGGCCTGGCTGCCCGCCGAGTAGGACAGCATGCCGATGGCGATCGCCAGGCCGATGACGAGCACCACGTAGGGAACGATCAGGACCAGTCGTAGGGAAAAGGGCTTGAAGAGGCGGATCGGCATGGCGGCTGGCGCGGCAGTGCCCCGAAAAAGCGGGCGATTGGCTCGAGCGCTCGATTCTGGGCACTACGCAGGCATTGCGCAACCCGTTTCGCATGTAGGCAGGGAATGCATCGCAGGCCGGGCTGCACGGGTATCATTGCGCCCTCGCGCCGATGGGGCGCGATTTCGAATGTTGCAGGAAACCCCTGACGTGAAGATCTTCTCTCCGCTGTACGAGCGCGCAATGCGCTGGTCGCGCCATCCGCGCGCGCCCTGGTTTCTGGGCGGGATGAGTTTCGCCGAGTCCTCGTTCTTTCCGATTCCACCCGATGTGATGCTGGCGCCGATGAGCCTGGCGAATCCGCGACGGGCGTGGTGGTTCGCGCTGTTGACGACGCTGACCTCGGTGGCGGGCGGCCTGTTCGGCTACCTGATCGGCTATTTCGCCTTCGACGCGATCGAGCCCTGGCTGCGTGGCTCGAACTACTGGGGCGCCTACGAACAGGCGGTGGCGTGGTTCGACGCCTGGGGCTTCTGGGCGATCTTCATCGCCGGCTTCTCGCCGATCCCCTACAAGGTTTTCACGATTGCGGCCGGTGTGGCGTCGATGGCGCTGCTGCCGTTCACCCTCGCGTCCTTCGTCGGGCGCGGCGCGCGCTTCTTTCTCGTCGCCGGCCTGATGGCCTGGGGCGGCGCGCGCATGGAGGGCATGCTGCGCATCTACGTGGACCGCCTCGGCTGGGCAACGGTGGGGCTGGTTGTGCTCGGGGCCTTGATCTACAAGCTCTGACCCGGGCTGCGCGGCGAGATCACTGGCCGCGCATGAAGAAGCGGTCGAGGTCGGCCATCGTGAGCTGCGTCCAGGTCGGGCGGCCGTGGTTGCACTGGTCGGCGCGCTCGGTGGCTTCCATGTCGCGCAGCAGCGCGTTCATTTCGGGAAGGGTCAGCTGACGGTTGGCGCGCACGGCGCCATGGCAGGCCATGGTGGCGAGCAGTTCGTTGCGGCGCGCGGTGACCACGTCGGACGCCGGGAATTCGCGCAGTTCCTCGAGCAGCTTGCGCATCAGCTCGGCCACCGGCGCGCTGGCAAGCAGGGCCGGCACGCTGCGCACCGCCAGTTCCTCCGGCCCCGCCGCGCTCACGTCGAAGCCCATGCCGGCGAGCACGTCGGCACATTCTTCTGCGGCCGCCATGTCCTTGGGGCCGACGGAAAACACCGCGGGGATCAGCAGGCGCTGCACCGCAGGCCGGCCGTCGAGCACGGTCTTGAGCTTCTCGTACAGGATGCGCTCGTGCGCGGCGTGCATGTCCACCAGCACGAGACCCGCACGGTTCTGCGCCAGGATGTAGACGCCGTGCAGTTGCGCAAGGGCGAAGCCGAGCGGCGGTGCCCCGTCGCCATCGGGTAGCGGCCGGGCAGCGGCCATCGGGGGGGCGGCGCCGGTGAGCGGAGCCTGCGCGCCGGCGGCAAAGTCCAGGTAGGCGCGGCTGGCCGAGTCCATGGCGAGCTGGCCCTGCTGCGGGGGCATGCCAGCCCAGGTGCGCGTGCCGGGAGGGGTGGGCGACATCGCGTTCGGGTGCCCGCCGGCAAGGGGGTAGCGGGCGGTGTTGGCGGCGATGCCGAAGCCCGCGCCTGCCGCGGGTTGGGCGGCGGCGGGTTCGGCCTCGATGCGCCCGGCGCCCGATTCGGCCAGCACGCGCTTGAGGGCGTGATAGACGAACTGGTGCACGGCGCGCGACTCGCGGAAGCGCACCTCGATCTTGGCCGGATGCACGTTCACATCCACGCCGGCCGGATCGAGCTCGAGGAACAGCACGTAGGCCGGATGGCGGCTGCCATGCAGGATGTCGGTGTAGGCCTCGCGCACCGCATGGGTCAGCAGCTTGTCGCGCACGAAGCGGCCATTGACGAAGAAGAACTGCGCATCCCGGCTGGCGCGCGAGTAGGCCGGCAGCGAGGCGAAGCCGGTGAGGCGCAGCACGCCGCCCTCGGCCGAGACCTCGCGCGCATGCTGCAGGAAGTCGTCGCCCATCAGGGCCGCGACCCGCGCCGCCGGGCTGCCTGGCGGCAGGCGGTGGATGACGCGGCCGTTGTGCGAGAGCTGCAGGCCGATGTCGGGGCGGGCCAGCGCCACGCGGCGGAACATGTCGTCGCAGTGGGCGTACTCCGTGCCTTCGGTCTTGAGGAACTTGCGCCGCGCCGGGGTGTTGTAGTACAGGTCGGCGACGTCGACCACCGTGCCCTGGTCCAGTGCCGCCGGTGCCAGGCTGCGGTCGCTGCCGTCGATGCGCCAGGCGTGGCTGGCGCCGGCGGCGCGGCTGGTGATCGAGGTGCGCGCGACCGCCGCGATGGCGGCCAGCGCCTCGCCGCGAAAACCCATCGTGCCAACGTGCTCGAGGTCGTCGAGCGTGGCGATCTTGCTCGTCGCGTGGCGTTCGAGCGCCAGCGCGAGGTCGTCGCGCTCGATGCCGCAGCCGTCGTCCGCGACGCGGATGCGGCGCACGCCGCCTTGCTCCAGTTGCACCTCGATGGCGCGCGAGCCGGCGTCGACCGCGTTCTCCAGCACTTCCTTGAGTACCGAGGCCGGGCGCTCGACGACCTCGCCGGCGGCGATCTGGTTGACCAGCAGGTCGGACAGGCGATGAATGACGGACATGGGCGGCAGGCAGCGGTCGGGAAGGGCGCGATTATACGTTGCGGGCCTGTTGCGTTTGCGGCGGGGGGCTTCCGGTATGATGCGGGCACAGCACCCGCGGGGATGATGCGCATGGGCAAGACTTCACTCGCGTCGAAGGTCGATCGCCACGCCCTGGCGTGGCGGTGCGCCGGGCTGGTCGTGGCAACCAGCGTGGCGCTGGCCGGCTGCTCCGCCCCCGGCACGGCGCCGAATGCGACGCGCGAGCGGGGTTTCGATCCGCGGCAGCTGATCAAGACGGACATCAACCGTGTGGCCGAGACGCACCAGCAGCACATCTTCGCCAGCCTGCGCCGCCTGGCCGACAAGCTCTACAAGCGCAATCCGCGTGAATGGCGCAAGGCCGGTGCGCCGAGTGCCGAAGCGGCGATCTCGCGCATCTTCGACGAACAGCACCGCTGGCGTTTCGAATCGCTCGGCAACCGGCGCGATCTCGACGCGCTGCACGTCGCCCTGCACCCCGAATTCCGCGGCGACCGTGTCCAGGCGCTGATCGTCGGGCTGGGGAGCATGGTCCAGTCGGCCTTCGGCGATCGCGAAGTTTTTTACCTTCTGGATGATCTCGAGCCTCAGCACCTCTACAATGCGGCCCGCAACGTCGAGATCGCAGCCTGGAAGCTGGCGTCGGCCCGTGATGGGCAGGGACAGCCGCTGTTGCTGTCGAACGAGCTCGGCGAATCGTCCAACCTCAGCTTCGAGCGGGAGTTCGGCCGCATCGTCGGCCTGCTCGATGCGCTGTCCGACGTGGTCGAGGACGAGACCGAACGCACGGTGACGCGCGTTGTCCAGAACCTGACCACCGCGGTTTTTCTGCCCGTGTACTGAATGTGCCCGGGCGTTTCAGTCGAATTTTCCAGATGAAGTCCATCGTCATTCTCGTTTCCGGCCGCGGCAGCAACATGCAGGCCATTGTCGACGCCGCCATTCCCGGTGCGCGCATCGCCGCGGTGATCAGCAACCGTCCCGACGCCAGCGGGCTGGCGTTTGCCGCCGAGCGCGGCATCGAGACCGCCGTGGTCGATCACAAGGCCTATGCCGATCGTGCCGCCTTCGACCAGGCGCTGGCCGGATGCATCGACGGCTACCGGCCCGACCTGGTCGTGCTCGCCGGCTTCATGCGTGTGCTGACCGACGATTTCGTGCGGCGCTACGAAGGCCGCCTGATCAACATCCATCCCTCGCTGCTGCCGTCCTTTCCCGGCCTGCACACCCACCGCCGCGCGCTGGAGGCTGGCGTGCGCGTGCATGGCGCGACCGTGCATTTCGTGACGGCGACGCTCGACTGCGGCCCGATCATCGTCCAGGCGGTGGTGCCGGTGTTGCCCGGCGACGATGAGGCGCGCCTGGCGGCGCGCGTGCTGGCGCAGGAGCACCGCATCTATCCACAGGCCGTGCGCTGGTTCGTCGATGGTCGCTTGAGTGTGGACGGGCAGGGGCGTGTTCACCTTGCGGGCGAAGGCGACCACGCCATGGGCTTTACCGTGCCTGCGCTGGATTGAGGAGCGGGCGCGGTGATCGACCGTTACGGCCTGGCCGCGCTTGGCATTTCGCTGGTGGCGCATGTCGCGCTGCTGGGCGGGGCCGAGCTGAGCGTGTCGCCGACGGTCGAGCCCGAGTTGCCCGAGCCATTCATGCAGGCGCGCCTGATCGTGCCCCCTCCACCTCCGGTTGTGCCGCCGGTGGCGCTTGCCGAGGCGCCCGCGCCCAGCGCGCCGCCGCCCGTGGCGCCGGCACCGAAGCCCGAGTCCAGGCCCGCAGCCAGGCCCGCGCCGAAGCCGGCGAGTCGTCCGGCGCCTGCGACCAGGGTGCAGTCCGAACCCGTGCAGGTGGCGCTGGCCGCGCCCGCGGTCGAGGCAGCGCCCACGAGGGCCGATCTGCCCACGCCGGCCGAGCTGGTGCCGCCCGTGCCGCAACTCGATCCCTTGGCCGGTGCGGCCTTCGACGTGGCGGATGCGGACGGCTGGCCGCGCGAGGGGCGCATCGTCTATCGGGTGATGATGGGCGACAAGGGCTTCGAGGTCGGGCAGGCGACCCATCAGTGGTCGCACGATACCCGGCGCTACGACATGCGTGTCGAGCTGAAGACCACCGGCGTGGCGGCGCTGATGCGCAGCTTCCATTACACGCAGCGCAGCGAAGGCGAGGTGGGCGACCGCGGCCTGCGCCCCCTGCGCTTCACCGTGGAACAACGCGGCCGTGCATCGGATGTGGTGGATTTCGACTGGGCCGTCGGCCAGGCGACCATCCGCCGAGGCAACCGGGAGCCGCGCACGGCGCGCATCCTGCCGGGCGACCAGGATGTGCTGAGCCTGTGGCATCAGGTCGGCATCGTCGGCGCCGGCGGTCTGCCGGCGACGCTGACGGTGCTGACCAACAAGAGCGCCAAGCCGGCCTTGCTCGAGGTGGTGGGGCCGGAAGGGCTGCGCCTGCCCATCGGCCGGCTCGATACGCTGCGGCTGCGCGCACAGGCCGAGGATGGCAGCCTGACCATCGACATCTGGCTGGCCAGCCGCTACGGCATGCTGCCGGTGCGCATCCGCATCGCGGATGATGAGGGCGAGGTGCTCGACCAGCAGGCCATCCAGTTGCGTCTGACGCCAGCGGGCGAGCCGACGAAGAACGCCGAAGGCGACGAGGTGGGCGGCGTTGCGCTCACCGAACAGATCGAATTGAAGGAAGAGGTCGAGCCGATGGCCGATCTCTACAGGAACTGACACCGATATGAAAAAGACCGAGAAGACCGAGAAGACCCCCGAAGGCGCTGTCTCGCGCGCCCTGTTCATCCAGGCCACCCAGGCCCTCGGCACCGTGCTCGCCTTCGAGTTTCCAGCCGATGCAGTGCTGTCGCGGCATTTCCGCGACAACCGCGAACTGGGCCATCGTGACCGCGGCTTCATCGCCGAAACGGTCTACGCGGTGCTGCGCCGGCTGCGCTGGCTGCGCCGTCTCGCGGGCGACAAGGCGACGCCGCGCGAGCTGCTGCTGGCCTGGTTCGCCCGCGGCGAAGGCTGGCCGATGCGCAACTTCGAAGGGCTGGCCTCGGCGACCGAGCGCGAGTGGATCGAGAAGCTCAAGGCCGTGAGCCTGGGCGAGGCGACGCTGGCTGAGCGCGCCGACCTGCCCGACTGGCTGGCCGAGCGCCTGCTGCGCAGTTTCGACGAGGAGGGCGTGCTGGCGCTGGCGCAGGGGCTCAACCGGCCTGCGCCGCTCGACCTGCGCGCCAACGTGCTCAAGATCGACCGCGACACGCTGCTTGCGCGCCTGCGCGAGGATCTCATCGGGGCCGAGCCGGGCGCGCTGTCACCGCAGGCGGTGCGCCTGGCGGGCAAGCCGGCGCTGCAGAAGCATCCGCTCTTCCTCGACGGCAGTTTCGAAGTGCAGGACGAGGGTAGCCAGCTGCTCGGCCTGCTGGTGCAGCCCAAGCGCGGCGAACTGGTGGTGGATTTCTGCGCCGGCGCTGGCGGCAAGACGCTGCAGCTGGGCGCGATGATGCGCTCGACGGGCCGCCTGTACGCCTTCGACGTGTCGGAGAAGCGCCTGGCCAAGCTCAAGCCGCGCATGGCACGCGCCGGCCTGTCGAACGTGCATCCGGTGCTGATCGCGCACGAGAACGACGCGAAGGTGAAGCGCCTCGCCGGCAAGGCCGACCGCGTGCTGGTCGATGCGCCGTGCACCGGCCTCGGCACGCTGCGCCGCAACCCGGACCTGAAGTGGCGCCAGTCGCCCGCCGCGGTCGATGAAATGGTCGCCAAGCAGGGTGCGATCCTCGCTGCCGCGGCGCGCCTCGTGCGTCCCGGCGGTCGCCTCGTGTATGCGACCTGCAGCCTGCTCGCGGAGGAAAACGATGCGGTGGTCGATGCCTTCCTCGCCGCCCATCCGGCGTTCCGCCCGGTGTCGGCGCAAGAGGTGCTGGACAAGCAGGGCGTGACGCTCGCGACTGGTGAGCGCCTGCGCCTGCTGCCTCATGTCCACGATACGGACGGCTTCTTCGCAGCGGTGATGGAGCGGGTTGCCGGTGCCTGATCGCTGCAGCCGGGGCAGGCTGCGGCGGATTGCATTGATTGCCGCGCTGTGTGCGGCCCTGCCGGCGGCCTGGCCGCTCGAGGCCTCGCAACGCTTCGCCGGCCGGGGGCAGGTCGAGGTTGCCTTCACGCCGCGCGACGATGTCGAGTCGCTGCTCGTCGGCGTGATCGGCCAGGCACGGCGCAGCCTGCACGTGCAGGCCTATGCCTTCACCAACCGCCGCATCGCCGATGCGATGGTCAAGGCGCATCGGCGCGGCGTCGACGTGCAGGTGCTGGCGGACGAGCGCATGAACCGGCGCGAGAAGGGCAATGCCCTGCCGCGCCTGCTGGCGGCGGGCGTGCCGGTGGCGCTGGAGACCAAGTACAACGCGGCCCACAACAAGGTGCTGATCGTCGATGCGGACGGACCGGGCTGCGCCGTGGTCACGGGTTCGTTCAACTTCACCTGGTCGGCACAGAACCGGAACTCGGAGAACGTGCTGATCCTGCGCGACCATTGCGAGGTCGCACGCGCGTATCGCGAGAACTGGCTGCAGCACCGTCGCGATGCAGTCGCGGTGAGCGCATTGCCGCTCAGGCCGTGAATCGGCCGCTGCGGAACGCGCGGCGCCCGGGCAGGTCTGAGTTCGACTGCCGCAAACCGTCTCGCCAGGCGACGACTGGACCTTGCGGTATCGCCAGCCGGCACAAGGGAAATCCCTCGGCCTGGCGTTCCGCGCTTCACGTAGAATCGCCGAGCTCACTGTTTTTCAAGGATATTCATCCGCATGTATACCGGGTTGTTCGATCTTCCCTGGTGGGGCTACGTCGTCGTGGCCCTGGTCCTGACCCACATCACCATCGCCTCGGTGACGATCTTCCTGCATCGACATCAGGCACATCGGGCACTGGAACTGCATCCCATCCCGAGTCACTTCTTCCGCTTCTGGCTGTGGCTGACCACCGGCATGGTCACCAAGGAGTGGGCGGCCATCCACCGCAAGCACCACGCCAAGTGCGAAACGCCCGAGGATCCGCACAGCCCGCAGACGCGCGGCATCCGCAAGGTGCTGTGGGAAGGCGCCGAGCTCTACCGCGCCGAGGCGAAGAACCAGGAGACGCTGCAGCGCTACGGCCATGGCACGCCGGACGACTGGCTGGAGCGCAATGTCTATCGACGCTCGGTGCTGGGTGTGTCGATCATGCTCATCATCGACCTGATCGCCTTCGGTGCGGTGGGCCTGACGATCTGGGCGGTGCAGATGGTGTGGATCCCGTTCTGGGCAGCCGGCGTCATCAATGGCATCGGGCACTACTGGGGTTATCGCAACTACGACTGCGTGGACGCGTCGCGCAACGTCTCGCCGTGGGGCATCCTCATCGGCGGCGAGGAACTGCACAACAATCATCACAGCTTCGCCACCTCGGCCAAGCTGTCGTCCAAGTGGTACGAGTTCGACATCGGCTGGATGTACATCCGCATCCTCGAGCTGCTGGGGCTGGCGAAGGCGAAGAAGGTGATTCCGACGCCGCGCTTCGGCGAGGCCAAGCACGTGCCCGATTTCGACACCCTGCAGGCGATCGTAACCCACCGCTACGACGTGATGACGCGCTACATGCGCTCGCTGAAGCGCGTCTGCGCCGACGAGATCGAGCGCCTGAAATCCACGCACGGCGTACGCTTCGATGCCCGTGCGCTGAAGCGCTGGGTGCTCTCTGGCGAGGACCGTGGTCTGGCCGAGGAGCAGCGGCAGCAGTTGCAGGTGGTGCTCAAGGAGAGCGCAGCGCTGAGCACCGTGATGACCATGCGCGAGGAGCTGGCGGCGATCTGGGCGCGTTCGAACGCGACGCGCGAGCAATTGCTGGCCCAGTTGCACGACTGGATCGCACGTGCAGAGCAGAGCGGCATCCAGCAGTTGCAGGAGTTTTCTCAGCGCCTGCGCCGCTACGCCGTCTGACGCGGCCGTCGCAGGCGTCAGGGCCTGTTCCGGGTCACGGCGCGAGGTAGCGCGAGAACAGTGTCGCCATGGGCTTCGCTGCACTCGACAGCGGCACGCCACGCAGCCGCAGCAGGCCGAAGCTCATCGGCGGCGGCAGGGGTGTGACGTTGATGCGCTCGATGCCGTGACCGACGAGGCGGTCCTCGAACAGCTTGGCTGGACCGATGCCGATGCAGTCGGTGCGCTGCATCAGTTCGAGCATCAGCATTGTCGAGGCGCAGCGGATCATGTTCCGGGGTGGGGCGAGTCCCTGCAGCTTCACCCAGGCGAGCAGGGCATGCCCGAGACTGCCCGGACTCAGGTTGATCACCCATTTCGCGTCGCTCAGCTCGGCCCAGGTCCTTGCAGCAGCCAGCGGGTGGCCGACGCGCCCGGCGAGCACGGCTTCGGCGGGGCCCAGCGGTTCAAAGGCGATCTCGTAGGGCAGGTCCGCAGGGTCGGCGACGGCAATCGCAAAGTCGAGTCTGCCCTCGATCAGATCGGGCAACACCTGGGTCAGCAGCCCTTCGGTGAGATGCACCTCGGTGTCGGGCCGCAAGCGCTCGTATTCGCGCAGTACCCGTGGCAGCACCAGTGCCCCGACCATGGGCGTGACGGCAATGACCACCCGTGACCCGGGGCCGCCATGCAGCTGGCGCACTTCCTCCACCGCCTTGTCCAGGATCGACAGGGCCAGCCGGGCGCGGCTGAGCAGCACCGAACCGGCGGCGGTGAATTCGATGCCCTTGTAGCTGCGGGTCAGGAGCGGTGCGCCGACATCTTCCTCAAGCTCGCGCAAGGCCTTGGTGAGGGCGCTCTGGCTCAGGTTCATCTCCCGCGCGGCAGCACGGATCGAGCTGGATTCCGCCACATGTACCAGTGCTCGAAGTTGATGGTCTTTCATGGGGCCGCCCCGTGTCCGTGTTGGCGTCTTGCTGGCGCAACGTATCGCCTTCCGGGCGCGGTTTCAACTGATTCGCACGTCCGTCTGGGGTGATTCCGGATGGTCGTCACCACGGAAAACGCAATGCCTTATTTTCTGTAGGGGAATCTCTAGGATGAGGGCGTAGACATTGTTCAACCCGCTTCCTTCAGGAGATTGCCATGACAGCTATTGCGGGTACGGCCTCCAGTACCACCTACCAGGGTACTGACAAATTACTTTACGGCATCATTCTGGGCGTCATCGCCTTCTGGCTCTTTGCCCAGACCACCCTCAACATTGCGCCGGACATGCAGCGCGACCTGGGTCTGGATGCCAGCATGATGAACATTGCGGTCGCTATCACCGCCCTGTTCTCCGGCATCTTCATCGTGGTCATGGGCGGCCTGGCCGACCGCGTCGGCCGGCTGAAGATCGTCCGCATCGGCTTCTACCTCAATATCGTCGGCTCGCTGCTGATCGCCATTGCGCCCGAGGGCAGTCTGGCGACCGCCTTCCTGCTAGTCGGGCGTGCGCTGCAGGGCGTCTCCGCCGCATGCATCATGCCTGCCAGTCTCGCCCTGGTGAAGGCGTACTGGGATGGCCCGGCACGCCAGCGCGCGGTAAGTCTCTGGTCGATCGGCTCGTGGGGTGGTTCGGGCGTCTGTTCGCTGTTCGGCGGCTTGGTCACGCAGAATTTCGGCTGGCGCTACATCTTCTTCGCCTCGATCGTCGTGTCCGTGATCGGTCTGCTGATGCTCAAGGGTACGCCGGAGAGCAAGGCCGAAACCCGGGGCAGCTACAAGTTCGACCTGGCGGGCGTGCTGACCTTCATGATCGCCATGGTGGCCCTGCAGATCCTCGTCACCCAGGGTAACAAGATGGGCTGGACCAGCCCGATGAGCCTGGGCCTGATCGCCGCCGTGATCGTCTTTGGTGCGATGTTCTTCCGCATCGAGAGCTCGATCGGCCAGCCCTTCGTCGATTTCAAGCTGTTCCGCAACCCGACCTACACCGGCGCCACGATTTCCAACTTCTTGCTCAACGGCGTCGCCGGCACCCTGCTGGTTTCGCTGCAACTGGTACAGCTCGGCGGCGACATGAGCGCCCAGCAAGCCGGCACGCTCACGCTCGGCTATGCGATTGCGATCATCGCCTTCATCCGCGTCGGCGAGAAGCTGCTGCAGCGCTTCGGTGCCCGCCGTCCGATGATCTGGGGCTGCCTCATCACCGGTCTCGCGATCGTGCTGCTGTCCCCGGCCAATCTGCTGGTCGGCGACTACAAGATCATGGCCATGATCGGCTACGCCCTGTTCGGTGTGGGCCTGGCCTTCTACGCCACCCCTTCCACCGACGCCGCCTTGTCGAGCCTTCCGGCCGATCAGTCGGGCTCGGGTTCCGGGATCTACAAGATGGCCTCGTCGCTCGGTGCGGCCTTCGGCGTGGCGATCTCTGCCGCGATCTTCACCGCGCTCAGCGCCAACCCCGAGAGTGTTGCCTGGCTCGAAGGCGTGACCACCTTCCAGGGCCGTCAGGACAACCTGGCGGTGCGCGAGGCCGCGATCATCGCCCTGATGTTCAACGTCTTCATGGTGGTGGTGGCGATCCTGTCGATCATGCTCACCGTGCCGAAGGCCCGCGCCAAGAAAGCCTGACGCGGCACACGACACACCGTTCTGTGCGCCCCGTGTTCGCGACGGTGCCGCGCGCAGAGCCTACCCGGGCCGATCGCCCAAGCCAGTGACGCCCGGGTATCACCTTGCAGGATTTCAGATTTCGATCAGGAGTCATCATGAGCACGCTTTTGAATGCACTGACCGCCGAGCAGGAACAGATGAAGGCCTGGCGGCACCACATGCACCAACACCCCGAAGTGGCGTTCGAGGAACACAACACCGCCCGCTACATTGCCGACCTGCTGCGCGGCTGGGGCTATGAAGTGACCGAGAACATCGGCAAGACCGGGCTGGTTGCGCGGATGAGCTGCGGCGACGGCAAGAAGTCCATCGGTCTGCGGGCCGACACCGACGCGCTGGCCGTGCAGGAAATGATCGAAGGCGGCCACAAGAGCATCATCCCAAGCAAGTCCCACACCTGCGGTCACGACGGCCACAGCGCGATGCTGCTCGGCGCGGCGCACTACCTCGCACGCACGCGTGCCTTCAGTGGCACGGTCAATCTGATCTTCCAGCCGGCCGAGGAGATCATGGGCGGCGCCGTGGCTATGATCAAGGACGGTCTGTTCGAGCGTTTCCCGATGGACGCGGTGTTCGGCATGCACAACATGCCAACGCTGGAGCGCGGCAAGCTCTATTTCACCGCCGGGCCGGTGATGGCCGCGGTAGACAACTGGGAGATCGTCCTCGCCGGCAAGGGGAGTCACGGCTCGATGCCGGAGAAGAGCATCGACCCGGTGGTGGCGGGGGCTTCCCTGGTCATGGCGCTGCAGACGATCGTGTCGCGCAACGTTGGCGCCAAGGACTCCGCGGTGGTGACGGTCGGCGCCTTCCTGGCGGGCGACGCGGGCAACGTGATTCCCCAGACCGCCACCTTGCGTCTGAGCATCCGCAGCAGCGCGCCGGAAACGCGAAAGCTGGTGCTCGACAAGGTGCGGGCGATTACCGCTGCGCAGGCCGCATCGTTCGGCGTCGGTCACGAAATCGTCGAAGGCCCTCCGGGCGCGGTGCTTGTCAATGATCCCGTGCAGACCGCCGAATGTGCCGATGTCGCGCGCGCCCTGCTGGGCGACGACCAGGTGGTGATGCCCGGCCCCACGTTCATGGGCAGCGAGGACTTCGCGTACTATGCGCAGCACAAGCCGGGTAGCTACTGCTTCATCGGCAACGGCGACACGCCGATGGTGCACCACCCGATGTACGATTTCGATGATCGCAACCTGCCTGTCGGGGCGGCATACTGGGTGGCGCTGGTGCAGCACTACCTTAAGTAAGCTCGGCGGGGACAGGATTGGCACGCTTCGCGGTGCGGAGCGTGTTTTTTGTTTTTTCTGGCGGCGGCCCTGGGGGCCGCCATTTGCTTTTCGGTTGCCGCGCGGCCCTCAGGTGCGGCGGCATGCTTGGTTTTCCGGTTCTGAATAGATGAAGTTCGAAACGATTCTGTTGGTGATCGAAGTCGGCGGCACGATCGCGTTCGCCATGTCCGGGCTCCTCGAGGCGATCAGGAAGCGGATGGACATCGTCGGCGTGTTTTCGGTCGCCTTTGTCAGCGCGTTCGGCGGCGGTACGGTGCGCGACGTCCTGCTCGATCGCCGGCCCTTGTTCTGGATCCAGAATCAGGAGTACGTGTGGATCGTGCTGGCGCTGGCGCTGACCGCACCCCTGTGGCTGAGGACCGTTCGCCATCGCATCACCGAGAATGCGATGGAGTTCGCTGACGCCTGCGGTCTCGGTCTGTTCGCCATTTCGGGCGCCACGATTGCATCGGCGGCGGGGATGCCCCCGCTCGTGTCCGTGCTCATGGGCGCGATCACCGCGGTGTTTGGTGGGGTCTCGCGCGACGTGCTGTGCAACGAGATTCCCAAGGTCTATCAGGACCATCGGCCCTACACCCTGTGCGCCGTCGTCGGCTGCGTCGTGCTGCTCGGGCTGCACGCACTGGGTGCGGCGCCGCATGTGTCGATGATCGCCGGCATCTGCACTGCCACGGGTTCGCGCCTGCTGGCGGTCGTGTTCGGCTGGAAGCTGCCGGCATGGCCTTCGCTGCGGGATTGAGGCCGCGATACGGGCGCCTGATCGCGCCCCGCGACGGTGTTCAGGCCCGAACGGCGTCGGCCCAGCAGTTCGGCGTCTCGTAGAGACGCACGCGCTCCAGGCGCAGATGATTGCCGTAGGTGTCGCGATAGGCCGGGTCAAGGATGCGGAAGGCCTCGGCGGCGAGGTTCTCGGCGGTGGGCACGACGTCGAGGACCACCGTCTTGTGATCGGGGATCGCCGACAGCAGGCTCATGATCTGAGTGTCGCCGCGATACACGAGAAAGGCATGATCCCAGCGCTCGACCACGCATTCGTTGGCGATGCGCTTGACGTCGGCAAAGTCCATCACCATGCCATTGACCGGCAGGCCGTCGGCCTTGATGATCTCGCCCGACAGCGTCACCTCGATGGCGTAGCGGTGGCCGTGCAGGTGGCGGCACTGGCTGGCGTGATCGGGGATCCGGTGTCCGGCATCGAATTCGAGACGGCGGGTGATGCGCATGGCTGACCTCTGGAAAAGGGCGCGGATTATAGCATCGCACGTGTGCTCCGGCCTTTCCGTATATTCCGCAAGTGATTGAGCAGACGATGATTTCCCCTTCTTCCTCCAAGACCCCTCCGCGCAGCCTGAGCGTCCGCAACCACGACCGTGACCTTGCCGGGCTGACCTATGTCTATCCGGTGCTGTCGCGGCGTGCAGGCGGCGTGTCGGTCGGCATCAACCTCAATCCGAACAATGCCTGCAACTGGCATTGCGCCTACTGCCAGGTGCCCGGGCTCGTTCGGGGCAAGGCGCCCGAAATCGACCTCGTTCGTCTGGAGGACGAGTTGCGCGGCTTCCTGGCCGATCTGGTCCATGGAGACTGGATGCAGCGTTTCGTGCCGGAAGAAGCGCGCGTGATCAGGGACGTCGCGTTCTCCGGGAACGGCGAACCGACCAGCGCCGCGGTCTTCCCGGAGGCGGTCGAGCTGGTGGTGCGCCTGTGCACCGAGTTCGGGCTGGCCGAGACCGTTCCCGTGCGCTTGATCACCAACGGCAGCCTGTTGGCACAGGCGCGGGTGCAGGCGGGCATAAGGCGGCTCGGCGAGGCGGGCGGGGAAGTGTGGTTCAAGGTGGACGCGGGAACGCCGGAGGCGATGGCGCGCATCAACGGCGTGCAACTCGAGCCCGATTCGGTGGCGCGCAATCTGGCGCGCTGTGCGGCGCTCTGTGCCACCTGGGTGCAGACCTGCATGTTCCGCTGGGACGGGGCCGTGCCGTCGGAGGCAGAGATCGGCGCCTACTTGGGGCTGCTGGAGCAGGCCGGCGTGTCGAAGCTGCAGGGGGTGCTGCTCTACGGCATCGCGCGGCAGTCGATGCAGCCCGAGGCCGCGCATCTGTCGCCACTGACAGCGGACGAACTGCAGGCCATTGCCAGCCAGATCGAAAAAAAAGGGCTGACGGTTCGCGTCAGCCCCTGATTGCCGGACGGCATCGCGCTCAGCGGTCCTTCTTCTTTGCGCGCGCTTCCTTCTTGAGGGTCTTGTAGAGCTCCGGGTTGGTCGTCTTCAGGTACTCGGCGACGTCGACGTCATCACGCTTGACCTTGTTGATGTCGATCTGCTCGATGTGTACCAGACGCAGCAGGGCCTGGACCGGGCGGGGGATGTTGCGACCGCTCTCGTAGCGGGAGCCGCCGCTCTGGGTGACGCCGATCTTCGACCAGAACTGGGACTGGTTCAGGCCAAGCTTGCGGCGGATTTCGCGAACGTCAAAGCTGTCAGTGGCTTTCATCTGTTGTTCCTCGGTTGAGTGTGGAGCGCATGAATTTTGCATGACTCCGAATCGATTTTATATGCGGGCTTCTACGACTAAAGTTATAGCCTACGAAAAGTATAAATCACTATTCGCTCCACATACAATGGCAAATTTCGCATTTTTGCGTTAGAAGTTGTATGAGACGCATTTGTTGGGTTCGGCGTGAAAGGCGGGGCTAACACTCCGCCTTCGTCAGAATCTCGAGCCTTATCCACACGTCGTTGGATACGACAATGGCACTGATAGTTCAGTACCGTGGCGGCGGGGCGGAAGGGGGCGATCGCAGGGCCAGGAGCGTCTGGCAAGAAGGCAGTCGAGCTGCCTGCAAAGGAGGGGCCGCGACTGCGAAGTCGTGGTCGCCGGTGGCGCCCCAGGCTTGCCTGAGCGCGGCGGCCACGCCTTCGACGAATAAGTGGAAATGGTCGCTCCGGGTTCGATCACCAGAGTCTGATAAAGCCAGTGAATACTGTTTGACCGGACTGCGCGAACTCGCTATTATCGCGCCTTCCTGATGGAGACGTGGCCGAGAGGTCGAAGGCACTCCCCTGCTAAGGGAGCATACCGTCAAAAACGGTATCGAGGGTTCGAATCCCTCCGTCTCCGCCAACAAGGGAAAAGCGTTAAAAAACCGCTGCTTAGGCGGTTTTTTTTCGTCTGCGCTTCGTAGTGCCTTCCCTGCTTGCATCTTGCTATACCTCGTCGTCTAGTTTTTTGCTGTCCCACCAGTGTCCCAAGGGACACTGGCAACGAGGTGAGCAGGGGTATAGTCATCTAGCCTAGGTGTGGAGTTTGAGCCTCTTCTAACTGAATCGGAGGCTGCACAGTGGTTAAATCTTCCTGTTCATACCCTGCGGAACGACCGATCTGGGCGGCTCGTAGGCGTCCCACATGTACAGCTTGGTAGGGCAATTAGGTACGACCCTGCCGAGCTTAGTCCTGCCCTTGAGATTTCCTAGTCAGACAGAGGGGTGAAGGTGCGAGGCGCTAACCTGAGTCGCCTTCCTGGCCCCGGTCGCCCCTCAGCGCCCCGCGTCAATTCAGGACGCGCTCCGTACCCGATCCGCCGATGTCCGCGTCTGACATCCGCCGCCGCACCACCAGACGCTCCACGCCGCGCTGTGTCAGCGAAAGACTCGGACGCTCCTCTTCGCTCATGGACACCGGCCCCTCTACCTCGAGCAGCCCAGCCCGTTCGACCGCGACAAGGTGCGCCGCATGCTCTAGGCCCAGCATTGCCCCCTCGATCTCATCCAGACCAGACAGGGTGTGCCCGCCCCACTCGGCTGCATGCCCAAGGTTCGTCGCCAGCAGCAGATCGAGCACCAGATCGTTCTCAAGCTCCGCGTCCTCGTCGGACAGCATCACCTCCAACCGCTCGATCAACTCTTCAAGCTCCCCATGGGACAAGGCGTGAAGCCACCCCCAATTACGAACCCGTCAATTTCCGGTAACGCCTCCAGATGAGCGCGCAGATGCGCCTCGAACAGGACCGCGCTCATCGCCGCACCCCATCACAGGCAGGCCTAGCCAGACAGAGGGGAGGGAAGACGTTCATGAGGTGTTTCCGGAAACGCACTTGCCGTCCGTCGATGACAACCATCACGCACTGAGGTGCGCTACATTTTCCGCCTTCCAACTTGCCGTCCTCATGCTGCCATTTCTTGCTGATCCTGCCGTTCGATCCAGTTCTGCAAGAACGTGGTCGGCGACAGATATCCCAAGCTGGAGTGGCGGCGGCTCCGGTTGTAGAACACGGCGATGTATTGGAACAGATCGCTCGTGGCCTCGTGTCGGGTTGCGTAGCTCATGCCATGCACTCGCTCATTCTTGAGGCTGTTGAATTAGCTCTCAGTCGGTGCATTGTCCCAGCAGTTACCCTTGCGCGACATCGAACCGCGCATGCCGTAGGCAGCCAGGCGGGCCTGGTAAGCCTGGCTGGCGTACTGACTACCTCTATCGGAGTGAATTAGCACGCCAGGTCCCGGCCGCCGGCGAAATCATGCCATCGACAGCGCATCGAGCGCCAGGTCGGTCGTCATTCGTTATTTGATCGACCAGCCAATCACTTCACGGTTGAACAGGTCGATCACGACCGCCAGATACAGCCAGCCCTCGGCGGTGGCGATGTAGGTGATGTCGCCCGTCCAGACGCGATTGGGGACCTCAGGCGCGAACTGGCGCTCGAGCACATTCTCTGCCACCGGTAGGTGATGCCTGGAGTCGGTCGTCGCCTTGTAGCGCCGCTTGTGCCGTGCCCGGATGCCGTTCTTGCGCATCAATCGCTCGATGGGCGGCAAGCCGATCCGGTAGCCACGCCCACGCAACTCTGCGCGGATGCGTCGTGCCCCGTATGCCTGCCGGTCCTCCTGATGAACCGTCCGGATCAGCACCAGGGCCTGCGCATCCGTGAGGCGCTTGCGGTCCGGCGTTCCGCTGCCCCCGCCAAGCTCGAAAGCCACTCGGGCTCACCGATAAGGCGTCGCATAGCACAGGCAACGGAAAGGATCTGCGCTGCGTCTCGATCCAGGCATATCTCACAGCAGCTCCTTCGCGAAATATGCCGTCGCTTCTTTTAGGGTCTCATTTTCCATCTCGAGGCGCGCCACCTGAGCGCGCAACCGGGACGGCTCCATCTGCTCGGCAGTGATCTGCTTGGCGCCGGCTGGGTTGAGCTTGCCCGCCTTCGCCGCCTTGACCCAGTTGCGCAGCGTCTGCTCAACCAATCCCAGCTCCTCGGCAACACGGCCGATGCTGCCGACCTCGTCAGCTCGCTTGACGGCCTGCTCCTTGAACTCAGCTGTGTATTCCTGTTTCGGGATGCGCTTCACGTCGTTCTTCCTGTCGTTACGTCGATCGTACGACGGCTACGTTGGAAGACGAAATTCGTGGGGCAGCTCACTGCAAGCGAGCCCGAAATTGCTATTGGTCGCGTGAAATTGGAGAACATCATGGAGCGCTACAGCGATCTGATTGCGGATCATGGGCACGGTGCTCGGCCAGGCGAGGCCGTTTCGGCAGCAGCCGAGGGGGGCTGAGAAAAGGTGTCGGGAAGCAAATGAACGGGTTGATCGAGTTGCAGGGTTGGTTGTGCCCTCTTCGAGATCTAGGAGTCTGCGCGGCAGAACTCCAGAGCGTGTTTTTTAGCAGAACGATTGGCGAACCGAGAGGTGCGGCAAGAGACTGAGGCCGTGGTTAAGTTGCTTTGCGACGTCGCGGCGCGCATGCCGGACGGCAACGGGGACAGGTTTGCCCCCTTTTCCCGTCATGCCGTCCTCAATGTGCTCATCCTGCGCAGGTTCAGCGCCATACAGACGAGCTTCCACTCCGCTTTGACGCGCTCCAGGCCCCGCAGGCTGAACTGCCGGAATCCCAACACGTTCTTGATCCAGCCGTTGGGCGGTTCGGCGATCCATTTCCGTTTTCGGTAGGCGCTCTTGCCCGCCTCGCTCTCGAGCTTGTCGGCCATCTGTGCGGTGTGCGGATTGCGTTCGCGGTCGAAACCGAGTCGGCGCTTGCCTTCCCGGCCCAGCGCCACCACCAGTTCGGTCCCGCACCCGTCGAGTTCCCGGAACGTTTGCTCCGAGCGGTAGCCGGTGTCGGCCAGCGCCTGGCGCGGTCGTTGTTCGACGTTGTCGCGCACGGCCTGCAGTACCCCCGCCAGTTGCCCGGCGTCGCTGGCGTTGTTGGTCAGTTCGGCCGCCACGATGATGTGGGCGGTCTCGTCGACCGCCGTCTGGGCGTTGTAGCTCGGATCGAACCCGCCGCCGGCGCGCTTCATGATGCGGCTGTCCGGATCCGTGAAGTTCTCCTGCGCCTTGTCCTCGGGCACTCCAAAGTCGCGCTTGTAGCGCCCGCCCTTCGGTTTGCCGTCACCGCCGCGCGGGCGACGGTCGTCATCGTCGCTGCGCCCGCGCGCCTGATCGGCCTCGCGCTGGCGCTGCTCGAGCCGCGCCCGGGCTTCAGCAATCGCCGTCAGCCGCGCCTCGCGCCGCGCGATCTCGGCCGGCACATCCAGCTCGGGCTCGTTCCGCTCGGCGTCGTCGGCGGCCTTGGCCCGATTGAGCAGCGCCTCGATCTGCCGTTTCAACTCGGCCTCCGCCTTCACCATATGGCCGTAACTCATCGCCTTGTGGCGGCTGGCGTTTGCCTTGACCTTGGTGCCGTCGATGGCCACCGTCCCGAGCTTGACCAGCCCCATCTCGCGGGCCAGTCGTACCACCTGCACGAACAACTCGCTCAGCTCCTTCAAATGGACAGCGCGAAAGTCGCTCAGCGTGCGGTGGGCCGGGAAGTTGTCTGCCGCCAGGACCCGGAACGCCACATCCTCGTGCAGCTTGCGCGCGATCTTGCGCGAACTGAACACGCCCGTGGCGTACGCATACAGCAGCACCTTGACCATCATGGCCGGATGAAACGGCTGGTTGCGCGGTCCGCCACCGGCATACCGGGCGTGGAACGCGCTCAGGTCCAACCCGTCGACCGCGTCGCTGATGAAGTACGCCAAGTGGCCTTCGGGTAGCCACTCCTGCAGCGCCTGGGGCAGCAGCATCTGCTGCTGCGGGCAATAGGGCAGATAGCTCGTCATCTCGACAGTCTACCGGCCCCGAAACGCCCGGGAGGACTTAACTCACCGACGCTTGGCTTCTGCCGCGCAGACTCCTAGCCTAGGTTTCACTGGACAGGCGAGTCTTTCGGAGTAAAATCAAGGGCAGCTGGCTGCGCCCCAACCCTTTGGGGTAGTGCCGTACCCGGAGCGGGTAAGGCTGGCGAGCCTCCAAATGAGCCTCTTGGGCTGCTCAAAATTTGCAATGGCGACGTGTCTCTACACTGCGTCACAACTGCGCACCGCGACGGCTAGGACCGTCGGGCAGCCGGCGCGGCTTTTGCATATCTGCAAGATCCTCTGATGACAAACTTAGCGCTATGAGGTCGCGCTTCTTTTACAAGGTCGCTGCCACTGTGGAAACACGGTGATGGATCTTTCGGTGGAATTTGAGCCTCTTCTAACTGAATCGGAGGCTGCACAGTGGTTAAATCTTTCTGTTCATACGCTGCGGAACGACCGATCTAGGCGGCTCGTAGGCGTCCCATATGTACAGCTTGGTAGGGCAATTAGGTATGACCCGGCCGAGCTTAGGGCTTGGCTGGCTCAGTGTCGCCGGACCCCAGTCGAACTGTCGGTGCCCAAGAGGCGAGGGCGTCCGACCGTAGCGGAGAGGGAGGAGGCACGTCGGGCTGGGCTCACTGTACAGCAACTGCGCCGCCGCAGCCGAAGGGGTGAATCATCATGATGGAGCTCTCGTTCTTTGTTTGTGATCGCTCGGGCCATAGTCGAGAGGGGGGGGCGATAGGCGCAAAGCGAGCGATAGTAGTTGCAGAGTTGGTGAAGCAGGAAATCAGCTTTTTTCTGTGTAAGCGGTCCTGCGAGAGGTCGAGATTCTAAGTTTTTTTGTGTATCAACCATCTTCGATGCCGCTTCTTGGGTTTGCCACCTATTCATGTCCCCAACGTGTACCGTGTAACGTGTGCTCGCCGAGCTCATGAAGCGGAATGCAATCAGCCGGAGAGTAGCCGCGTGAAGATGCGCAAACTAGCCCCAAAAGTGCCCGTCTTTTCCAACAGTGACGATTTCGGGAGTTCTGAGAAGCGACCGGAGGGCGCACAAGAGTCAATGCACCAAGGCCACGAAACTAAATCGCTGGCGGCAATCGTGCCAGGGAAGTCTCGACGCACGTGTATGCTTTCCATTGACTTGATAGACGCAAACCCATTCTCGTCTCGGGAGATTTATACGCCGAGAATGATCCGGGATCGGGCTACAGCGCTACTTATCCAAGGGCAGCGAGATCCTATCCACGTCATCCCGAACCCAAACAAGCCTGACCGCTTCATCATTGTGGATGGTTGGATTCGAGTTCAGGCGTGCCGGGACTATAGGGTGATGAACAAGTTGTTGGCTGAGGTCCACGAAGGCATGTCCATGAAAGAAGCTGCCTGGTTTGGCTACGAGCAGAACGAAGTGGCTAATCAATATTGTGAGCTTGACCGGGCAATGTTCTACGAGAAGCTGACTCAACGAGGGGCTACAGAAACTCAAATCAAAAAATATGCGTATCTTTCGAGTTCGCAGATGATCTACTACAGATCGTTTGCGCAGCTTCCGGCAGATGTGATGGAGGTTGTTCGGCGCGACCCGCGGAGGTTTGATGCGATTGCAGTGCATCAGATTAGCAAGGTTGTGCGTTGTGTTGGGGTAAAGCAGGCGGTAAAGCTTGCAGCTAGGTACTGCGAGAAAGAGCGTAGGTTCTCGTGGCTTGTTGGGCAGGTTCAAGCCTTGATTGAGGCCAAGGAAGACAAGCGGAAAAGCCCTTCTAAGAAAGTTAAATTCAGAAACGGCTTTTATGAGGTGCGAGGCAGCAGCGTTAAAGTGAGAATCACCATCGAGGATCCTGCCGTGCGGGCCAGTTTTCTTGAAAAGCTGGAGGAGTTACTTGCAACCTATGCTGAATCGCCCCGGGTTTCCTAGACGGTCCCGTTCTTCAAAAAATACTGCCGCTCGAACTCTACCGGCGAGAGCTGGTTGGTGAAACCGTGGCGTCGCCGTGGGTTGTAGAAGAGCTCGATGTAATCGAACACATCGGAGCGAGCCTGCGCCCGATTCGTGTAGATCTTTCGCTTGATCCGCTCGCGCTTGAGCAGTTGGAAGAAGCTTTCCGCTACCGCGTTATCGTGGCAGTTTCCACGCCGGCTCATGCTCGGCACCAGTCGGTGCGACTTCAGGAAGTCTTGCCAGTGGTGGCTGCTGAACTGGCTACCCTGATCCGAATGCACCAGCACCATTTCCCGGAGAGGGCGATGACCTTGTTCTCCTTGTCCTTGAGTGTGTCGAGAAGGTTTTTCTTTGTTCGCGAGAGCGTCATAGGGGGTGATCCAAGGCTGGTTTGGTGTGGTCGTCGCCTCACCCATAAGGGCGTTCGCCGACACGAAATTTGTCAAAGGTGCTAAGAGGTGCAATCACGCGACGGGGGCGGCACGCGGATCAGGCGCCCACTCGGGTTCGATTCTCACACCAAACAGAAGCGTCAGAGAGGGTGCCTGGCTCAAAGGCGTGTGCGTGAAAGCATCATGGGCCTGCGGATGCAGGTATGGGCGCTGAATTGGACATGGTGTGTGAGACGCCATGTTCCTGCTGATAGTGGGTGCCGCGCGTTCCCGAGGTGACGTTTGCGCCTTACGCCGTTGCCCGATACACCATGCACACCCGTCCGCTGCGATCGCGCTCCTTTGTCCGTTCCACCTTCTCGGCGGTGAGCAGGATGCGCAGATGCTCGTTGGCGGACTTGACGCTGATCTGCAGGTGCTCCGCGATCTCATTGACGCTGTAGGACCGACCCTGGAGCAGCTTGAGGATCTGGTCACGCCGCGGGCTCGGCCGCAGGATGGGCGCATCCTCGGGTTCGTCTTGATCGTGCAGCTGCCGGATCTGGCGCACCGGGGCGAGCGGCGAACGCGGGTGCGGCGCGGCCATCCCAAGCGCCATCGCCAGCAGCGGATTGCCAGTCTGACGCCGCCCGGCCGGCTTGCGGCTCGGTGCGACCTCGCGCTGCGACCCCTTCACCTGCCTCCTTGGCAAGGTTGCAGCCGTCGAGCAATCGCTATGAGTATCGAGAGCAGCACAAGCACTCACCGAGACGACCGCGTTGGCATCGGACTTGGATCTGTTCTCAGCCACCAGGCGCACGACGTTCGTCTGCGGGCTGGCGGTCACTAAATCGCAAAGCATAGGGGGTATTCCAGTTGGGGCAGGTGTCACTGAGTCTTGCACAGGACCGCGAAGGTTCAACTGGTGTGCATACCAAGGACTGCAACAGATCGCCAACACGGTTCAGTTCAGAACACGTATCGCCAGTAGTGCGCCCGCCCGAACCCGTCCTGGCACTGGCCCGCACCCGCCATCTGCTGCTCTGTGCTCATACGCACGATGTGCCAGTCCACGCCGTACGCAGGATGGCGCGGATCTTTGACCCCATGAAGGTGGTACAGCTTATCGTAGAGCCAGCCAGGGGGCGGGCAGCAGTCCCGCACGGACGCCCAGTCGCTCGTGATCTCGAACGTGCGCCCTGGTCGCGTCTCGACGCCTTCGCACAGCAGCGCGTAGCGGCGCAGACTGCGCAGCGCAGAACTCAGCGCACCGATTCTCGGATCATCGGATTCGAGCGCTTGGCCGTAAGGCTGGCTCTCAAGGGCAGGATGCTTCAGGAGCGCCCCAATCAGGGGGTCGATCAACGCCTTCCGGTTGGGAAAAAGAATCTTCGCCCAACGGGCGCGACCGTCGACGTCCGTCACGGACGGTGGAAGCTTGGGCGCCGAGTCGTGGTGATCGCACCCAAGACAACGCAGCCCGTCAGTGTGGGCCACAAGCAAGCCCGGGTCATCGAACAGAGGTCGCTCCACGCCCATCGTGCAGTTCGGACAACGGGCCCGTAAGGCCTGTTCGTCACCAAAGCCGAACTGATGCTCATTGACGGCCTGGATGAGCGCCGCATCAAAGGGGGCGTGGTGTCTGGTCACTGGGGTGTCTCGTTCAGTTTATCGAGCCGGGATCAGCCTGCTCGTTGCCAGCCTGCGTCGGGTCTGGCTGTGGTTCTTGCGTCGGCATAGTGTCTGCGGGTTGGGCCTCTTCCGCCTTGATCTCGATTTGCTGCGGCGTGATCGCATCGGCGGCCGCAGTGCGTGATCGAATCTCGTCGAGGAAGTGCTGCGCTGCAGGGTTCTTTGGTGCCTCGGCCTCGATCGTGCGCAACACCTGGGGCGTCCACTTCGGCCGGTCTTCTTCCTTTTGACTCAGGAAATCCCGCGTATCCACCGCGTTGCCTTCACGAATCACATACTTTCGGCCAAAGAACGGCGACGAGGGCGAGCTGCCGATGTTGAATATCGCTCGCTCCTCCTTCTCGGGGCAGCGCTCCTTGGTGAGGATCAGCGCGAAGCCGATGGGCTTGTCCGGCTCGGCCGGCAGGATGGTGCCGGTCGAGAGCTGCTCCTCCTCCCAGTCACGGGCGTACTCGACCATCACCCCTTCGTACTTGCACTTCTTCGACCACATCGGGGCCTGCTCGGTCATGGAGACCGCATAGACCTTCACGTCCTTCTGGATGAGGATGTCCTCATCGGCGTTGGCCACGACATTCAAGGTCTGGGCGGCGATGTTGGCTGCAATGAAGATAACGTTGAGCGCGTCGAGCATGATGTTTGGTTCTCAGATTGAGGAAGGATGTCAGGATCGGACATGCAGCGACGGGGCGAGCTGGCGATGTGCTTGAACGCGTCCGATAATGATAAATGAATGAGCGTGTTTTCGCTTGAATGCTAGTGTTGAGAGGGGCCGGCGCCAGAGATCCTCTGACAACTCAAGGACCCTGGCGCCTGCGGCGGGGGCGGCTAAAGTGGGATGTTCTTGACGCCGTTGGCGGCCAAGGCTTCAAGCTCCGCCTTATTGAGCTCGCTAAGGTGCTTGTACGTTCCGGGTAGCGGCGGGAGTGGCTTCAAAGCTGACTCGCTACCCGGGTTCTTGTCGTCGGTTGGGCTTGAGAACGATACCAAGCCGGTAACACGAGAACTTTTCGTACGATCGTCGCTAGTCTGGGCCCAGACGGCGATCCGCCAGACGATGATTTCCTTCGTGCCAGCACGCACCGCCTCGGTGACGTAGAACCAGTCCGTTGCCGGGATGATGTTCTGTATCTTCATGTGCTCAACTCCTTCGATGTGGTTGGGAAACTGCTACAAGGGTTTGTGTCTCGCTCAAGCTGCAGCAATCGCGCGCCAGGTCGAGCGGGGTCGAGTGGTATAGGCACGGATGACGGCTATCGGGGTCCAGTCATAGCGGCGCGGCAGGCACAGCAGCTCGCGCACGCTCTCCATTACGCCCGGGGACTCTTCCTCCTCGGCCCACACGGACAACCAGCCGCGATCGTCGTCGGACACCGGCTGACCAGGACGCCAACCGAGGCCTTCGACCAACAACCACAGGATGTCCACGGTGAGGGCGGCCTGGCGGGAGGCGCGCTGAACATGCGCCCACTCGGCCTCGGTGAGCCGCGTCGGCCCCTCGTGCGGAATCTCGTCGGCAAGCACGAACTCGGACCAGTCGCCGTCGACACCCGTTTCCGGAAACGGGGTGCCGTACTTCTCAAGCCACAGGTAGCGTGCCTGTCCGCCCGCCCGCCGGTGGATGCGCTGCAGCGTCCCGGCGTTGACGACCCGCATCTGCGGTAGGACCACCTTCACGAAGCGGCCCGTGGTTCGCTCGATGTAGATCCAGATCGTGCGCTGACGCGCATCGAACTCGGCGGGCATCTTCAGCGCAAGGCGCGAAAGCATGGCCGGCGATAGCTCAGACATAGGGCGCTCCGGAACCCCCAATCTGGGGCGGCGTTTGAGATCAGACCGTTATACCGGGATGCGCCAGTCGGCCTTGCCCCGTAAAACAGCTCAAAACGGGGGTTTTGTGACCTGCGAAATCAACGCGGGCCCGCATCGAACATCCGGCGCCTGAAGATCGGTTCGGCCCGGCTGGAAGTGGGAGCTTCATCGCTAATTAAAAAAATAGGCTTAAACTTAATTAGCGGCCCGGTTAAGTAAAGCGGGCTTAACTAAGGACTCCCATGACCGACAGCCCAACGCAACAGGACGTGACCTCAAGGATCGGGCGCTACGTGACGACCGTGGCCTTCGATGAGGCCGTGAACGCCTACGTGCCACCGCCGTTGCCCCCCAATCCGCCCCTCGTGCTGTCACCGATCCTTCTTCAGCGCCTGAGCGAGGCTGACAGGGCCATCGGTCGCCTCGATGGGGTGGCGATGCTGCTCCCGGACAAGGCGCTATTCCTGTACATGTACGTCCGCAAGGAAGCGGTCCTGTCATCCCAGATCGAAGGGACGCAGTCGACGCTCGACGATCTCCTGCAGTTCGAGAACGCCGCGCTCGCCGGGAAGCCGCTCGACGACGTCACCGAGGTCTCGAACTACGTGGACGCGATGATGTATGGGCTCCAGGTCATTCGGGATCCGACTGGTCTTCCGCTCTGCCTGCGCCTGCTTCGGGACATGCACGCCCGCCTGTTGCAGCGTGGCCGAGGGGAAGCCAAGAATCCCGGCGAGTTCCGCCGCTCGCAGAACTGGATCGGCGGCACCCGACCGGGAAACGCCCATTACGTGCCTCCGCCGGTCACCGAGATGGAAGCGTGTCTCAGTGACCTCGAGCGCTTCCTGCACGACGATTCTGCGGCAATCCCGCCGCTCATCAAGGCCGGTTATCTGCACGTCCAGTTCGAGTCGATCCACCCGTTCCTGGACGGAAACGGGCGCCTCGGCCGCCTGCTGATCGCCCTGTTCCTGGTGGAGAAGAAGGTTCTCCATGAGCCGCTCCTGTACCTCAGCCTCTACCTGAAGACCCACCGGGAGGACTATTACCGCCTCCTGCAGGAGGTCCGGCTCCGCGGGGACTGGGAAACCTGGACGGAGTTCTTCCTCACCGGGGTCGCCGAGACGGCCAACAACGCGTACGAAAGCGCGATGCGCATCGTCGCGCTGTTTCGCGCCGACCGGGAGCGAATCGCCGCATGCGGTGAGCAGACCAACTCAATGCTCCGCATCCACGAGCTGCTCCAGACACACCCGTTCCTCAATGCCGCGCAGGCACAGGAAAGGACTGGACTCAGCGCCCCCACGGTCAACAAAGCCTTCGATGCGCTCGAGGCCCTCGGAGTCGTGGGAGAAATCACAGGGAAGCGGCGCGGGCGCGTGTTCGCCTACGCTGAGTTCCTCAAGATCCTCGAAAGCGGAACGCAGTTGCGTCAGGCGGGCGGATAGGCCGGCTGTCTCGTGTCGCGCCTGACTTCGATGCCGTGTTTCCGGAAACGCGTGGGCGCACCGTGATGCAGCACCAATCCGGGCTTCAGCCTGCCGTTCAGCCCGGACCGGCGCCGAACATCCAGCGCTTGCAGATCTCCTCGACCCGGCTGCACATCGCTTCATCGAACTCGCCGATGTGGCAGGCCTCGACATCGATCCCAAGCTGCCCTGCCAGCCAGGCGTAGGCGCTCGCCCGGCTCATCCGCCCGGACTGCCAGAACGGATCGAACATGGCATGCGCCCGCGCCTTGGCCTTTCGCAGCGAGGCGTTGGCCAGGCGACCGAGCGGCTGGGTGCCGTCGTACCCGAACCGACGGTTCGGCGCGTGGCAACCGACATGGGCACCGCACGGGGCGCAACGCCAGAAGCGCTTGGCGTGCAGTTCCGGACGATCACGGTAGATCACGTCACCGCGAACCAACTCAGCCGGCGCGTTGCAGTACGGACAGGACACGGCGGGGCGGTGAGAAGCGACCTCGGCGCCACGCCCGCGCCGGGTGTTGTGCTGGGTTGGAGTGCTCACGATTCTGTACGGATCCGGGTTGAAGGCTGACGATCTCAGGGGCAGGCACCATCGGCCCACCGATGCGATTCAACCTACCGGAAGAGGCCGCGACTTCAAGGCACGAGCGTGTCGATCCCGATTTATGGCCTTTTATCCTGATCTGGATAATTCGTGCGCCGGGCCCAGAAACAACAAAGCGCGGACGCGCCGCGCTTCGTCTCAACCTGCTTCGGTGGCGCCGACGGACTGGTAGGCCGGCGCCCGTGTGCGTCAGGCCGCCTCTTTGATCTCGATGATGATCTCGCCGCTCGGCTTCGCCTGCTGGTCGAGCTCACCACCCATGGCACTCACCAGCGCCTCGAACAGGCGGCTCAGCTCGCCCGCCATCAGCGCGAACTCGGCCTGGAACAGGGCCTCGGCATCCTCGTCCTTGCCCTCGAGCGATTCCTTGGCGACGTCGAGCAGATCGATGCGCTTCACCTCGCCCTTGTCCGTGAGTACGAACGACACACGGTCGTCGAAGGTCATCGCAAGCCGCGTGGGCAACTTGCCCGCCTCCAGGTGATCCTTCACGTGCGCCGACTCCAGCCCGTGACGCTTGAAGCTCGCCTCGGCCTTGTCCTCCGAAACGGACTTCAGGGAGAAGTCCGAATCGAGCGTGAAGCCCTCGGGCGCTTCGCCGGCCGCCAGCCAGTCGGCCATCGCCGACACCGGGGAGCGCTCAGTGCGCAGTAGCGTCAGCGGGAAGCTGTCGAGCGTGTGACGCAGCGTCTCCAGTACATCTTCCGCACGGGACTGCGACGACGCATCCACGACCAGCCAGCCGCCCACCGGGTCGATCCACGCATACATCGTCGAGCGTTTGGTGAAGGCGCGCGGCAGCAACTCCTGGAGCACGGCCTCCTTTATCTCCTTCATCTGCTTCTTGCCCGGCTTGAACCCCTGCTGCTCGGCGATCAGCTGAGCACGCTCCTCGGCCTCCTGCTTGACCACCGCACCGGGCAGGATCCGGCTCTCGAACCCCAGCGCGACCAGCCACTGACCGCCCACCGCCGCCACCAGCGACTCCGTCTTGTTGGGCGACACCCAGCCGCGGCTTTCCATGTCCTGGCTGCCGCACGGCTGAAAGGCTTTCTTGGCCAACTGCGCCTCCAAGTCCTCTGCCGTCATGCCCCAGTCCTTCGCCAGCCGGTACACCTGCGCATTCTTGAAAAACATCTCGTTCGCTCTCCTGTGTGAAAAACCGATTCGTGCTCGACCCACCGTACCGGCAAGTCGCGTTCCTTCAAGTCCTACCGTTGTGATTTCCTAGCCAGACAGAGGGGTGACAGGGCTTGGTGCCAACCGGGGCCGCTTGCCTGGTCCCGGTCGCCCCTCAACGCCCTGCGTCAATTCAGGACGCGATCCGTATCCGTGCCGCCGATGTCCTCGCCCGACATCCAGCGCCGCACCACCAGGTGCTCCACACCGCGCTGTGTCAGCGATAGACACGGATGCTCCTCGTCGGTCATGGACGCCATCCCCACCACCTCGATGAGACCAGCCCGTTCGACTGCGACAAGGTGCGCCGCATGCTCCAGACCCAACATCGCCGCCTCGATCTCATCCAGACCCAACAAGGTGCGCCCACCGCACTCGGCCGCATACCCAAGGTTCGTCGCCAGCAGCAGATCGAGCACCAGCTCGTTCTCAAGCTCCGCGTCCTCGTCGGACAGCATCACTTCCAGCCGATCGATCAGCTCTCCAAGCGCCTCATGGGACAAGGTGCATAGCCACTCCCCGATCACGAACCCGTCGATCTCCGGTAACGCCTCCAGGTGGGCACGCAGATCCGCCTCGAACAGGAACGCGCTCATCGCCGCACCCCATCACAGGTAGGCCTAGCCAGACAGAGGGGAGGGAAGGCGTTCATGGGGCGTTTCCGGAAACGCACTTGCCGTCCGTCGATGACACCCATCACGCACCTCCCGCCGCCAGATGCGCCTCGTCCGACTCTGCCGACGTAGCTGCCGCCTCGACATCCGGAGCATCGCCCTTGAGGTCCTCAAGTCGCAGGATCTTCCTCAAGTCGCAGGATCTTCCTCAAGCGCGCCTTTTCCAGCTTCTCCGATTCGGTCAGCAGGGTTCGGCTATGCAGCTCAATGAACCTTGTCCACTTCGCCATGTGCCGCTTCTCGGCCGGGCTCGGCTCGCGCTCACGACCAAGTAGCCCACCCAGATAGGACGAACTGATCGAGACCCGTGCATGGCCAGCCATCTCCGCCACCGCCGCACGCGCAAGCTCAACCTTGTCCGGATCGGCCTGCGCAAGCACCTCACGGGGATTGGCGACACGAATCGGGGCCGGAACTCCTGCCAGCTCCTCGAAGAGATTGCACAAGGTCTCGTGCCGCAGCCCGTGCGCCGTAACGCCCAGTCCGGCCTTTGTCACACCGCACTTTGAAAGCACATACACGAATCGCCGGATCGACGATTTCAAGTCGCGACTGGGACTCCCTACGTGTCCATTCACCCCTTTCACGAACGCCTTGGCCTCTTCCAACAATCGGCGTTGCGCCTCAGTTCTGATCATGACAACACGGGGCCGGCCACCTTTTGTGCCGTCGACGACTTCGATGTACGCCCCCTTGTCCGCCCGATACGGCTTGAACATCACCGCTTCTTCACGGCGCAGCGCGAACGCCAAGCAAAGGCGAAGCTGCATACCCACGTACTTGTCAGTTGCGGACACCATCCGCATCACCGCCTCGACATCCACCCCCGCAGCCGTCCACGAGTGGTCATAGGTCGCCGCAGCCGTGCGGGTGACGCTCTTGGGGTCCGCAACGAACTCCGTCGATCGTCCGATCATTCCGGTCTTGCCCAGCCACTCGGCCAGCGTTCGCAGCACTGAAATCCGGTTCTGGATGGTCGAAGCGGACAAGCCATCCGCCTCCCACTTCCGGGCCAAGGCCTCCACGTGCTTCTTCTTGAAGTTATCCAGGGTTCTCAGGTGAAAGCCCATCTGCTGCAACTGACCGAATGCAGCGAAGAGATCAATCTCCCGCTTCTCGATCGTCTTCATGCTCACCGGCTTGTGGCGACCCTTACGCGGACTCGTCGCCCGGCCTTTGGTCTCAAGCAGGTAGATCAGCCCGTCTTTCCAGCCCATCCGCTTCCAGGGTTGCGGCTGTGGTCTTCTGGGGGAGGCCCCCCCGATCGTGTCATCAAGAGGGTCAGCGGTATGTCGTCTCATGGCTTACCTGCAACAAACAGTGGAGTCCTGGATTGCGCAATCCACAACCAACGCACCCTGTCAGTTCTGGATTGCACAATCCACTGTCAAGCGACACGAAGATTTGACCCCCTGACGACATCTGGAATTGACCCCCTGGGTTAATCAACTCTCCGACGTGATCGGGGTGGGGGCAGCGGCCTTCTGCAGAAGGCCGCTGCGGCGCTTGTCGCGCAGCCGGTAACTGTCACCCCGGATCGTGATGACCTGGCTGTGGTGCAGCAGCCGATCGAGGATAGCGGTTGCGGCAACGGCGTCGCCGAACACCTGCCCCCACTCGCCAACCGGCCGGTTGCTGGTGATCAACATGCTGGCCCGCTCGTAGCGCCGCGACACGAGTTGGAAGAACAGGTGCGCGGCCGCCGGTTCGAGCGGCAGGTAGCCCAGTTCATCGATGATCAACAGCTTGGGCTTCGAGAGCTGCAACAGCTTCTCCTCGAGCCGGCCATCGGCGTGCGCCTTCGTCAGCCCGGCCATCAGCGCCGCCGCCGAGGTGAAGAGCACCGTATAGCCGCGATCCACCGCTTCGCGCCCCAGTGCGACCGCCAGGTGCGTCTTACCCACGCCCGGCGGGCCGAGCAGCAACAAGGCCTGACCGTGGCCGATCCAGCGCCCGGTGGACAGATCCCGGATCTGCCCCGGATCGATCGAGGGCTGTGCGTCGAAGTCGAAGCCTTCGAGCGTGCGTATGCACGGGAAGCGGGCGAGCTTCATGCCCATCTGGATGCGCCGCGTGTCGCGCCGGGCGACCTCGCGCTCGGCCAGGAACAGCAGCGCTTCGCGCAGCGTCATCTGCGCCCGGCTGGCTTCGTCGAGCAGGCTATCGAGCTGGTCGCGGATCGCCGTGAGCCGCAACCGGGTGAGCAATTCGTCGAGTCGTTCGGGTTCGAGCATCACCAGCCTCCTCCGACGAGCGCTTCGTACTCGGCCAACGGGCGCAGCAACGCATCGGTGGGCGGCGGCGCCTCGATCTCGGCCGGCGGCGGCGATCCACCCAGCAGATGGCTGCGCTCGATGCTGCGCCCCCGACTGCCCGAGAGCTCCGCATGGCGAGCCACTTCCTCGCCGGCGTACTCGACTACGACGGTGTCGGCGCTGACGATGACTGTCACCGTCTCGCCGATCAAGCGCCACGGCACGCTGTAGGCGTTGGTGTCGAGCTCGATGCAGCCCTCGGCATTGACCCGGCGCACGAGCTCACGCACCTGCAGGAAGGGGGCGACTCCGGCAATCGGGCGCAGGTGCGCTCGCTCCAACTCGAAGCGCTCAGCGGGCGTGACACCTGTCGTGCCGTGGATGCGCAGATCGGCCACCTCGCGCTGCCAGCGCGCCAGGTGCGCCTCCATCGCGGCCCAGCTCTCGAAGGCGTGACCGGCGATGGCGTTCTTCTTCACGTAGCCCACGCCGTTCTCGGTCTTGCCCTTGGTGCGGGCGCGAAACGGCGCGCATGCCCGGGCAGCGATGTCCCAGTGCCGGCAGAACGCCTCGAAGCGGCTGTTGAGCCGAACCTGGCGCGTCTGTGTGTCGTGCTTGTCGACCAGCGCCTTGGCGTTGTCGATGAGCAGCGTCTGCGGCCGTCCGCCGAAATGCGCAAACGCCGCCTCGATCCCGGCGAACCATGCGCTCTGGCGCTCGTGCCGGAACGCGCACGCAAATCCCCGGCGCGAGTAGCCCAGCGTCGCCACGAACAGGAACACCCGCACCGGCTCGCCACCGATCAGCACCCGGGTCTGGCCGAAGTCGATCTGCATCTGCTCGCCCTGCGCGGTCTCGAAGCGGATCGTCGCACGGCGGCTCGCTTCAAGCTCCTGACGGAACCCTCGGCACGCGCGCTCGACCGTGCGCAGGCTCGTGTCGATCCCGAGCTCCTTGCTCAACTGCTGGCGCACCACGTCGCAGTTGCCCCGGTGCTGCAGGAAACGCTCCCGCAGCCACGCCTCATGACCGCCCAGCACGCTGTCGCGCTGCGGCTGCCGGTAGGGCACCGGCCCGCCCGCGTTCAGATACCGCCGCACCGTGTTGCGCGCGATGCCCAACGTCCTGGCGATCCGCTTCGCGCCCCACCCCGACTGCCCCAACCGAACGATCGTCGTGACCGCCTCCGGCTCCAACATCTCCTGCACTCCGCAAACCAGACGGCGTACAGGATTCACCTCGCTGCGCTTCGTTTCCAACAGTGGCCTCCTTGCGAACGAGGGGGTCAGTTCCTCGTGTCGCTAGGGGGTCAATTTACGGTGTCGCCTGACAGCCCGGTTCATCCCCACGGGCGTGGGGAACACACGCGATAGAGCGTACCCGCCGTGACAAAGTGCGGTTCATCCCCACGGGCGTGGGGAACACCTCTGCTGACCCCTGCGGCGCACTCACGCTGCCGGTTCATCCCCACGGGCGTGGGGAACACCGTCATCGTCTCGACCATGCGCAGGGCGGGCACGGTTCATCCCCACGGGCGTGGGGAACACAGAAGGGCTCCCGCTCGATCTGCTCGGGGCGCCGGTTCATCCCCACGGGCGTGGGGAACACATTGTCACCTCCGCGCCGACTGTCTCGCTGCACGGTTCATCCCCACGGGCGTGGGGAACACGCGGTGCAATGGTCGCAGATCATGCGCGAGTTCGGTTCATCCCCACGGGCGTGGGGAACACTCCCTTCCGCACCCTGCCGGACGGCTATGCGACGGTTCATCCCCACGGGCGTGGGGAACACCTATCAGGCGACAGTGCCGGGCACGCCGGTAAAGGTTCATCCCCACGGGCGTGGGGAACACACGTTTGCCGTGCGCGTGAGGATGCCGGCCAGCGGTTCATCCCCACGGGCGTGGGGAACACGGCACTCTCGGGTGCGCCAGGCGCCTCGACAACGGATCATCCCCACGGGCGTGGGGAACACGCCCGCGCCATGAATATGCGTGCCCATGACGAGCGGTTCATCCCCACGGGCGTGGGGAACACTACGGATAGACGAGGTACTCCGTCAGGATCTCCGGTTCATCCCCACGGGCGTGGGGAACACCAGTCTTCCCAGTACTGCGCCATCAGCTACTCCGGTTCATCCCCACGGGCGTGGGGAACACTGGTAGCCGATGTGGCGCAGGTCCGGGTTCCACGGTTCATCCCCACGGGCGTGGGGAACACGCCGATTGTCATGAACGAAGGGTATGCGATGTCGGTTCATCCCCACGGGCGTGGGGAACACAGTAGCGCCGCCCAAATCGGGCCGCCAATAACCGGTTCATCCCCACGGGCGTGGGGAACACCAGCATCAATGCGAAGAAGGATATTTTTTTCTCGGTTCATCCCCACGGGCGTGGGGAACACGGATAATCGCATTTCCGATCTCCGCCGCCACGCGGTTCATCCCCACGGGCGTGGGGAACACGCTCGATGAGCTCGACGATTTCCTCGACGTCACGGTTCATCCCCACGGGCGTGGGGAACACGCCGCGATGCAAAAGGTCGGGATCACGCACGCCGGTTCATCCCCACGGGCGTGGGGAACACGAGACGGCAGCAGGGCGGCGCAAGGCCGTGAGCGGTTCATCCCCACGGGCGTGGGGAACACCGTCACTGCGCTGTAATCGACCTAGTCGACCCCGGTTCATCCCCACGGGCGTGGGGAACACCTGGAAGAAGTCCGACCGGGCGCGTTCAATTCCGGTTCATCCCCACGGGCGTGGGGAACACACAAACCCGCCGTACATTGCACTAGCTGCTTGCGGTTCATCCCCACGGGCGTGGGGAACACCTGCAGCCGTGCTTCGTTCCAGTGCGGCATCACGGTTCATCCCCACGGGCGTGGGGAACACGGCATCGTCTATACGCCCGTTCAGGTCGTCGACGGTTCATCCCCACGGGCGTGGGGAACACACCAGATTGAAAGTTCGCTCTGTCATGATGGCCGGTTCATCCCCACGGGCGTGGGGAACACAGCAGGTTGCGGGCCGATTCCGGCAGGTACGGCGGTTCATCCCCACGGGCGTGGGGAACACCACAGTTGCGCTTTGCTCACGCTAACGCTTGCCGGTTCATCCCCACGGGCGTGGGGAACACACAAGGGCCGCACCCGCCAGGGTGAAGACGCCCGGTTCATCCCCACGGGCGTGGGGAACACACGTGAAGCCCAACGAGCACCCGAAGCGCAGCCGGTTCATCCCCACGGGCGTGGGGAACACGAACAGAGAGCCAAAGGCCGCCGCCCCGGAACTCGGTTCATCCCCACGGGCGTGGGGAACACGCACTGCCGAAAGGGGAAATTCATGAAAGTGACGGTTCATCCCCACGGGCGTGGGGAACACCGCAACGAGATGCAGTGGATCTACGGCGAAGACGGTTCATCCCCACGGGCGTGGGGAACACAGTCCCAGCATCGGAAGCAGCGACTCTGCGTGCGGTTCATCCCCACGGGCGTGGGGAACACACGTCATTCGAGTACGACGGCCCTGGCTCAACCGGTTCATCCCCACGGGCGTGGGGAACACGCGGTGGAAGAGGGCAGAGCAAGCGCCGCAATCCGGTTCATCCCCACGGGCGTGGGGAACACCGTGCCAAGAAGCCAGGCGGCGAACGCGTCGGCGGTTCATCCCCACGGGCGTGGGGAACACAACTGTTCAGCCGCCGCGCGATATGCGGTGCGCGGTTCATCCCCACGGGCGTGGGGAACACTGAATCCAGCAGCAGGAGCGCGTCGATAATGGCGGTTCATCCCCACGGGCGTGGGGAACACCAGCAGCGACTGCGCAAGCGACACCGCGTCGGCGGTTCATCCCCACGGGCGTGGGGAACACTTCCTCGAAACCGGCGGCGGCCCCATGGCCGACGGTTCATCCCCACGGGCGTGGGGAACACCGCGGACTCCCAGCCGAGTACGGACGTCCGTACGGTTCATCCCCACGGGCGTGGGGAACACCAATCCGAGAGTGGGTTCTCCGACGCTGATGGAGGTTCATCCCCACGGGCGTGGGGAACACCCGACAGTCCTCATGTACCCGGCCCAGAAATACGGTTCATCCCCACGGGCGTGGGGAACACACTGCCTCCATCTCCATGAATTTTAATGGAAATATTTGAAGCGTGAATTTCACCGACTCATTTTATTGCCATTGGCATGTTTTCGAGTTTTTAAAGATCGTTCTTCTGTGCGTCTGGATGGAAACTTACAAGCCGCACGCCGTCCCAGTCGGCGGGCAGCCGACGGTTGGGGCCGAGGGTCTGGAACTCGAAACCAGCTTCGTTGTTCGTGTGCCACATCATCACCGCATTACCATCTTCAATTCCAGCTTCCACCTGGTTCCAGATGTGCTCCCGCACCTTGCGCGAATATGTGCCCACATACACTCCGGCGCGCACCTCCAGCAGCCATAGGGCCAGCCGGCCCCGTAGCCGGGGCGGAGCATTCTCAAGCACGATGACCAGCATCACCCAGACTCTCTGGATTGGTGATGGCAGGGGCGACGGACTCTTCCGGCGCCTCGGGGCGGGGAATTTCGCCGGCGGCAAGGATCTCTTCGATGTCCGGGATGATGCGTTCCAGCAGTTTGGTTTTGCGGAAGATATCGCGGCAGGCAAGGCGCACAGCCTGTTCCGGCTTGGGCGGGTTGCTGGCAGCCACCTGGAAGGCGGTGGGCACCACAGTATCGAATTTGTAGATGTCGGCCACGTCGTACACGAAAGAGAGCGGCTTGCCGGTGTGGATGAAGCCTACCGCCGGGGCGTATCCCGCAGCCAGCACCGCAGCTTCAGTCACGCCGTACAGCGCCGCTGTGGCGGACGACAGACAGCGGTTGGGCAGGTCGGACACGTCCCAGTCCTCCGGGTTGTAGGCGCGGCCGGTCCACTTCACGCCAAACTTCTGCGCCAGCAGCTGGTAGGTCCGCTTGACCCGCGCCCCCTCGATGCCACGCAACTGCTCCACGCTGCGCCTGGCTGGCGGCTCCTCACCGAAGCGCAGCGCATACATCTTGCGCACCACCTTCAACCGCAGGGTGTCGTCCAGCGCCAGGCGGGCCTGGTAGAGAAGGCGGTCGGCACGCGCGCCGCCGGGCTGGCCGGATGAGTACAGGCGCACACCGGCCTCTCCCACCCACACAAGCAGCGTTCCCACCCGCGCTGCCAACGCAGCCGCCATGTGGGACACCCTAGTACCTGGCTCCAGCATGATGCAGGCGACCCCGCCCACCGGGATGTGGGTAAGCACCGGCCGCACCCGGAAACCCTGCTGATCCACCACCACGAAGGCTCCATCCACCACGTCGATCTCGCCCTTCTCGACGAAGACGATGGACATGCGCTCCTTGATGGGGATGGGTTTGAGGGGTGGCAGCATGGTCAGCCGTGGGCCGGCGCAAGCGACAGCATTCCCAAGCCTAGCGCCTTGCCGTGACCAATACCGTTTACCAGGGCCTGCCCCAACTGCGCGGGATCCTCGACGCTCAGAAAGCCATCGAACTGCACCGTCTGCAGCGTAATGCGCTGACCGGTCCGCCCATGCCGATGGCTGATGCGCTCGCTGCGGCCAATGCGAACATGCAGCGGTGAAAATCCGTGCTGACGTCCCTGGCGGGCCAGCCAGGCGAGTTGCTCTTCTTCACGCAGCAGACCGTAACGCTTGCGGTCGCGGGTTACGGTCGGATTACAGTAGAGCCGGAACACATGGCAGCGGCTGGCCTGCAGGAGTTGCTCCACAGGCACGGTCTTGTCGGGATGCAGATCCCGGGCGTAGCCAGGCAATTCCTGCAGGCACTGCCAGCGACCGGGCGCGGCGGACTGCAGCAGTACGGTGGCTCCCTCCTCCGGCAAGCGGTCGCCGCTGTGTTCCAACCGCCATAGGAAGCGTGCCGGCGGGTCATCTGGGCCCGTGGCATAGACCCGGCTCAGGGTGCGGTGCATCTCATAGGCATTGGCTAGATCGCGCCGCGCCTGCGGGTGGGCGGGGTCAAGCAGTAGTTTGGAGAGGAACATCCAGCACCTCCGAAATGACAAAACGAGGGCCGAAGCGACGCTCGGCAAAGGATGACAGGGGCTGATCCATCTTCATCAGGCCGGAGCGGTCGGGGGATTCGAGGGACAGAATCCGCGGGGTACGTGGCGAGTCCGGGCGGGGTGACGCGACGGCGGGCCACTGGACAAGTGTGGCGCGCAGATCTGCATCCACCACCGCATCGGGCATCCAGATGGGCTCCGAGGGCACATAGGACTTGCGTCCCAGGGCAAGCGGCCACACAGGATCGGCGAGGGCGCCATGGATGCGTTCGAGCAAGGCGCGGTCCTCGCCACACAGGCCGACCAAGAAGGCAGCATCGGCGAGGTAGTGGCGGGTGGTGACGGCGGTGTCGTGGATCTTCGAACCGTCCGCGGAAATCACCCGCTGGGCAGTTTGGTAATCGCGTTTTGGCACGCCAGGACGGTCGTGGCGCACACCCATGCGCAGCCGGCACAGGGGTTTCAGGTCGCGCCAGTTCTCCCGGTCGATGCCAAGGGCGGCCGCCACCAGCCCAAGCACGCCCGATTTGCTGGGCTCCTTGCCGGTGTCCCGCTCATCGAAGCGGCTGGTGGTGCCCCAGGACTGCATCGGCCCCATCAGGCGCAGCAGTACGGTCGCCATGGCTCAGCCCCGCTGCACTTCGGCCATCGCCGCGTCGAGCAGCGCGGCGAGGGAAGCTACCGGCTTCGCCACGTCGCCGACCTCCGCACCAGTCAGGTCCAACGCGAAGGCTGCGGCTTCGCCACCATAGGCCGCCTGCAGTCCCCTGGCCTTGCCCAGCAGCGCGTTGGCGGAACTGCGCGTCAGGCTGTCCCGGGCGCGGATGGCGGTCTCGAACGCATTGGCCAGATTGCGCGGTGCCGTATTGCGGCGCACCGTGACCAATACGAATTCCGGTGGGTTGTGGGCGGCAAAGGTGTTCTGCTTGCCGGTGGGCTCAGCCACCACGAAGCCTTCGAGAAAGGCACGCAGGCCCTTGGCGGCCAGTTCGGTGTCGTCCTGCAGGTTCTGGCCCAGCTTCTCCCAGTCCACCACGGCGTAGCGGTAGAAGCAGGCGGAATTGAATTCCACCGTTCCCATCATGTCCGCCCCGGCGGTGTCCTCGGGTTTCAAGTCGTCCACAGCGGTGTAGAAGTCGAACTCCCGTTCCACTGCGTGGGTGGACAGGGCATGGGCGACCTGGCAGGCGGCGTTCTGGTTCTTCTCGGGCATGTCGGCCAGCATGCGGCCAAACAGCGCCACATCCAACGCCTTGCCGCCGTTAAACACCTTGTCCAGCGCCTTACGGATTTCTGGGTCGATGCCTTGGGCCGCCTGCTTCTTGGCTTTGCCGGCTTTCTTGCCCTCGGCGGCAGGCGTTTCAGGCGCAACCAGAGCGTCCCACTTTTCATGCACCACATCGGCGATGCCGGCAATTTCCCGCTGCCCAAGGAACAGCAGGTATTCGGTCTTGCCTTCGTCCTTGACCGCGAGTTCCATGGCTCCTAGTGCCAAGGTCGCTTTTTGTTTCGCTGCTTCGGCATCGCGGCCCTTCTCAACCAGAATCCCGATCAGGGCTTCCAGCACACGCTTGCTTCGGCGAGCCAGATCATCGGCACTCAGGAGCCCCTGCGCGACCTGCTCGCCAAAAAAATGCCGCACCGCCCGCTTGGAGCACTGGCTGGAGATACGCGCTCGCCGCGTGCCGCCGAACAGGGCGTCCTTGGGGGCGCCGGTGTCGTCACGGTTAAGGTTGGAAGGCGCGAAGTTCTGCAGCACGTGGATTTCGACGATGGTTCTCATGCGGACTCCTCTTCGGTTTCGGATTCTTCAGACAGATCGGTGTCTTCTTGCAGCATGCGATAGAACTGGCGCGCCCACAGGTTCTGAGTGCGCTTGTCCGGGGCGTGCCAGCGCAACAGGTCAGTGAGCAGTGCATCGAAGTCGATGGCTTGCTCCTTCAGCAGGGCGACCATCTGGCGCAGCCGGTAGGGCAGTTCGTCGGCGTCCGCATCGAGCAGGGCGATGAAGCGGCGCTCGGTGCTGAACGCTCCCTTCCTTAGTTGTTCTGAGGTGTGGTGAAGCATCGCGTAACGGGCAATCGCCTCACCAATTGCTTGGGCAGGATCGGTGCGCCCCATCTTCCAATGTGCCGCCCACAAGGCGGCCACCACGTAATGCACCTGCCGGCGCCAGTGGCTGTTTTCATCCTTGAGGAAGGGCTCGACATAGGGATAGGCCGCGGGAAAAGCGCCGGGATCAAAGGCAAGGCTGCGGCGCAGCACGGCCCGCACGCGGCTATCCCGTTTGTTCAAATCTTCCAACCAGTTCAGGTAGGCACTCATGCGGACTCCTCTTGAGGTTCGAGCTTGGAAATTTCTTCATTGAGCCTGCCGAGGTGGCGCAGGACCGGTGCTTCGGCCTGAACCAGCGCACGGATCGCCCAGGCGTCGCCGGCCGCCACGCTAGAGGCATGGGCACGCCATGCGCTACGCATCGCGGAGCGCACGTGCCGGAGCCACGAGAGGCGGATGTCGTCGGGATCGCGTTCCTCGGTGTACTCGGCGAGGATTTGGTGAAAACGGGGCTCCAAGCTGGACGAGTAGGTGTCGGTGACGGGCATCTGGCGCAGGAAGTTGCTCACATCCTTGCCTGCTGGCTCCCGCTCACCACGGCTGAGCAGATTGCGGGCAAAGGCCTTGCACGCTTGCCAGAGCGCGGTTTGTGCCTCTTCAGCTGCGGCAAGCAAGATACGAATCTCCGCTCGCACCATGCGGTCGCTGGCCAGCGCGGGCGGCAGACTGAAACGCTCCATACGCCAGTATTCGATCTTGGCCTTGTCATTGGACTGCCCTGCCACCATCACCGAGGAAGGAAAGCGTTGCGGCACTGTACGACCCAGATCGATGGCATGCTCGATAACCTGGGGAGCGCAACCAGCCGCATCGGGCAGCAGGGAATCGAAGTCGCGCCAGAACCCCCGTTCGCGAAAGACCACCGGCAACCGACCTTTCTTCTCGTCAACCCGGTAACCCAGCATCGGATCGCTCTGCTGTTCGGCCTGCGGCCCCACACCGGAGGCAAACGCAAGTCGGGAAACCATGCCCTCTGCGTCGGCCTGCAGACAAATGGCACGAATGCGCCAGGTGTAGCGGTCCGCGAAGCCGCTGGGCGTGCGCTCGCAACCGCCTTTCAGCGCATCTAGCGTTTCAGGTTCCCGCTCCCATAACGGGAGGTCGCCGGCCAGCACCAGCCTGTTCTGCGGCACCAGCGCGTAGGACAATGTATCGAAGAGATTGCGCCCCAGCGGAAAAGCCATTACCGCCGTCGCCGAAGGTGCGGTACCGGTGTGGGACAACTCGCTCTTGCCGCAGCTCACCGAGAAGGTCTGGGTCGCCAGCAGCCAGCGGATTGCCTGGGCCGGGGCAATCGCACCAGCACGATTGACATCCACATGGTCGAACAGGACCTTGGCGTTGTCGGCATTGTGCTCGGCGGCCAGTACTGTCCACGCCCGCCAGATTCGCGGTTCGAAGCTGGAAATCTGTCCAAATGGATAACGCGGATCGAACAGCCAGAAGCGCTCGCGCCACCTCTCCAGATACGCCTCGATCTTCCCGCTTGGCCAGCCCAGGTTGAACCAGTTTTTGGCCTGTTGCCCATCCGTCGGCCCCTCCAAGGCCCGATACAGCACTGCCAGCAGGAAGCGGTGCAAGGCTGCGACCACCAGCGGTGAAGCGTCCTGGATCTCGGCGATGCGCTCCGCTTGCAGCAGGGTGTCGCGGATACCCAGTTCGCCGTGGTGGCCGTCCAGCCAGCGCACCGGTATCCAGGGTTCATCAATCAGGTTGAAACGTGGCGTCACCGCCTGTGCGACGTCATCCATGCTGTCGGTCATTGCGCCTCCGCTTTCAGGTTTCGTTGCCATAGGTCAGCCCCAGCGCGCGATCGAGACGAACGGAGCTATCCGCCAGCCAGCGGCCTTCGTCGTCCAGACACAGGGGAAAGTGGTTGCGCAGCAGCGGGCACTGCTGCCAGGACTCGGTGGCCGGCGACAATTAACCTGACCGGTCGACGACAACTATCTTGGCCGGTTGGATCTGCAGCCGGGAAGGTCCGGAAGCGAGGGATAGAGTGCTCTTCTGACGACAGGCGTTGGGAGGCGCTCGGTGCCCGGCAAGAAGATCACGGACCAACAAGTGCGCAAATACAAGGAAGCAAGAAGGCAGGGGACGCAGCAGATCGCGGCGGCCCGGATGGGCATCAGCGTGCGCTCGGCACGGCGTATCGAGCAGGCCGACGGGTTGCCGTCGCAGCGCGGACCGAGGACATGGCGGACGCGCGCCGATCCGCTGGCGGACGTCTGGGAGCAGGAGCTGGTGCCCTTGCTCGAGCGCGAACCTGGGCTGCAGGGCCGCACGCTGCTCGAGGAGTTGCAGCGCCGTCACGGTGAGGTGTTCGGCGATGGGGTGCTGCGCACCCTGCAGCGGCGGATCCGCATGTGGCGCGCCGAGCACGGACACGAGAAGGAGGTGTTCTTCTCGCAAGCCAATCCACCGGGCCGTTTGGCGCTGTCGGACTTCACCGTGTGTGACGAACTCAGGATCACGGTGGGCGGCGAACACTTCGCGCATCGCCTGTACCAGTTCGCGTTGGCCTACTCGGGCTGGCGCCATGCCGAGCTCGTGTGCGGCGGCGAGAGCTTCGCCGCCCTGGCGCAGGGTCTGCAGAATGCCCTGTGGGCCCTGGGTGGGGTGCCCGAAGAGCACCGCACCGACAGCCTGTCGGCCGCGTTCAACAATCTGGCCGAAGCGGAAACGCTCACCCGCCGTTACGAAGATCTGTGTCGGCACTATGGCATGCGTCCGAGCCGGAACAATCTCGGGCAGTCGCACGAGAACGGCGCCATCGAGTCGCGTCAGGGCAGCTTGAAGGGGGCGCTCGAACAGGCGTTGCTGCTGCGCGGACACCGCGAGTTCGCCACCCCTGCCGACTATCGACGTTTCGTCGCAGAGGTCGTCGCACGGCTGAACCGACGCATCCAGACGCGCCTGGCCGAAGAGCGCAGCCAGCTCGCCGCGCTACCGGTGCGCCGGACCAGCGAGTACGAGGAGATCGAAGCACGCGTGACCAAGTTCAGCACCGTCAGCATCCGTCGCGTGCTCTATAGCGTGCCCTCGCGCCTGATCGGCCATCGGCTCCAGTTTCGCCTCTACCCCGAGCGCCTCGAAGGCTGGCTGGGCGGGGTGTGCGTGTTCGAGAGCGTGCGCGGGACGGTGCCGGCGGGCAAGCAGCGCGGCAAGCAGGTCGATTACCGGCACCTGCTACCCGCGCTCAAGCGCAAACCCGGCGCCTTTGCCCGTTGGGCGCTGCGCGATGACATGTTCCCCCGCGCCGAGTACCGGCAGACCTGGGAGCGCCTGATCGAGACCGTGCCCGAGCGTCAGGCCTGCAAGCTCATGGTGGGACTGCTCGATCTGGCCGCACGCGGCGCGTGCGAGGTCCAGCTCGCACAGATCCTCGGGGGCTTACTGCAGGCGGGCACCTTGCCCGATCTCGAGGGGCTGGAGGCGCGTTTCGCGCCCCGCCAGACACCCCTGCCGGCGGTCACCGTCGCCTTGCCCGCGCTGTCGGTCTACGACGGACTGTACGAGGTGGCGGTATGAGCGCCATCGAGACGGCAACGCTGCCCATGATGCTCACCGAGCTGCGACTGCCCACTATCAAGCGGCTGTGGCCAGCGCTGGCCGAGCAGTCGAACCGCGAGGGCTGGCCGGCCGAGCGGTTTCTGGCCGCCCTGTGCGAGCATGAAATGCATGAGCGCGAGACCCGCCGCATCGACCGCCACCGCGCCGAGTCCGCCTTGCCACCGGACAAGCGCCTGTCGGCCTTCGACTTCGCGGCCGTGCCGACGGTCTCCAAGGCGCACGTCACCGCGCTGGCCGAGGGCGACAGCTGGCTCGAACAAGGCGCGAACATCCTGCTCTTCGGGCCGCCGGGTGTCGGCAAGACGCACCTGATCGCCAGCATCGGCCACGCCCTCATCGAACGCGGCTACCGCGTGCTCTTCACCCGCACGAGCGACCTAGTGCAGCGCCTGCAGGCCGCCCGGCGCGATCTGCGCTTGCCGGCCGAACTGGCCAAGCTCGACCGCTTCGACCTGCTGATCTGCGACGACTTCAGCTACGTTCGCCGCGACCAGGGCGAGACCTCGGTGCTCTTCGAGCTCATCGCCGAGCGCTACGAGCGCAAGAGCCTGGCCATCACCGCAAATCAGCCGTTCTCGGAGTGGGGCCACGTCTTTGCCGAACCAGCGATGACGCTGGCCACCGTCGACCGACTCGTGCATCACGCCACGATCTTCGAGATGAACGTGGAGAGCTTCCGCCGCCGCGTTGCTCAGAAGGGGCTCGCCCCTTCTGAGCAACGCAACCCCAACACCTCAAAGCCGAAAGGCTGAACCCCTCATGCCTCGCTTCCACCGGCCAGGATAATTGACGTCGACCGGCCAAAGTAATTGACGCCAGGCAGACTCGGGGATGCCCAGCGCCTTGAGCTGCTTCACCACACCCTTGCGCCCGACGCGCAGGGTGCGCCGGGACCACACCCTGGCCTGCTCGAGGCGGGGTGCGGTCCCGACGTCAAAGCCGTCGGCAGGCCCGAGGGGAATCACGGTCAGGGACTCGTCCCCCAGACGGGTTTGCGCAGCCAGGGTGCGATGCACGTAGGGATCGTCTTCGTCATACAGGACGAAACGCGCCGGCTCGTCCCAGGACGCATCGTCGGGCAGACCGATGATAGCGCCATGTGCCTGCTGGGTCTTGGCGATATCGTCGCCGTCCGACGCCATCAGTGCTTTGTCCAGCCGCGCCTGCAATGCATCCGGGATGGAGACGTCTTCCTCGTAAACGGCCTGCACCAGCGTATCGATGTGGTCGGGCAGGATGATCTGCCGGCGTTCCGGCTGGCGTAGCAGACACCAGGTGCGCAGCAGGACGGATTCCGCATAGACCGCGCCCCACCACAGGGGGCGGCCGAAGTCGTCAGGCGCATCCCCGGCTAGCCCTGCGACCAGCAGTATCGGAGCCGCGACGGGGCGATGGGGCCGGGGGTGCCGCCAAAGCCGACCAGCCCGCTGCAACAGCAGGTCGATGGGGGCCAGGTCAGTTGCCATGAGGTCGAAATCCAGGTCGAGGCTCTGCTCGGCCACTTGGGTGGCGATCAGGATCTTGCGCCCGCGGCGCAGCTCGCCGTTCTCGCCGCCCGCCTTGCCGAAGATGTCGAGCACACGCTGTTCGCGCAACTGCCGCTGGCTGGCCGGGAAGCGGGCGTGGAACAGGTAGATCTCGGTGCCATCGTCCAGTAGCTTGCCGACCTGCTCGCCCTCCCACAGCAGGGAGCGGCCTTCGGGAAACAGGCCATAGAGCGCCTGCGCCCGCTGCACCGTGTTGACCAGCGTGAGGCCCATGCCGCCTTCGATCAGTCGCAGCTGCAGTTCCGTCTGCATGTCCTCCAGCTCCGAACCGATGGGCAGGATGTCGATAGTCACGCGCCGCGTGGGATCGGCCTCGAAATGGGTTTGCCGGACGTTCCCCGTGGCGAACACACTCAGCCGGGGGTAAGCGGCTTCCGTGGCGGGCAGTTTCCCCCCCACCACCTGGGCCAGTTCGCGCCGGATGGCCGGCGGCAGGGTGGCCGAGAGCAGCAGCACTGAAGAACCCAAAGCATGCAGCCAGCGCACCAGATGGATCAGCAGGGTGCCGGTATAAGCGTCGTAGGCATGGATCTCGTCGAACACCACCACCCGGTTGGCGAGTCCCCACAGGCGAACAAAGTGATGACGCACCGGCAGCACCGGCAGCAGGGCCTGATCTACCGTGCCCACGCCATATTCGGAGAGCAGTGCCCGCTTCTTGTGGGTAAACCACTCGCCCGCTTTGACTTGGGCGGCCTCGGGATCGACGTCGTCATGAACAGTAGCCAGACGAAGCTGCTGGAAATGGTCGTTTAGCGGGGTTCCTCCATGCAGCAGTTGCAGATCCAGCACGCGGCCGGCGTCCCGTGCCCGCAGGAAGGCCAGGGTGCGCGCAAACATGGCATTGCCGGTGGCCTGGGTGGGCAGGGCGATGTACAGGCCCCGGTGCTCGAAACGGCGTTGCAGTTCCAGATGGGCAAACCAGGCGGCTTCGGTCTTGCCTTCGCCCATGGGAGCTTCGATCAGCAGGATGGCTGGTTCGTCGAGGTCCGCTAGCACGGTGGCCACGGCCTCCTGCAAGGGGCGTGGCGAGAAGCCGAACACTTCGCGAAAGCTGAGCGGGCTGGTCAGCAGCGGCGTGCGGGGCTGCCAACCCAGCACGTCCAAAGCCCGATCTGCGCTGGCACGACGCGCTTCAAACCACACTGCTGGATCATCGGCGTCGGCCTCAGTGCCAAAGGTGAACCATTCGGTATTGGAGCCGATCCAGTCAGCAAAGCTGGTGAGACCGGCCAGCAGCATGAACTCCGGGCCTGAAAGGCCGGCCTTCTCCGGAAGGGCTGTTGGCTGGAAGACCTCGAACAGCGTATCGAGCAGGGCATGGCGGGCATCAGTCCATTCGTCCCGCCCGATGGCACTGCGATCCCCTTCAAGTGCTTCAAGCGTCTTTGGCGAAGCCCGGCTACCGTGGTGACAGCCCACCGCGTCGGCGGCCAGCCGAGCGAGTTCATCGGGCCAGCCAAGCTCGACAAGCCACGCCGCTAGCGCGATCTGGCTGACGAAGGCGTGGTTGATTCTGAGATTCGGACTGCGGCCCGGATTCAGTCCTGACAGGTTTTGCCATTTGCACTGGAACCCTGGGCAGGCCTTGCCGAGATCGTGGGCAGCAATAAGCAATAACAGCCAAGGACGAGCAAGGTCCCATGACAGACCGAGCATGTCGGCGAGTCGGTTACGAGTGGCTGCAGGTTCGCGCTCAACGAGGGCTGATGCAGTTGCTGCAACATCCAGCATGTGCAGCAGAAGTGGGTGCCAATTGCTTTCAGAGTCCGTCTTGGCCCACATGCGCCGAGGGATCGTCAAAGCCGAGGGGGAGCGTTGTGCTGCTTGCAGGCACGGCACACTTGCGACCATGGCAATGTCACAAAATAATGACTTTAGATTCTTCCATGCCAGTATGTGCTATGCAAGAAGCAAACTCTGCAGGCGCAGGCCACAGGCGCGGGGAGCAATCGGCGGTCGTCGGGTGCGGGCCACCCTGCCTATAATCCTGCCCGGTCGCCAAGGTGCGCATGTCCCCATGCGCCACGTGCGATGGGACGGTGCTGAGTATGGAAGCGGTGGCAGTCATAGATTTCGAGACCACGGGGTTGTCACCCGCACAGGGTGACCGCGCCACGGAGATCGCAGCGGTCATCGTGGAGGACGGTCGTGTGGTCGACCGCTACCAGAGCCTGATGAACGCGGGCGTGCGGATTCCTGCTTACATCGAGGCGCTGACCGGGATCACGAACGCCATGGTCCGCAGCGCGCCCTCGGCGGGCGAGGTCATGCGCGACGTCTCCGATTTCGTCGGCGACATGCCGATCGTCGCCCACAACGCCTCGTTCGATGCCAAGTTCTGGGACGCGGAGCTCGCACGGATCCAGCGCAGCAGGAAGCAGGACTTCGTGTGCTCGCTACTGCTGTCCCGACGCCTCCTGCCGCTCGCACCAAGCCACAAGCTGGGCGTCCTGGTCGAGTACGCCAATCTGCCGGTCGCCGGGCGCTACCACCGTGCCCTGGCCGATGCCGAGATGGCCGCGAGCCTGCTGCTTCGGCTCGAGGATGAGCTGCGACTTCGGCATCAGGTGCCGAGGGTGTCGGTTGATCTGTTGCGCCGGATCCAGCGTGCGTCGAAGGCGCAGCTGCCAAGATGCCTGGCCGCTGCTCGGGGATGCTGACGCGCGCGCGACCGGCCGAGGGCTTATGCGCCGAACGATGACAAATCACTTTTTCCTCTCTCCTGACGAAATCGAGATTAGCGCGATCCGGGCCCAGGGTGCGGGCGGGCAGAACGTCAACAAGGTGTCGAACGCGGTGCATCTGCGCTTCGATATCGCCGCCTCGAGCCTTTCCGAGGACATCCGCGCGCGACTGCTGGCCCTGCACGACCATCGCATCAGCAAGGAGGGCGTGGTGATCATCAAGGCGCAGAAATTTCGCAGCCTGGAGAAGAACCGCGCCGAGGCGCTGCGCCGACTGGAAGAACTGATCGAGCGTGTCGCTGCGCCCCAGAAGGCGCGCCGTGCGACCCGGCCGACCCGTGCGTCGGTCACCCGCAGGCTCGAGGGGAAGGCGCGGCGGGCGTCGATCAAGGCTGCGCGGGGAAAGGTCAGCGACTGATCGGCTTTTCTCGTCGAAGCTCAGTCAGCGTCCCGCATAAATCAGCGTCCAGCAGCCGCGCGCACGCGTCCATCATTGAGCGCGCCAACTCAGAGTCGTAGTTCGGATCGAGTGCTTCCATCATCTCGTGCGTGGTGTAGAGCCGCGCCGCCCGTCACGGCGCGCCGCCACCGATGCCACCACGCGAGCGCGCCATCGGCAGCGCGTCGGTATGCAGTCATCTGGCGGTGGCCGAGGGCATCGAGCTGGTCATCGATCCGCCGCGGGCCGGGCTGAGCTCCGAGGCGGTGCGGCACAAGGCACAGCGTCGGTTCATCCCCTCGGGCGTGGCGAGCACTTTTTCGTCCTTTACCTGCCCGATTTCCTCGGACCACGGCCGCCTCAAAGAGACGGATGCTCGGCTAATTTTTGGAGACCGACTGTGGCACCTTGAGCTGTTCTCGCTCACGCGGATGGTCTTGGATGTCTCAGAATGGTGTGCCAAATACGCGGTGGAATGAACGCGCGGCGTGCGCCAGCGTTATTAACAAATTTCTACAGCCGAAGGCTGATTGAGTGTTTGCACAATTTAAAACGTAGATAATACAGATACTTACGATCTGGCATGACTCTTGTTTATGGCTTCATGTGTTTTTCAGCCATAGCAAGCATAGCCATGCACTTTAGAGAACGTGCCGCACAAGCGCTGGAGCGATTTCGGTCCAGTAATTCGCTCCGCAAGCTGCTTCTGTCATCGCTCACTGCTCCACTCATTGTTGGCTGTGGATTCGGGGGTGGAGGTTTCGACGGCGTCGATGCGCAGCGTGCCAAGCCATTTCAGCGCTACGACCTCGTTCAGGCGATCGCGTCGAATGGGGTGACCGTGGTGGCGGCGAGTCAGGCCGGTTCCGTGATCGTGTCTGACGATCAGGGGCGCGCGTGGCGCCGGCATGCGATCGGCGGCGGCATGGTCGATCTTGCCACGTGTCCCGATGGCCGCTTTGTGGGTATCGACTTCCAAGGGCGTGGCTGGGTCGGTGATTCGAAAGGGCAGCAGTGGGACAGCATCGCCCTGTCGGAACCCGTGCCAGCGATCTCCGCTGCCTGTGATACGCGCGGCCGCTGGTGGGTGACGGGTGCGCATGCCCAAGTGGCGATGAGCCCGGATTTCGGCGCGACCTGGACGCTGATCGACCTGTCGCGTGACGCCGACGACGCACAGCTGACCAGCATCCAGATGGTCGATGAGTCCCACGGCTTCATCGTGGGTGAGTTCGGATTTGTTTTCGGCACGACCGATGGCGGCGAAAACTGGACCCATATCGGCACGATCGACGGCGATTTCTATCCCTACGCCGTCGCCTTCGTCAGTCGCGAGGAGGGCTTTGCCAGCGGCCTAGCTGGCCAGGTTGTGAGGACGACCGACGGCGGTGTCTCGTGGGCGCCGGTTCCGAACGTCACGGGTGTCTCGTTCTACCGGCTGGTGCGGGCAGGCAACGAGGTGTTTGGCGTTGGCGGCGGCGGGGTCGTGGCGCGGCTCAGTGAGTCAGGCGTGACACCGGTCGCGTACCCTGACGCGATGCCCGTTCCATTGACGTCGGTGGCTAGCCTTGGCCCAGATCGGCAAGCACTGGTCGTAGGTGGCCCCGGCGGATTCTCGCGCGTCGTTTCGACCGAGGAGGCCGGATCATGAGCGTCGCGTCCCTGCGTCATCGGATCACCCACGGTCTTCATGTTGCCGAAGAGTGGCTGTTCCGCAATCCGCGCATCGTCCTGGCGCTGATCTTCCTTGTCACGCTGGGTTTTGCATCCGCGTTGCCCAAGCTCAGCATCCATTCAGATTTCTCGGATCTGCTGCCTCAGAACCACAGCTACATCCAAGTGTACAACCGGATTAAGGAGCGGTTCGGCGGCGCAAACCAGATCGTGATGGCGATCGAGGTGGAGCAGGGGACCATCTTCCGCGATGACGCTCTGGCGTTGATCGACAGGGCCACGCAGGGCATGGACAGCCTGCCCGGCGTTAATCACAACCTCGTCGCGAGCCTGACGCACCGCACCGCACGCAAGACCTACCTGAGTTCCGAGGGCAGCTTCGTTTCCGAGCCCTACTACGATCCGGCGCTTTCCCGCAGAACCGTCGAACAGCTCAACAAGATGCGGCGGGATGTCGTGTCCGACCCGGCGGTTTTCGGACTGCTCGTCTCACCTGATCTGAAGGCGGCGATGATCAAGGTCCAACTGAACGAGGTCGGACTGGACTACACGCAGACCTTTTCCGCTCTGCAGGAAGTCCGCTCCAGCCTCGAGCAGCCGGGTTACCGCATACACGTCACGGGTAACCCCGTCCTGACCGGCTGGGTCTACACCTACCTGAGCCAGATTGTCGCAATCCTCGCGTGGACGCTCGCCCTGCTCGCGCTCCTGCTGGTGGTCTATTTCCGCCGGCTGTACGGGATAGCGCTGCCGCTGCTGGGCATTGCGCTGTCGACGATCTGGGGCCTCGGTTTCATGGCGGCGATCGGGATCAACCTTGAGCCGCTCAGCCTGCCGATCCCCTTCCTGATCGCCGCGCGGGCGATGTCCCACGGCGTCCAACTCGTCGAGCGCTATTACGAGGAGCTCGCCAAGACGCGAAGCGGCGCCCTTGCTGCGCGCAATGCGCTGGATGCGTTGTTCCGCCCGGGTTCGCTGGCGATCATCGTCGACGCCATCGGCATCCTCGTTCTGGCATTGGGCACCGCGCCGTTCAACCAGAAGCTGGGCATCGCTGCCGGGTTCTGGGGCTTCGCGGTGATCTTCACGGTGCACTTCATGGTGCCGCTCGCGCTGAGCGTGCTGCCGCAGCCGCGCGACATGGAAAACAAGAACGAAGGCGTGCAGCGCGCCCTGCGCCGTGCGATGGCGATGACGGGCGGAACGGATGGCGGGGCCCGCACGATTCTCGTGCTGGCGCTCATCGGTGCGATCGGCGGCGGCTGGTTCATTGCGCAGGTGAAGTTGGGCGAGTCCGAACCGGGCAGCCCGCTGCTGGCCCGTGACCACGATTACAACCGGTCGACGCAGGCGATCAATGGCCTCTTCCCGGGATCGGAAGAGCTGCACGTCGTGGCGCGCACCGACGAGCCGGGCGGGATCAAGCGGCCGGAAGTGCTTGCCGCCATCGAGCGCTTTCAGGCGCACATGCTGAGCGACCCCGAACTGGGCGGCACGCGCGCCATCCCGATGGTGGTGCGGGTGGTCAATCGCCTGCTGCACAACGACGATCCGCGCTGGATGCAGATCCCGTCCAAGGCCGAAGACGTGGGCGGCCTGTTGTTTGCCTTCATGGCCAGCAGTCCGATACCGGGGGCCTTGAATGAATACATCAGCCCTGACGAGCGCGAGGCCAACATCGTCTTCTACTACAAGGATCTCAAGGCCGATACGCTCAATCGCGTAGTGGCCATGGCCGAGGAGGGCATCGCCCGTATCGAGGACGAGGTGCCCGGGCTGCACATCGAGCTGGGGGGCGGCATCGTCGGTGTGACGGCAGCGGCGAACCAGGCGCTGCACCGCGACCACGTGATCATCATCCCCACCGTCATGATCCTGGCTTTTCTGCTGGTGACGATCTACTACCAGTCCGTGCACGCAGGATGGCTGATGGTGCTGCCGATGCTGTTCGCCACGGTCATGACCTATGCGTACATGGGTGCAGCCGGCATCGGGATCAACGTGAATACCGTTCCGGTCATTGCGGTCGGCGTTGGCGTGGGTATCGATTACGCCGTCTATTTCATGGATCGCATTCGCGAGGAGATGGCCCGCTGCCGCAGCATCCACAAGGCGGTCATCAACGCGGTCGCGACCACCGGGCGCGCGGTCTCTTTCACCGCGGCCACCCTCATCGCCGGCGTCGTGCTGTGGGTCTTCATGTCGGACCTGCGCTTCCAGTCGGATGCCGCCGTGCTGCTCAGCTTCATGCTCGTCGTCAATGCCATCGCCGCGATGCTGATTGTTCCAGCGTGGTGCGTGGCTTTCCGTCCGCATTTCGTCATGGCCACTCATTTCGACGAAGACGGCGTCCTCGAGGAGGACCAGCCGGATGAAGTTGCACCTCGGCCCGTGCTGGTGGCCGGCCGGGTTTGAGCAAAACACGATCAATAAGACCAGGAGGAGACATGAGGAAAACCATAGCTCGCAGCCGCCCGACGATTGTTTGTGCCGCGGTTCTGTTTGCGTGCGGTGAGCCCGCGACGGCAATGGCGCAAAACGCGCTGCCTGCGCTGGGGGACGATGTCAGTCCGTGGGAAGTGGACGTTTTCTACGAGAACGACACCCGCTTTCGTGGCAAGGACAACACCGGGAACAACGTCGGTTTGTCGAAGTTCCGCAACACCCTGCAGGTAGAGGCCGCGCGGGATCTCGACAACGGCTGGGGCTTCCGCGGGATCCTGCGCGGAACCTGGGACGGCGTCTATCGGCTCAACGACTCGGAATACGGCCGCAAGGCGGGAGGCCCGATCAAACTCGAGAACCTTGCCGGTCCGGGCCTGCCGCCCATCCCGACCAGCGCAGGAACGTCGCTGAATCTCCCGGAAGTGCCGCACGGGGGCGGGGTGAACAACGCCATTGCAGCGGGACTCGGCCTGCCGCCGACCAATGCGTTCGGCTTCGACCTTTCGCGCCATCCTAATCAGGGTATGCAGGTGTTGGGGCAGCGCTGGCATGACACGAACGGCGGCATCGCTTTTGGCGTGCCGGTGCGCCCGTGCGATACCGACAAGCGCGGTTGCGCCGATTTCGGCGGCTATGGCGACCGCACGCTGAGGGAACTCGAGACCCCGGAGTTCAACGATCGCCTCGACTTCCTGCGCGAAGCCTACATGCGCAAGACCTTCACGCTCGCCGACGGCAGCGACCTCTTCGTCAAGGTCGGCAAGCAGCAGGTCGTCTGGGGCCGGACCGATCTGTTCCGCGTGCTCGACGTGATCAACCCGGTCGATTACTCGCGCAACAACATCTACGACGAACTGCAGGACATCCGCATCCCGATGTGGATCGCCCAGGCCGAATGGCGCCTCGGCGGCTCGGAAACCATGCAGGAGCGCAATCTCCAGGTCGTGTGGAACTTCGACCAGTTCCGTCCGAACAACCTGGGCCAGTGCGGCACGGCCAACGTGATGCTCGATGCCGGCTGTCTGCTGCGCGGCCTGAAGACGATGTGGGATTACGGCGGCACGGTCGCGAACTTTGCCGGAAACGGCACCATCGCGACCGACTTCGGCCCACACCAGATCGGCCTGCGCAACGTCCATCTGCCCGAGTGGAGTCTGAAAAATACTCAGCTCGGGGTGAAGTACGAGGCTGTCACACAGTCCGGCCTCAACTTCTCGCTGAATGCGCTCACCTACCGGTCGCAGAACCCGTCGCTCCGGGCCTTCAATCATTCGGCCAACCTGGTGAATCCGTTCACCGGTGAGGTAGGCGCCACGGCATCGCACCTGATCGCGTTCGACATGCACTTCCCGCGTGTCAACCTGATTGGCGGCTCGATGGATTTCCAGATTCCGGCCGCTAAGGCAGCCGTGCGCGTGGAGGCCGCGCTGACCGAGGGCGAGGAGTTCTCCAACACCGCACGCAAGGAGCTTTATTCCAAGAGCAAGGTCTTCCGCTCCGTCATCGGCGTGGACCGCCCCACCTTCATCCCCTTCATCAGCACGAGTACGGCGACGCTCATTTCGGCGCAGCTGTTCTACCAACAGATCCTCGACCACGAGGAGCACGACGGCCCGCTGGGCAAGTACGGGATGATCGACTGGAAGCACAACGTGCTCGGCACCCTGCTCGTCAGGGGGACGCTGGCCAATGGCCGGGTGTTCCCGCAACTGATCCTTACGCGCGATTTCCGTGCGAAGGCGTGGGCTGTTGCGCCTCAGGTCGACTGGATCGTGAGTGACGACCTGACGCTGTCCTTCGGTGGGAACTTCAAGGGCAGCAGTGACGACAGGAGCAGCCGCTGGGAGACCGACGACTGCCGTTCGTGCAATCCGTATCCCCCGTTCAGTGGCTACAACGCTTCGCACGAGTTGGGGCAGTCCCTGGGCCAGGCTGGCCTCGAGCCGCTGGGCCGCTTCCGCGCCGGCCCTATCGGCGCGGCGTGGAAGGAAAACGAGCTGTTCGTGACCCTCAAGTACAAGTTCTAAGACAGGACGGAGACAACCGAATGAATACGTTCAAGAAATCGCTGATTGCGAGCGCGGCGGCGATCGCATTCTGCACGCCTGCGCTGGCCGTTACCGACGCGGACATCGAGGCGTCCTTCAGCCCCTACAAGAATGGCATGCCGAGCTTCCCGGGGCTAGAAGTGGGCATGGTCATCAACCAGGCCAACGCCGACAAGTTCAAGGAGGTGCTCGACCCCGCTGCGTACCAGCTGCTCAAGGATGGCTGGTTCGAGATGAAGGTCGGCGAGACGCTTGATTTCGCACTGGCCAAGGGCTACGTCGAGGCCACGCGAAAGAATGCCGCCGGTGTCAAGCTTGGGGAGAAGCCGGGCGAACTGATCGGCTATGTGGCCGGCCGCCCGTTCCCGGCCGCGCCCGACACCAAGGATCCACGTGCAGGGGAGAAACTGGCGTGGAACTTCAAGTACGGCATCAACTGGGGTGAGAGCGCGACGATCAAGCCGTTCTACTGGCAATACCGGAACGCGGCGACGGGCCAGGTCGAGCGCAACCTGACCATGGAGTTCCATTTCCTGAACTTCAAGCACAGGACGGATGTGGAGCCGATTCCGGACATCCTGCCGAATGCCGCCAACCTGTATCGGGCGAACTACATCAAGGTCCTTGAGCCTAAGGATCTGCGCAACACCCAGTTGCTGTTGCAGACCTACGACGACGACGCGAAGCAGAACGACGCCTACCTGTACCTGGGCTTCCAGAAACGGGTGCGCCGGCTCGCTACCGGCCAGACGACCGACGCCTTCCTGGGCTCTGACATGATGATCGAGGACTTCGAGGGCTACACCGGCCGCGTCTCGGAGATGAAATGGACCTTCCTCGGCACCCAGAACATCCTGATGCCGTACTTCAAGCATACCGAGGCGAAGCTCACCGACCAGTATCAGGATCCGGAGGGCTACAAGTACGTCGATTTCGAGGGCAAGGGAAACTGCCTCCCGGCCATCACGTGGCAGTTGCGCAAGGTGCACGTGCTGCAGGCCGAGCCACTGCTGCCGTCGCATCCGGTGAGCAAGCGCCTGCTCTACCTCGATGCGCAGGTCATGGGGGCCTCCCGCTCGATGGTCTATGACCGCAAGGGCGAATTGTGGAAGACGCTGACCGTTGCCAAGGCTCACCCCGACTTCCATCTGCCGGCGAACAAGGGCAGTGGCATCGCCCTCGATGACGCCTTCTCGCAAATCGACGTTCAGGCCCAGCACTGCACGACGTCCCAGTTCAAGGGCTGGATCGACGTGAAGGGCAACCCGCCTTCGATCTTCCAGGTGCAGAACTTGCGCGGCGGCGATTGAGAGACCTGTCCCTTTGAGTCCCTTTTGGCCGGGCGGGGGCGCTTCCCATCCCTCCTTTCCGCTGTCGCCCGGCCGATTTTTTTGCCGATCAATTGAGGTCGATGTTCAACGCCCGAGGTGCAGGAAATGACCGAAACGAATGATGGGACCGTGCGCTTCGTACGTGTCCGTAAGAGCGAGCGCGCGGGGTATGTGAACTTCGATTTCGCGATCAATCACCCGGAGCTGTCCGTCGAATTGATCTTGCCGAAAGCGGCATTCATCGAGTTCTGCGAGGCCAACAACGTGGTGTTCATGACGCCGGAGCAAGGGGTGTCGATCGATATCGAACGGCTCAAGTGGCGCTACGGCAAGGACGCCTCGGGGCGAGCAGATGGTGCCAATGGAAACAATGGAAACAGTGGAAATGAATCATGAATATTGAGATCAAGACCTCGACGATCGAGCCGATTCGTCACACCTTCGATCACGTCGCCGCACGCATCGGTGGCGACAAGCTGGCGCCGCGCTACCTCGAGGGGACGCTGCAGTTGCAGTCGGAAGCGAACTTCCACTACCGCCCGATGTGGGACCAGGAGGGCTTCAACCTTTACGACCCGCGCCGCACTGCGGTGGTCATGGCGGACTGGGAGGTCTTCCGCGATCCGCGCCAGTTCTATTACGGCAGCTACACGATCGCGCGTTCCAAGCAGCAGGACGCGGTCGAGCGCAACTTCGCCTTCATCGACAAGCGGGGTCTTCTGGCCAGCATGTCGACCGAGTCGATGCACAAGGCCGCCGAGTTCCTGTTGCCGCTGCGCCACTACGAGTGGGGCGCCAACATGAATAACGGCTTCTCGGCTTCGCTGGCCTACGGTTCGATGCTCAACGTACCGATGACCTTCCACACCATGGACCGGCTTGGACTCGCCCAGTACCTGACCCAGATCGGCCTGCAGTTCGGCCAGGGCACCGACATCATGGTCGAGCGCGCGCGCAACGCCTGGCTCGAGCATGCGCAGTGGCAACCGCTGCGCCGCTACATGGAGGATCTGTTCGTCGAGCGGGACTGGTTCGAGGTCTTCATCGCGCAGAACGTGGCCGCGGATGGCCTGCTCTTCCCGCTGGCGTACGTCCGCTTCCCGGACAGCCTGAAGGAGTTCGGCACCACCCTGGCCGTGATGATCGAGTTCTTTGTCGACTGGCATGCCGAGACCTCGGGCTGGGTCGATTCGGTAATCAAGATCGCGGCCGCGGAATCCGACGAGAACAAGGCCTTGCTGAGCGGCTGGTATCGCAAATGGCGGGATCGCGCGGTCGAGGCCCTGGGCGCGCCGATCGAAGCGGCTTTTGGATCCGACGAGGGCGCAATCGCCTTGCGCGCGGCCGTGGAAGCGCTGGATGTGCGCGTCCAGCGCCTTGGACTGGATACCGGGGAGGAATGATGAAGGAAGTCTACATCGCACTGCAGGCCATCGAAGAGGCACTGCCCATCATCGACGCGATCATGGAGGACAACCCGGACGCTACGCTGCGCCGCTATCCGGCGATGGTCCGGATCGAGGCGCCGGGACGCCTGACCGTAAAGCGCGCGACCGTGTCCGCGAAGATCGGACGCGACTGGGACCCTCAGGAACTGCACGTTTGCATGATCTCGATCGGCGGCAACGTTTACGAAACCGACGACGAATTCTCCCTTCAATGGGGAGCGACCAAGTAAGGAGCTGCACAAAATGGACATGCGCAAGAAAGTCGGTCTGCGCGACCGCTACCGCCTGATGACCCGCGGCCTGGGCTGGGAGCCCACCTACCAGCCCATGGACAAGGTTTATCCCTACTACCAGTTCGAAGGCATCAAGATCCACGACTGGGAGGCCTGGGAAGACCCCTTCCGCCTGACGATGGACGCCTACTGGAAGTACCAGGCGGAGAAGGAACGCAAGCTCTACGCGATCATCGACGCGTTCAGCCAACACAACGGCCACCTCAACATCTCCGACGCGCGCTATGTCAACGCGCTGAAACTGTTCCTGCAGGGCATTACGCCCTCGGAATACAACGCCGCGCGCGGCTTCAACCACCTTGGTCGGCAGCTGCCCGGCGTCGGCCAGCGCGTGGCGGCGCAGATGCAGGCGATCGACGAGATCCGCCACGCGCAGACGCAGATCCATACCGTCTCGCACTACAACCGCTTCTTCAACGGTTTCCACAACACCCAGAAGATGTACGACCGCGCGTGGTATCTGTCCGTGCCGAAGTCGTACTTCGAGGACGCCTTGACCGCCGGCCCGTTCGAGTTCCTGACCGCGATCTCGTTCTCCTTCGAGTACGTGCTCACGAACCTGATCTTCATGCCCTTCATGTCGGGCGCGGCCTACAACGGTGACATGGCGACCGTCACCTTCGGCTTCTCCGCGCAGTCGGACGAGGCGCGACACATGACGCTTGGCCTGGAGGTCATCAAGTTCATGGCCGAGCAGGATCCGGCCAACGTGCCGATCATCCAGAAGTGGATCGACAAGTGGTTCTGGCGCGGCTATCGCCTGCTCGTGCTGGTGGCGCTGATGATGGACTACATGCTGCCCAAGCGCGTGATGTCGTGGAGCGAGGCCTGGGAGATGTACTTCGAGCGCGCCGGCGGTGCGCTGTTCGAGGATCTCGAGCGCTACGGTTTCCGCATGCCGAAGTACGCCGACGTGTCATTGAAGGAGAAGGACCGCTATTCGCACGAGGCCTGGTCGGCGCTCTACGGCTATGGCGCGGCCACCGGTCTGCACAGCTGGATGCCCTCCGAATCCGAGATGGCTTGGCTGTCGGAGAAGTACCCCGAGAGCTTCGATCGCCTGTACCGGCCGCGCTTCGAGTTCTGGCGTGAGCGCCAGCAGCAGGGCAAACGGTTCTACAACCAGTCCTTGCCCATGCTCTGCCAGGTCTGCCAGGTCCCGACCTGGTTCACCGAGCCCGACGATCCGACCGAGATCTGCTATCGCAGCACCGAATACAAGGGCAATCGCTACCACTTCTGCTCGGACGGCTGCTGCGACATCTTCAAGGACGAACCGGAGAAGTACGTCCAGGCCTGGCTGCCGACCCATCAGGTGTTCCAGGGCAACTGCGGCGGTGCCTCCATCCCCGAGGTGCTGGACTGGTATGGCGTCATCAACGGTCGCGACAACCTCGACTACGAAGGCTCCGAGGATCAGCGCAACTGGGAAAAATGGAAGAGCGCCGACGGGCAGGCTGCCTGAGGCACACGAAGGAGAAGGAAATGTCTGTCAGAGCCCTGTACCCGGATTATCAAGGCGAGGTCCGCGACCGTGAGGAGAACTTCCACGGCATGCGCGTGTTGTATGTCGGCTGGGATCATCACCTCATGTTCGCCACGCTGGCCTTCATGCTGCCGCCCGACACGCCATTCGCGAAGCTGACCCGGGAGATCCTGCCCGGTGCCTTCGGCGAACACCCCGACTGGTCGCAAGTCGCGGTCGACCAGATCCGCTGGCTGCGCAATGGTGAGCCCTTCACGCCCGATCCGGCTGCGTCGCTCGATGCGAACGGGATCGATCACAAGACCGTGCTGCGCATGCAGACGCCCGGTCTGGAAGGCATCAAGGGATCGCGCAGCTGATGGCCTACGAGATCCGCATCGAACCCTCGGGCGCCGTGGTGCAGGCCGAGGAGGGGCAAACCATCCTCGATGCCTGCCTTCGTGCCGGCGTGTGGCTTCCTTATGCCTGCCAGCACGGGCGCTGTGCGACCTGCAAGGTCGACGTCGTCGAGGGCACGGTCGACCACGGCGAGGCGACCCCGTTCGCGCTGATGGATGTTGAGCGCGACGAGGGCAAGTGCCTCACCTGTTGCGCGATCCCGCTGTCTGACCTGTGCATCGAGGCGGACGTTGACGAGGAGCCTGACGCGCTGCATCTGCCGATTGGCGAATGGGACGCGCAGGTCGCCACGATCGAATCCCTCACGCCCACCATCCGCGGCATCCGGTTGAAGCTGGGCAAGCCGGGGTTCGCATTCCAGCCCGGGCAGTATGTGCAGCTCGCCATTCCCGGTGTCGACGGGCCGCGGGCGTTCTCGATCGCCAATTCGCCGTCCGAGCAGGACATGGTGGAACTGCACGTGCGCCGGGTGCCGGGCGGCGCGGGCTCGGCCTACCTGCATGAGCAGCTGAAGGTGGGCGAAACCTTGCGCTTCGCCGGGCCTTACGGGCGCTTCTTCGTCAGGCACTCGGCACCCGGTCATGCCCTGTTCCTGGCTGGCGGCTCGGGCCTGTCCAGCCCGAAGTCGATGATCCTGGATCTGCTCGAGCGCGGCGATCCGCGCGAGATCACCCTGATCCACGGCGCAAGGACGGTCAGCGAGCTGTACGAGGTCGATCTGTTCCGCGGGCTGGCGGCGCGCCATTCCAACTTCCACTACATCGCGGCGGTGTCCGACGAGCAAGCGCAGGGAGGGGAGGACTGGCTTGCCGCCGGCTTCGTGCATGAGGTCGCGAAGTCGCGCTTCGACGGCAACTTCCGCGACTGCAAGGCCTATCTGTGCGGTCCGCCGCAGATGATCGAGGCCTGCATTCGCGTGCTGATGCAGGGCCGACTGTTCGAGAAGGGGATGTTCACCGAGCAGTTCCTGTCGGGGGCCGATCAGCGCAACGAGCGGCGCAGCCCGCTGTTCAAGAGCATCTAATCATTGATTGCCACTCGCGCGGGGTGCCGCGCCGGGTGGCAGGAGGAGCATGGAAGGTGGAAACGGATTCGATCGTGATTGCAGGGGTTGCGCGGACCCCGATTGGCGGATTCATGGGCGCGCTGTCCGCGCTGCCGGCCCCGACGCTGGGCGCGGCGGCGATACGCGCCGCGGTGCAGCGGGCGGGCGTGCCCGGCGACGAGATCGACGAGGTCGTGTTCGGCAATTGCCTGATGGCGGGCGTCGGTCAGGCCCCGGCCCGGCAGGCTGCCCTGGGTGGCGGACTGCCACAGGGATGCGGTGCGACGACGCTGACCAAGATGTGCGGCTCGGGCATGAAGGCGACGATGCTTGGCTACGACATGCTGCGCGCCGAGAGCGCGCGAATCGTGGTGGCGGGTGGCATGGAGTCGATGAGCAATGCGCCGCACCTGATCCCGAAGGCGCGCAGGGGGATCCGCCTGGGGCATGGCCGGATCTACGACCACATGTTCCTGGACGGGCTAGAGGATGCCTATGAAAAGGGGCGCCTCATGGGCAGCTTCGCCGAGGACTGTGTCGACCGCTACCGGTTCACCCGCGTCGAGCAGGACGATTACGCGCGCGAGTCGCTGCTGCGCGCCCGGCGCGCGAACGAGGAGGGGCTGTTCGACTGGGAGCTGACGCCGGTCGATGTCGCCGTGAAGGGGCGTACGGTGCGTGTGGAGCGGGACGAGCAGCCCTTCCTCGCCGACATCGCGAAGATCGGCGAACTGAAGCCGGCGTTCCGGCCCGACGGCACGATCACGCCGGCCAATGCGAGCTCGATTTCCGACGGTGCCGCGGCGCTGGTGTTGATGCGCGAGAGCACCGCGAAGACGCTCGGTGTGGAACCTGTCGCGCGCATCCTCGGCCACGCCAGCCACGCCCAGGAGCCGGCATGGTTCGCGACTGCACCTGCGGTCGCGATGGAGAAACTGTTGCACAAGCTTGGGTGGACTGCGGCCACGCCCGAGTTGTACGAGATCAACGAGGCCTTCGCCGCGGTCACGCTCGCGGCCATGCGCGATCACAAGCTCGATCATGCGCGGGTCAACGTGCATGGCGGGGCCTGCGCACTGGGCCATCCGATTGGCGCCTCCGGCGCGCGCATCATCGTCACCCTGATCGGCGCCCTGCGACAGCGCGGGCTTTCGCGCGGCATGGCATCGCTTTGCATCGGTGGCGGCGAGGCCACGGCGATGGCAGTCGAGTTGCTTTAAATCATTAATGCATTAAGTGAATCCAGTGGAGGGCAGGGCCGCCGTCGATCGATGAATTCGCATGCAGCGCGAACAGGCGCAAGGGTGTATGGTGACCGGCAAAAGGCGGCCTGAACGCTGGACACGACATTCCGACAACGGGAGGGAGAGGTGCATTCCATGGCCTCTCCCTTGCCATTGATAACAAGCGGATACGATGGAGGAGACATGATTTACACCGCGCAAGAAGGCGTGAAGAACGAGGCGATGGAGCTTGTGTCGTCGCAGGTCACGGTATCACCGGACAAAGGGCTAATCTTTCTCGACGCGCAGCGCATGGTGCTGGTTGACGTTGCCCGCATGGGTTTCCTGCGCAAGGAGTTGATCGACACGCTGGGGATGGAGCGGGCACGCGGCCTGTTGCTGCGCATGGGGTATGCGTCCGGCGCGCGCGACCTGGAGTGGGCACGCAAGCTGGCCGCGGAGGCCACGGATCGTGAGCTGCTGATGCTCGGCCCCAACCTGCACAGTGTGCGTGGCGGGGCCCATCCAAGGGTTGTTCGCGTCGACATCGACGCCAGCAAGGGAAGGTTCTACGGCGAGTTCATCTGGGAGCGATCCTACGAGGCGGACCTGCATCTGGGGCTATATGGGCCGCATCATGAGGCCGTGTGCTGGGAGGCGCTGGGCTACGCCACCGGGTATTCCAGTGCCCTGATGGGCAAGCACATCCACTACAGGGAATTGTCCTGTCGCGGCAAGGGTGATGAGGAATGCAGGATCGTCGGCAAGCCGATCGAGGAGTGGGGGGACCTCGGGAAGGAACTCGACTGGTTCAAGCCCGATCCTGTGGCTGAAACCCTATTCGAGCTGCAGCAGCGGATTGGCGACCTGCACGAGAGCGTTCGCGAGGCGCACGGCGTGGGGGCGCTGGTTGGGCGCTCGAAGGCGTTCCGTGAGGCGCTCGATCTCGTTTCGCGTGCGCAGAGCACCGACGTGACGGTGTTGCTGCTCGGTGAAACGGGTGTCGGCAAGGAGCGCTTCGCGCGCTACCTGCACGACAACAGCGCGCGCAGCAGGGGGCCCTTCGTCGCGATCAACTGTGGTGCAATTCCGGAAGAGCTGATCGAAGCCGAGCTGTTCGGCGTCGAGAAGGGGGCTTACACCGGTGCCCATAGCTCGCGCTCCGGCCGCTTCGAGCGTGCGAACGGGGGCACCTTGTTCCTCGACGAGGTGGGCGAACTGTCGGCCTCTGCGCAGACCAAGCTGTTGAGGGTGCTGCAGGAAGGGGAGTACGAGCGCGTGGGCGGCACGCAGACCGAGAAGGTCAATGTCCGAATCGTCGCTGCGACGAACGTGAATCTCGAGACCGCGGTCCGTGATGGGCGATTCCGTCTTGACCTGATGTATCGCCTCAATGTCTATCCGGTCACCATCCCGCCACTGCGAGAACGGGCGGAGGACATTCCCTTGCTGGTCAAGCGGTTCATCGACACCTACGCCGACAAACATGACAAACGTGTTGCCGGGATCGAGGATGATGCAATGGAAGTGCTCAAGAGCTATCCCTGGCCGGGCAATATTCGCGAACTCCAGAACATGATCGAACGGGGCGTCATCCTCGCCAACAATGGCGGGATGATCGAGCGGCGTCATCTGGTGATTTGCGGCACGGGCGCGCACTCGCTCGCGCCCTCTGAACCGGAGCGCGTCAGTACGAAAAGGGATCTCGCCGAACCGGTCACCCCTCATCTGGCGGGTGGATTTGCCGGACTGCTCGATGAAATGATGGCGCAGCGGGCCACGATGGAAGACCTCCAGACGCACCTGATCCTCTCCGCGGGGGAAAAGGCAGGTGGCAACATCAGCGATGCGGCCAAGTATCTGGGGCTGTCCCGCTCACAGGTGTCCTACTCACTGAAGAAGCAGAAAGCGTGAGTGGTCATGGCCGGGGAGGCACGATTGGGATCCCGGCTCATTTTTCTTAATGAAAATATGCGGCCCTCTCCAAATTTGTCCAAATATAATCAGCAAAAGTTATACAAATCAATGAATTGAAGTCCTGGCGCGGTCCTTGCTGTTGTTTTCTTCGTGGGCAGTTCCACTCACGCAAGAGCACAAGGGAGACGCATGGACAAGCAATTCAAGCGCCTGCTCGTTCGCAAGAGCGAAGGCATCTTCACCATTACCATGAGCCAGCCGGATCGTCGCAACGCGATGGACGGCGAGATGCACCGCGAGTTGCCCGAGGCCTTTGCGCTGGCGGCGCGCGATCCGGAAGTCAGGGTCATCGTCCTCACCGGCGATCCCGCCGGAAAGGGCTTCTGTGCCGGGGGCGACCTCAACTGGGTGCATGGCCAGGCGCAAAGCGGCGAGGGCTTCACACAGGTCCTGCGTGAAGGCGTCGAGGTGCTAAAGGCGATCGCGGCTGCGCCGCAGCCGGTCATCGCCATGATCAACGGCGCCGCCGTGGGCATCGGCGCGACGCTCGCGCTCTTCTGCGACATCAGCTTCATGGACGAGAAGGCGCGCATTGCCGATCCCCACGTGGGTATCGGGGTCGTCGCCGGCGATGGCGGCTCGATCATCTGGCCGCTGCTCATCGGCCCGAACCGCGCCAAGGAATTCCTGATGACCGGCGACGCCCTGACCGGCGCCGACGCCGCGGCGATCGGCCTGGTCAACCACGCGGTCAAGGCCGAGGAGCTCGTCGAGCGCACCTACGCCTTTGCGCAGCGTTTGGCCAACGGTCCGCGTCTGGCGATCGAACTCACCAAGCGCGCGGTGAACATGCACCTCGAGCGCACCATGGCTGGCATGCTCGAGGCCTCGCTGGCGCTGGAAGGACTTACCTTCCGCACTGCTGACCATGATGAGGCCCTGCGTGCCTTCTTCGCCAATGAGAAGCCGCAGTTCGGCAAGGGAGCGCAGGCATGAGCCAGGCGGACTCGATCGTCACTATGCAGCTCGAAGGAGCGGTGCTGCGCGTGCGCATGAATCGCCCGGCAGCGCGCAACGCACTAAACGCGGCCATGTTGCGCGCCCTGCGCAGCAGCTTCGAGCACGCGGCCGAAAACCCCGACGTGCGCGCCGTCCTGCTCGAGGGCGAGGGCAGCGTGTTCTGTGCCGGCGGGGACCTGAAGGAAATCTTCTCGAATCCGACGCCGCTGGGCATCCGTCGCTTTCTGGACGAGGAGATGCGCCCCGTGCTGCGCGCGATCACCCAGCTCGGCAAGCCGGTCGTCTCCGCGCTTGCCGGGCCGGTGGCGGGCGCCGGGATCGGCATCGCCCTGAGTGCGGACATCATCATCGCCGCCGAGCGGGCGAGCTTCGTGCCCGCCTTCGGCAAGGTCGGTGCCATGCCCGACTCGTCGGTGCTGTACCTCATGGTGCGCAACATCGGCGTGCTGCGTACCAAGGAGATCGTTCTGCGCAACCTGTCGCTGACCGCTACCGAGGCTGCTGCGCTGGGTCTTTACACGCGCGTCGTCGCCGACGCCGAGTTGCCCACGGTCGCGCTGTCGATTGCGCAGGAGGTCGCTACAGGACCCACCGTCGCACATGGTCTGGCCAAGCACGTCCTGCAGTACGCCTCGACCCTGTCCTTCGATGCCTTCATGGAAATGGAGTCGATGGCAATGGGCCTGCTCAACACCACGGGCGACCAGCGTGAGGGCCTGGCGGCCTTTGCGGAGCGGCGCGAGCCGGTCTTCGCGGGGCGCTGAGGTGAGGGCGTGAGGAGGCTGGCATGACCCCGGGCATTCGGGCGGATCTGGGCAGCGGGCTGAATGGAAAGATTGCCCTGGTCACGGGGGGCAGCAGCGGCGTCGGGCTCGCAGTGGTGCGACGCCTGCTGGACGAGGGATGCTGCGTGATGACGTGTGCGCGTGACGCTGGACGTCTCGATGCGGAGCTGGTGCCACTGGCGCTCGCCCATGGCGACCGCCTCGCCTGGCGTGTTGCCGACATGGGGCGGAGCGGCGACATCGAGCCGTTGTTCTATGACCTGACCGCGCGGTGGGGTGGGATCGACGTCCTCGTCAACAACGCGGCCGGCGCCGAGAGTGGCAGGCTGGAGACACTGTCGGACGCCCAGTGGCAGGTCGAGTTCGACACCAAACTCATGGCCATGGTCCGTACCGCACGGCTCGCGGTGCCCCGGATGCGCTCGCGCGGCGGCGGCAGCATCGTCAACATCAACGCCGTGTTTGCCCAACGTCCGCATCCGGACTTCTTCGCCAGCAGCGTCGTGCGCGCGGGGTGCCTGGCGCTGACGCGACTCATTGCCGCGGATCACGCGCGCGATGGCATTCGCGCCAACGCCGTCGGCCTCGGCGTGGTCGCTACCGAGGCCTGGCGCGCCTGGTACGACGCCTCGGCCGGCAGCTTCGACGACTTCCTCGCCGCGTCGGCGGCGCATTACCGGGTGCCGATGGGACGCATGGCGCTGCCCGAGGAGATCGCGGATGCGGTGGCCTACCTTGCCAGCCCGCACGCGGCCTACGTCACCGGCACCCAGTTTGACGTCGATGGCGGGCTTTCGGTGGCGAACTGATGTGAAGAGATTCGTGCACATGATCGCGCTCGCGCTCGGCGTTAAACAAAAAACATCTAATAAACAGATGCTTAATTCTTGGCATGTGAATTGCTGAGATTTGTCACTGTTATTGACTGACTTCAGGCGAGCAAAAAATATGGCTCATACCTATACCGATCAGGACATTGCGCAACTGAGCGCGCCGGCGGGCAGCGTCCTATATGGCGATGGTGCGCTGGTGGTGTTGAAAGCGCTGCTGGAGAGCGGAATCAGCTACTTCGGCGGCTATCCCGGGTCACCGACCGCCAACCTGATGGACGCGGTTGCCGATGCCTACGAGCCCCTGCTCAAGGACATGGGCGTCTATTTCGAGAGCTCCAGCAGCGAGGTCTCGGCCGGTGCTCTACTGACCACATCGGTCTATGGACCGGTGCGCGGGGCGGTGACGTGGAAAGTGGTCGGCAACGGGGTGGCGATGGACGTGGTGGATCACGTCTCGCAACTCGGTGTGCAGGACGGGGCGATGATCGTCGTCGGCGAGGATTACGGCGTCTCTAGCACGACTGTCGTGCAGCGCACGCTGGCGTGGGGCGTGAAGTCGGGCCTAGTGGTCATCGACCCGCGCGGCGACCAGCAGTTGCTACACCGCATGGTCAAGGAGGGCATGGATCTGTCGCGTGACAGCAAGTGTGTGACGGCGCTGTTGTTGCGTCCGCAGCTCTCGCACACCAACGCCGAGATCGTGGTGGGCGAGAACGTCGTCCCCGCCATCAGCACCGTGCGACCGGTCGAAGGGTTCAAGAAGGACCCGACCCTGTTTGCGCTGCCGCCCTTCGCCCAGCAGCAGGAGCGCGATCGCTATGAGGTGCGTCTGCCGACCGCCGCGCGGCTGACGGTCGAGCGTGGCCTGAACGAATACTTTGGCGACGCGAAGGCCCGTATCGGCCTCATCACCCACGGCACTACCTTCAACACCACCTGGCGCATTCTGGAGCGCCTCGGTCTCGCAGACGACGGCAATGCGCTCGATACGCGCCTGCATCTGCTTCAGCTGAACGTGATCAACCCGCTCAGTGAGGCGCAACTGCTCGAGTTCTTCGCTGGCAAGGACGCGGTGCTGTTGATCGAGGAAGGCCAGCCTGACCTGCTCGAGACGCAGATGCGTGCGCTGCTCCAGCGCAACGGTTCGAGCCTGGACTTTCATGGGCACGACATCGTGCCCGGCATCGGCGAGCTGCTCCCCGAGCGCTTGTTCGCACCGTTGGCCACATTCCTCGATCGCCACCTCGGCGAAGGACTCGGCGGCGGGCGGCTGGCCGAGCAGTTCCAGGTGCGTATGGAGGAGGGACAACGCCTGTTCTCCAAGCCGGTGCCGCCCCGCGTGCCGACCTTCTGCACGGGGTGTCCGGAGCGCCCGGTGTTCTCGCAGATGAAGATCAAGGAAACGCTGACCGGCGAGGTCGACTGGCATGCGGGCGACGTGGGCTGCTATGGCATGGCGGGTTTCAAACCCTTCGAACTGGCGGACTCCAACATCGGCATGGGCGCCGGCTTGGCCGCGGCGAGCGGGATTACCGCGATGTCGCGGCAGCGCAACGTGTCGACCGTGGGAGACGGCACGCTATGGCACAGCGCGTTCAACGCCTCGGCGGCGAACGCGATCTACAACAAGCAGGATGCGACCTACATCGTCCTCGACAACAAGTGGACGGCGATGACAGGGGCGCACGAGAACCCCAACGTTGGCAAGCTGATGAGCGGCGAGCCGATGAACACCGAGATGAGCATCGCCGATACCTTCAAGGCGATGGGCGTCAAGCACATCGAGCGGGCCAACCCCTACGACTTTAAGGACTTCCAGAAGAAGCTCGAGCGCATCCGCCGCGACGCGAAGATTCCCCAGGTGCGCGTGATGATCTCCGAAGCCGAATGTCAGCTGCAGCGCCAGCGCCGCGTGAAGGTGGAGCGACAGAGGGATCTGGAGGCCGGCAAGCGGGTGGAGATCGAGCGCTTCGGTGTGGACGAGGAGGTCTGCGTCGGCGATCACGCATGCATCCGCTTCAGTGGCTGTCCTTCGCTGACGCTCAAGCCTTCGCCCAATCCGCTGCGTACCGCACCCGCTGCCTATGTCGACAACACCTGTGTCGGCTGTGGGGTATGCGGCGAGGTATCGCATGCCGCGAAGCTATGTCCGTCCTTTATTCGCGTGACCCGGGTTGAGAACCCCTCGCTGGGCGAGCGCATCAAGGGTTGGATCAGACGAAAACTGGTGCCGCCGCTTGGCCAGGCACTTGAACAGATGGAGCGCGCATGATGGCAGCAGGCAAATCACTCAGGGTACTGATCGGCACGGTCGGCGGGCAGGGTGGCGGCGTGTTGAGCGACTGGCTCGTTCACGGGCTGATCAACGCTGGCTGGGATGCGGTGAGCATCGGACTGCTCGGGATCTCGCAGCGTGGCGGCACCGTAACCTATTACTGCGAGGCCGCGCCCGACCGTAGCCGCCGGCGCACCCACTCGATGTTCGCGATGCCGGGCGATGTGAACCTGCTGATCGGACAGGAACTGCTCGAGCTGGGTCGCCTGATGGGTGGGGGGTATGCCTCGAGCGACTGCGTGATCGTGGGCAACACCGCGCGCACCTATGCGACACTGGAGAAGATGCCGGCCGAAGAGGGCATCTTCGACAGCAAACAGATCTTCACCGCCGCGCACGACCTCGCGCCGGATCGCCACTACCTGTGCAACGCTCAGGCGGTCGTGGTCGAGCAGGGCCTGTCGGCGCTGTCGAGCAACGCCTTCCTGCTGGGTGCGGCGGTCGCGGCGGCGGTCGAGGGCGTGGACGACGCGCCCTTCGTCGAGGCGATCAAGGCGTCCGAGATCAATGTGAAGGCCAACATCGCGGCCTTCCAGCTCGGCTACCGTCTGGTCAAGGAGGGGCGTTTCCCCGCGCAATCCGGTCCCGAGGCGGCCCGCCCGGATGCCTCGCGCCGTGCCGCTCGCCTGTCGGCGGCAGAGGCTGCGACGGTGGAGCGGCTCCTCGCGCAACGGCGAGACAGTGCAGAACTGGCGCAGTTCGTGCGGCCCGCCGTCGAGAACCTGATCGACTACATGGACGAAGCCCATGCCGCCCATTATCTCGAGCTGCTCGACCGTCTCGCCGGCCTGCCCGGTGTCGACATCGCCACGCTGAAGGCCTTTGCCCGGCACGGCGCCCTGTGGCTGGCCTACGAGGACATTCCGCGCGTCGCGCAGCTGAAGACGCGCCCCGAGCGTTACCTGCAGGTGCTGCGCGAGCACGGCATCAAGCCGCGGCATGGGGTCGAGGTCACGGACTTCCTCGTGCCCGACGCGGAACAGATCGTAGGCATGCTGCCGCCATGGATGGGCCGCATCGTTGCCGGCGTGGGCGGCATGCTGATGCGCGATTTCGACAAGCGCAGCTTTCCGCTACGGTTGGGCTCGACCACGGTGTCGGGCTACTGGAGCCTGCGCACCCTGGCCGCCTTCCGTGGCATGCGGCGCCGTTCCAGCCGCTATGCCCACGAGATGGACCTTTTCAAGCGCTGGTACGACGCGATCGGCGCCGCACATGCCCGCAGCCCGGTGCTGGGTTGCCTAGTCGCCGAGGCCGGGCGCGTGGTGAAGGGCTACGGCCGGGTGCGCGATCAGGCGCTGGACGACCTGTGGGGCTTCCTCGACGAGGGGGTGCTGATTCTCGAGCGCATCCAGCGCGGCGGCGGCGACGTCGGTGCGGTCGGGCGTGCGGCGCTGAAGATCCTCGCCTCCGAATCTGGCACTCGCGTTCGCTGCCTGGCGGCGCTGCAGAAGGCTGAAGCCGAAATGGGCGATGTGCCTCCGATGTTGCACGCGGCCTGAGCGTGTCGATGGACAGGTGTTTCGCCGTCTGCGTGGTGGATGCGGCTGGACGCCAGCAGCACTGCACGGCGGCCGCGAATGAGGTGCTGAGCGCGGCGCTGGAACGCGCCGGCATCCTTGTGCCGCAGGCCTGCCGGGGTGGGGCCTGTGGCGCCTGTGTGGGCTGGCTGGCCTGCGGCGAGGTGGCCTACCGGCAGGGCGTGTCGCGCAGCCGGCTGGAAAAGCTGAGCGCGGAGGGGCTCCGGCCCGCCTTGCTGTGCCGCGCGACTGCGGCGTCGGATCTGCTGATAAACATGCCAAATGGGTGGAACGTGGTGAGCGTATCGCCCTTGTCACAGGCGCTGGTGCGCGCGCAGGGCGGGCTGGGATTGACATGACTGACATGGTGCCACGGGGAGGATGCCCGCGGCCCGCTAACGAGGAGACATACATGGCGATTACGAGACTGAGTTACGCGTGCATCGACGTCACCGATCTGGGTGCGGCCGAGGCGCATTACGTCCACACGATCGGTCTGCGCATCACCGGGCGGGATGCGTCGCGGGTCTATCTGCAGGCGCCCGAGAGCCAGGACCACCACTGCATTGTGCTGCGCCAAGGGCAGCAGGCGGGCATCGACCACCTGGGCCTGAAGGTGAATGACCCCGCCGATCTGGGCGAGGTCGAGCGCGAGGCGCAAGTGCGCGGCCTCGCTACCCGGCGGCTGGCCGCGGGCAGCGTGCTGGGGCAGGGCGAGGGCGTGGAGGTTACCCTGCCGTCGAAGCACCGCATCGTGCTCTTCTACCATTCCGAGCGTGCGGGCTACGCCTGCGGCATGCGCAACCCCGACCCCATCCTTGACGCCGTCGATGGCGTGAATCCGGTGAGCCACCTCGACCATGTCCTCATCGTGTGCGAGAACCCCGCACCGACCGTCGACTTCCTGCAGGAAGTCCTCGACTTCAACATCTCCGAGCGCGTGCTCGACCCCGCAGGCAATCTGTTCGCGGCCTTCACCACGCTCGGCAACACCATGCACAACGTGGCGATCGCGCCCGGACCCGATGGCGGACTGCACCACATCGCCTTCTACGTGCAGGACCGCGCCGATGTCATCCGCCGCGTCGATCTGCTCAAGCATCGCAAGGTGCCCACGCTCGAGTACGGCCTCACCCGCCATGGGGTGGCGGGGGTGACTACCGTGTACTTCTTCGATCCGTCCGGAAACCGCAACGAGTTCCAGTGCGGCGCTTACGAAACCCCCGGTGTGCCGGGCGCGATCGGTGACGTGATCTGGGATCTGCCGAGCATGGGCAAGGGCACCTTTTATTACGAATCGGCCATTGCGCCCCAGTTCTACGAACTGGTCAGCTGAACGACACCGGGGAGACATCAAGAATGACGCTCAAACACACAGGCATCACCCGGCTCGGCTACGTCCGCGTGGCCGTGCCCGCCGAGGGCTTTGATCGGGCCCGCGACTTCTACCGCGACACGCTCGGGCTGCTTGAAACCGGTGCGGCCAATGGCGCCGTGCAGCTGCGCTGCTGGCACGAGCCGTACGCCTATTCGATGCTGCTGGAGAAAGGCGCAAGATCGATGCTGGTGGAGGTGGGGTTCCAGGTGCGCGATGCCGCCGACCTCGAGCGCCTGTCTGCCCGGGTGGAGGCGGCTGGCGTCGCCGTCGCGCGCGCCGGTGCCGGCGAGGCAGGGCCCGGACTGTCGGAATCCATCGCCTTTGTGGTGCCGAACGGACCCCGCGTGCGCCTCTTTCACTACATGCAGCAGCCAGGCTACATCGCCGGGCACCAGTCGCCGGACTGGGTCGCCCCGCGTGCGGTGCGTGGCACGCCGGCACCGATGTTCCTCAACCACGTCGCCTTCACGTCCGATGCGCCGGCTGCAACGGTCCGTTTCCTCACCGAGGTGCTCGGGTTCTTCGTGTCGGAAAAGATCGTTAGCGAGAATGGAGAGAACCTGCTCTCGGCCCTGCTGTTCCGCATGTCGAAGAACGTCGGCGGACAGGAGCTGGCGATTTTCCCCGGCGAGCGCGGCCGCCTGCACCACATCGCCTTCACCAAAGAAGACGCTTCGGACATTCTCGTCGATGGGCAGTACCTGAGGCAGGACGGGGTGGCACTTGAGCTCACCGGACCCACGCGCCAGCCCTATGGCAACACCTTCTCGCTGCATTTTCGCGATCCGCACAACCTGCGTCTGGAACTGTGTAGTGGCGGTCGCATGACCGAGGCCCACCCCGAGTTCGAGCCGGTTGTGTGGACCGAGTCGAACGCCGCCCGCGCGTGGGCGTACTACGACGATTTGCCCGGCTTCGACTTCCTGTCTCACTGCGAGTGCGCCTGATCATGCAGAACACAGACAAGACATTTTCCATCACCCGGATCTGCTCTGACGAGGAAGGGGTGTCGTACTTCGAGGACGTATTGATCCCGCTGGAGGACAAGGGCGCGCTCGGATTCATGTCGGCGCTTCATGGGGCACAGGGCGTGATCTTTCGAGAAGTGGGAGCCGAGTATGCGTCGGGCTGGCACACGCCGTCTTCGCCTCTGTACCTGATCGTGATGGATGGCGAAATCGAGATCGAGACGGGACGTCATCAGATCCGCGTGTTCGGTCCGGGTGCGGTGATTCTCGCCACGGATCTGATCGGTCGCGGACACTCGACGCGCGCAGTGGCGGGACGCCCGGTGCGATCGCTGGTGGTGCCAGATGTGAAACCACCGCAAGTAAATGTGACAAGGACCAGCTGATGAAGATTCAAGGAAAGACCGTCATCGTCACCGGGGCGGGATCGGGGCTGGGGGCGACTACGGCCAGGCGGCTGGCGAACGGGGGCGTCAGAGTGGTACTTGTTGATCGCAACAAGGCCGCAATCGAGCACGTGGCCGCCGAGATCGGCGCGAATGCGCTCTGCGCCGAAACGGATGTCACCGATCCTGCCAGCGTGCAGGCCGCCATTGATTTGGCAGTGAATCGTGGTGGCGGGCTGAACGGTTTGGTGAACTGTGCGGGCGTCGCTCCGGCTGAAAAAATCCTGGGGAAGACTGGAGCACATCCATTCGAGTCCTTCGCCAACACGGTGAATATCAACCTGATCGGTACCTTCAACACGCTGCGCCTCGCCGCGGAGGCGATGAGTCGCAACGTAGCCGACGAGTCTGGTGAGCGCGGTGTCATCGTGAACACCGCATCGGTCGCCGCCTTCGAGGGGCAGGTCGGGCAGGCGGCCTATGCGTCGTCCAAGGCCGGAATCGTGGGGCTGACGCTGCCCGCAGCTCGGGAGCTGAGCCGCTACGGCATTCGGGTGATGGCAATTGCGCCGGGCATCATGGAGACACCGATGCTCATGTCGATGCCGACTGAAGTTCAGGAGTCCCTTGGTCGCATGGTTCCCTTCCCGCCGAGGCTGGGGAAACCCGATGAGTTCGCAGCCTTGGTGCAGCATATTTTCGAGAACACGTATCTGAACGGTGAGGTCATCAGGATCGACGGCGCGATCCGGATGGCGGGGCGGTGAGACGTTTAGGTTGAAGTCGACGAAAAGCTTGCATTGTTCTATTTCATCGCTTACGGATCTGTTTCCCCGACGCAGGGCTTCCATTTCGCACATATCTGCATTGTTTCTTCTCCTGTGGCTCGCTTATGGGGCGATAAATAAAGTCCACCTCGCTTTCAACACGAATGGCGGATGTGGGCGTTCTGCGGGGCTCTGGTCCGCCAATGGAGACAGGCATGGCATTGGAAAACCGTTTTCGATTCACCGGTGTGGAGTGCGTGACGTTCGCGGTCGAGGATCTCGACGATGCGTGCCGCTTCGCGAAAGACTGGGGCTTGAACGAGGCCGCGTCGCCTGAGCAGGGTATGCGTCTGTTCGCGACGGTTGATGGGTCCGAGGTTCGCGTGGTCGAGGTTGACCGAACGCGCGCCGACCGCAGCCCGATCGGTTCGCCGAGCGGTATGAGCGAGCTCACCTGGGGGGTCGAGGACGAGGCTGCGCTAAAGGCGCTGGCGGCCGAGTTGGGGCGAGACCGCAGGGCCGAGTTCGACGCGGCGGGCGTGCTGCATAGCGTCGATGACCTAGGCATCAACCTGGCATTTCGCGTCGCCCGTCGCAGGTCGGTGCCCTACGAGGTGACGCGCTACAACGCGCCGGGAAGTCCTGGTCGCCTCAATGCGCGAGCGCCACGCTACCAGGCGGCGAAACCGCACGAGATCAGCCACATCGCGATCGGTGTCGACGACGCTGGCGAGGCGGTGAAGTTCTACATCGAGCGCCTCGGCTTCATCGTGTCGGACCGCTACGCCAACCGCGGGATCTTCATGCGTTGCTCGCCGGTGGGAAACCATCATCACGTTTTCTTCATGAACGCAAAGCAGCGCGGTACGCGCTTCAACCACCTCGCTTTCAAAGTGCGTGACATCCATGAGGTGATCGGCGGTGGCCAGCACCTCGATTCGCTGGGCTGGCAGACCTTTGCCGGTCCCGGCCGTCACCTGATCTCGTCCGCCTGCTTCTGGTATTTCCAGAGCCCGTTCGGCGGTTCGTGGGAATACGCGGCCGATGAGGACATGGTTGACGAGCACTGGGAGACCCAGGACTTTGATGCGGTGTCGCACATCTTCTCCGAATGGACCTTCGGTCTGGAGAAGTCGGATGGCACACTGCGCGGCCCGATTTCTGCCAGCAAGGAACAGGCGCTGTAAGGAGCGAGGCGTGAGTACAGTGTCCGAGCCGAAATCCGGGCGATCCGTGCCCGATACCTACTGGGTCGAATTGCTCAAGACGCAGGTGCGTATCGTCGAGGGACGCTATCGCACCCGCATCATCGAGGCCGGCAGCGGCCCGGCCTTGTTCCTGCTTCACGGCACCGGCGGCCACGCCGAGAACTACGCGCTGAACATCGCGCCGCTTGCCGAGCACTTCCACGTCGTGGCGATGGATTTCCTGTGGCACGGCCGCTCGCAGACCGAGGGCTACCACCCGGAGATCATTCCGCTCCTAGTGGATCAGGTGACTGATGTGATGGCACAGCTCGACATTGAAGTCGCCTTCGTCGAGGGGCAGTCGATGGGCGGCTGGGTGGCGATGCAACTGGCGGTGCAACACCCCGAGAAGGTTCGCGGCCTGGTGCTTACAACCACGATGGGCTACTCGCCGGACGAGGGCTCCATCCCGGGCTATGTCGAGCCAGACTGGGCGGCGAACTTGCCGAGCTCGCTCGAAGTGCTGCGCGACCCGAGCTTCGATAACGTGCGCACCCGCATGGCGCGCATCCTCGCCAGGCCCGAGCGTCTCAGCGACGAGGCCATCCGCGTGCGCCAGGCGCTGTATCAGCAACCCGCGCTGGCTGCCGTGCAGCAAAAGTTCATCGCCGAGTATCTGGCTGGCGACATCATCCGGCGCCACACGGTGACAGACGCGATCGCGCGTCGCATCGCCCAGCCGACGCTGGTGTACTGGGGTGATCGCAACCGTACACCGCCTGCGCTTGGACAGCGCCTGTCGGAACAGGTCCAGGACGGCCGCTTCCATTGCGCCACCGACACCGGTCACTGGGCGCAATACGAGAGCGCCCCGGAACACAACAGCATCGTCGCCGGTTTCTTCGCCAGCCTCGCTGCAAAGCACTGAATAAGTTCAAGGAGGAGACACCTAATGTCACAGCAAATCGATCTCGTTGGCCGATGGGACATCCTTTCGTGGGAACAGGTCTTCGATGACGGGCGCAGCGAACTGCCGATGGGCGAGGGCCTGCACGGTTTCATCCGCTACACGGACGACGGCGACATGGATTGCATGATCGCCCGCGCTAATCGGCCGAAGTTCGAGACCGGGGGGCAGTGGAACGCCAGCGACGCAGAGAAGGCGCGCGCCTACACGTCGATGCTGGCCTACGCCGGCACCTACAGCCTTGACGGGGAGGTGGTTACGCACAAGGTCAGCATCAGCATGTTCCCGAACTGGGTAGGAAGCGAGCAGAGGCGCCGCATCCAGGTCAACGCTGATGGGACCATCGCACTGACCGCGCGCATGGAAGAAGGCACGCCGCAGGCACGCACGGTGCGCCTGGTGTGGCGCAAGGCGGGAGGGCGAAAGGCATGAACACGCAGGCGAGCAATCCCGAGATCGGCAGGCAGATTCAGTGCGGTCCGATCCTCACGAACTACCACGATCTCGGCAGCGGCGAGCCGGTGCTGATGCTGCACGGTTCCGGACCGGGCGTTAGTGCCTGGGCCAACTGGCGCCTGACCTTGCAGGCGCTCAAGGGTGACTTCCGCCTGCTCGCGCCCGACCTCGCGGGCTTTGGCTTCAGCGAGTTCCCGGTCGACATGCAGTTCAACCGCCGGGCGTGGCTCGATCAGATCGTCGCCTTCCTCGATGCGGTCGGGGTCGACAAGGTGCATGTCATCGGTAACTCCTTCGGTGGCTCGATGGCGCTGGCCTTGGCCATCACTTATCCCGAGCGCGTGAACAAGCTCGTTCTGATGGGCAGCGTGGGCGTTCCTTTCGAACTAACCGACGGGCTCGACAAGGTGTGGGGCTACACGCCCTCGTTCGAAAACATGCAGTCGATCATGAAGATCTTCGCCTACAACCAGGCGCTGGTCGGGGACGAACTGGTGCAGATGCGCTACGAGGCCAGCATGCGCCCGCTGACGCGAGCCGCTTATGAAAGCATGTTCCCTGCACCTCGACAGCGCTGCGTTGATGCGATGGCTCATCCGGAAGCTGCCGTTCGCGGCATCCGGCATCCCACCTTGATGGTGCACGGCCGTGACGACAAGGTGATCCCATTGTCGACCTCGCTGACGATGCTGAACTGGATCGAGAACAGCCAGTTGCACATCTTCGGTCGCTGCGGCCACTGGACGCAGATCGAGCACGCGACCGCCTTTGCGCAGCTCGTGCAGAACTTCCTCAAGGCCGACGCTGCGGCCTGAGACCGCGCCTTCGGACCGTCCTGTCAGGATAAAGAACCATGGCAACTCACTCCACACTCAAGTCTTCGCGCGCGCTGATCGTCGGGGCCGGCACAGCCGGCATGTCATCGGCCATAACGCTCAAGCAGCGAGGTCTCGACATCGACCTCATCGACATCAATCCGAATTGGGGGGCGCTCGGTGCCGGCATCACCATTACCGGCCCGACGCTGCGCGCGCTGAAGGAGCTCGGAGTCTATGATGAAGTTGCCGCCGAGGCCTATGTTGGCGAAGGTATCCAGATCTGCGACACGCAGGGCACTCCGCTGCGCGTGTTGCCGACGCCGATGCCGCCGGCCGCAGGCATTAGCAGTTCGGGCGGCATCATGCGCCCCGCGCTGCACGCGATCATCGAGCGCAAGGTTCGCTCGATGGGTCTGGATATCCGACTCGGTCTGACGGTGAAGGCCCTCGACCAAGACGACGACGGTGTGGACGTCACCTTCAGTGATGGCGGCCGTGCCCGCTACGACTTCGTCATCGGTGCCGACGGCGTGTTTTCTGGTGTGCGCAACCTCATCTTTCCCGACGCGCCCAAGCCGGAGTACACCGGTCAGAGCGCCTGGCGTCTGTTCACCGAACGTCCGCCGGAAGTGGCGCGCCGCACCTACTTCCTCGGCGGCCCGGCCAAGGTGGGCCTGACACCTGTCTCGGACACCCACATGTACATGTTCCTGCTCGAGCGCACACCCAAGGTCTTCCTCGAGGAGCACCAACTGGCGGCCGAGTTCGCGAAGAAGCTCGCGGGCTATGGCGGTATCGTCAAGCGCCTGGCTGACTCGCTCGACCAGCACTCGATGATCAACTTCCGTCCCTTGGAGGCCTTTGTGCTGCCCTCGCCCTGGTACAAGGGCCGCGTGTTGCTGATCGGCGACGCCTCCCATCCGACCACGCCGCAGCTCGCCTCCGGCGCGGGCATGGGGATCGAGGATGCCCTGGTGCTAGCCGAAGAGCTGGAGAAGTCGGACAGCGTGGAGGAGACCTTCGCCCGCTTCATGGGGCGTCGCATCGGCCGTTGCCGCCTGGTGACCGAATGCTCCATGGAGTTGGGACGTCTGGAACAGGCTCGCGCGCCGGTTGAGGCGCAGACAGCAGTGGTCGAACGCGCGCTTGCCAAGCTGGCCGAGCCGATCTGATTCACGGAGCGATGCGGTGATAGATCACACAGCACTGGATCAACTCGGCGATGCGCTCTACGACTCACTGCGAAAGGGCGAGGTCATCGATCCGCTGACGGCAGCGCACCCCGGACTGACGATTGAGGATTCCTACGCCATCCAGCAGCAGCTGATGGCCCGCCGTCTGCGGGACGGCGAGCGCATCATCGGCAAGAAGATCGGCGTGACCTCGCAGGCAGTCATGAACATGCTCGGCGTGAATCAGCCCGATTTCGGAATGCTGACCGATGCAATGGTGTTCAACTCGGGCGACCCGATTCCGGCGTCCTCGCTGATCCAGCCTAAGGCCGAAGGCGAGATCGCTTTCGTGCTCAAGCACGATCTGATGGGGCCAGGCGTGACAGCGGCGGATGTCCTGCGCGCCACCGAAGGCGTGATGGCCTGCTTCGAGATCGTCGATTCGCGCATCCGCGACTGGAAGATCAAGATCCAGGACACCGTCGCGGACAACGCCTCCTGCGGCGTATTCGTACTGAGTTCCGCGCTCATCGACCCGCGCGACGTGGACCTGATCACCTGCGGCATGGTGCTCGAGAAGAACGGCGAGGTCGTAGTGACGGGCGCAGGTGCGGCGACGATGAACTCGCCGGTCAATGCTGTGGTGTGGTTGGCGAACACGCTCGGCCGACTGGGCATTGGCCTGAAGGCGGGCGAGATCATCCTGTCGGGGGCGCTTGGCGCCATGGTACCCGTGAAGGCTGGCGACAACTTGCGCGTCACGATTGGCGGTATCGGAAGCTGCGCCGTGCGTTTCGTCTGAGCGCACGCGACGTACGGCTCTCTTCTGCTTTCCGATTGCAGTCGCACGGCTCCTCTCTCTCCCTCTCCTCGTGGGGGGCCGTGCGGCCTGCATCCTCAAGTCATGCGTTTTCAGGAAGCTCTCATGAACAAGATCAAATGCGCCCTGATCGGTCCGGGCAACATCGGCACCGACCTGCTGTACAAGTTGAAGCGTAGCCCGGTGCTGGAGCCGGTGTGGATGGTGGGGATCGACGCCACCTCCGAGGGCTTGGCGCGTGCGCGCGAGATGGGCCTCAAGACCACCGCCGAGGGCGTCGACGGCCTGCTGCCGCATGTGCTGGCCGACGGCGTGCAGATCGCTTTCGATGCCACCTCGGCCTACGTCCATGCCGAGAACAGCCGCAAGCTCAACGAGCTGGGCGTGCTGATGATCGACCTCACCCCGGCCGCGATCGCCCCCTTCTGCGTGCCGCCGGTCAATCTGGCCGAGCACGTCGGCAAGGGTGAAATGAACGTCAACATGGTCACCTGCGGCGGCCAGGCCACGATCCCGATGGTCGCGGCGGTGTCCCGCGTGCAGCCGGTGGCCTACGGCGAGATCGTCGCCACCGTGTCCTCCAAGTCGGCCGGTCCGGGCACGCGCAAGAACATCGACGAATTCACCCGCACCACCGCAGGCGCGGTCGAGAAGGTGGGCGGCGCGAAGAAGGGCAAGGCCATCATCATCCTGAACCCGGCCGAGCCGCCGCTGATCATGCGCGACACGGTGCACTGCCTGACCGAGACCGAACCGGACCAGGCCGCGATCACCGAATCCATCCACGCCATGATCCGCGAGGTGCAGAAGTACGTGCCCGGCTACCGCCTCGTGAATGGTCCCGTGTTCGATGGCAACCGCGTCTCGGTCTTCCTGGAAGTCGAAGGCCTGGGTGACTACCTGCCCAAGTACGCCGGCAACCTCGACATCATGACCGCGGCCGGTGCGCGCACCGCCGAGATGTTCGCCGAGGAGATCCTCGCCGGGCGCCTGAAACTCGAATCCAACCGCGCCACGATGGTGGCCTGAGCGGCGACCAGACGAAGGAGATGAACATGGAACTTCGCGGCAAGAAGATCACCGTCCACGACATGACCCTGCGCGACGGCATGCACCCCAAGCGCCACCTGATGACGCTCGAGCAGATGAAGACCATCGCCGTCGGCCTGGACGAAGCGGGCATCCCGCTGATCGAGGTCACCCACGGCGACGGCCTCGGCGGCAGCTCGGTGAACTACGGCTTCCCCGCCCACAGCGACGAGGAATACCTCGGCGCGGTGATCCCGCTGATGAAGCAGGCCAAGGTCTCGGCGCTGCTGCTGCCGGGCATCGGCACGGTGGATCACCTGAAGATGGCGCACGAGATCGGCGTCTCCACGATCCGGGTGGCCACCCACTGCACCGAGGCGGATGTCTCCGAGCAACACATCGGCATGGCGCGCAAGCTTGGCATGGACACCGTCGGCTTCCTGATGATGGCCCACATGAACAGCCCCGAAGGGCTGTTCAAGCAAGCCAGGCTGATGGAGAGCTACGGCGCCAACTGCATCTACGTCACCGACTCGGCCGGGCACCTGCTGCCCGACACGGTCAAATCCCGCCTCAGTGCGGTGCGCGATGCGCTCAAGCCCGAGACTGAACTGGGCTTTCACGGCCACCACAACCTCGCCATGGGCGTGGCCAACAGCCTCGCCGCGCTCGAAGTGGGCGCCACCCGCATCGACGCGGCGGCCGCCGGCCTGGGCGCCGGTGCGGGCAACACCCCGATGGAAGTCTTCATTGCGGTGTGCGACCTGATGGGGATCGAGACCGGGGTGGATGTGTTCAAGATCCAGGACGTGGCCGAGGACCTGGTGGTGCCGATCATGGACTTCCCGATCCGCATCGACCGCGACGCGCTCACGCTGGGCTATGCCGGCGTGTATGGCTCCTTCCTGCTGTTCGCCAAGCGCGCCGAGAAGAAGTACGGCGTGCCCGCGCGCGAGATCCTGGTCGAGATGGGCCGGCGCGGCATGGTCGGCGGGCAGGAGGACATGATCGAGGATACGGCGCTCAATCTGGCGCGGGCGAAGGGGATTGCTCCATCTGCATAACTAGGATTTGTGCGGATGATCGCGCTCAAGGTCGGATGCGACTTTCAGTGGAAATACCAGACCACTGGAGTGCATCTGGCCGAGAAGCGCTTGGCCGCGCCGAGATTGACTTCGCCTTGGCATACGATAATTTGTGACAGGGCACCGCAAGTGAGCATGTAGCGTTGTTCACCTGCATCGCAAATAGGACACCTAGCCCGGTAGGGTTGGGTGGCTGACGGCCGGGCAAGGAGCCTCGGCAATCATCGGAGACAGAAATGACGGAGGCGCATCCGGGATTCGACTGGACGGACCGGTACTCACTCGGTTACACGTCGATGGACGACACCCACCGCGAGTTCGTGACCCTGGTCGATGCGCTGCTGACGGCGCCGGACGCCGGACTGGCGCAAGCCCTGGACGCGTTTGCCGCGCATGCCGTGGCCCATTTCGAGCAGGAAGACGGCTGGATGAGAGGCACGGATTTTCCGGCCGCCGACTGCCACATCGACGAGCACGCCAAGGTGCTGGCCTCGGTGCGCGAAGTGCAGCAGGAGCTTGCCGCGGGCAATGCCGTCCTGGTGCGCGAGCTGGCACAGGCGCTGATGGACTGGTTCCCCGGCCATGCCGACTACATGGATTCGGCGCTCGCGCAGTGGATGGTCAAGCGCTCGCACGGCGGCGCGCCGCTGGTGTTCCGCCGCGATTCTGCCAAGGCCTGAGCCGGTGCGGCGTCGCGCTGTAGACGATCTCCCTCCCCGAAATCAGGATGTGCGTCGTGGTTGCCTCTCGCGCCGCAAGGCGCGGGGGTGATTTCGGGTTTGGCCCGCTTCGGCGGGCCATTTTTTGTGCGCCCAGCATGGGCGCACTCTTTTGCGGGTGCAAGTCCCGCCGTAAGTTGATCACAGCGAACGAAGCGAAGCGCAACTGCGTGAGGGTGACTGAGCGTGGGAAGGAAGCGCGGAGCGAAGCTGCGAGCCGATGGACAAGAACCGGATAGAAGGCGCTGCCGAGCAGGGCGAGCGGGCAAGAAGCCGCGAAGCTCTCGTGATCAAGGCGAAGTGGCGTAAATCCGGCGGTTGTGCAGCGAAGGAGTGCGTTCTTAACTGGGGAGATCTGAAAGGGCGACGCCGAAAGGCGGAGCGAGAAGTCAGCAGAGGCCGTAGTAGCCGCAGTGTGGGCGAAGGGCCGAACGAGAAGGAGCGTCAAACGACGTGACGATGGATCGAGCACGGCATCAGATGTCCGCGTCAGCGGGGCGGGTCGCGCAAAGGCAGGGTGAAGCCTCGTCTGGCGCGGCCAGCGATGAAGCCCGGTCCCCGCGTCACGACCCGGGAGGCGCAGGGCGAGACTTGCTGTTGCAAGTGCTCGAGAGAGGAAACATGCAACGCGCGTGGAAGCGCGTGAAGGCGAACAAGGGAGCCGCAGGCGTCGATGGGCTGGACATAGGCCAGACCAAAGAACACCTGAAGCGCGCTTGGCCGACCATCCGCCGGCAATTGATGGAAGGCACGTATCGGCCCCTGCCGGCGCGGCGCGTGGGTATTCCGAAGGCGGACGGGAGTGAGCGTGAGCTGGGGATACCCACCGTGACCGACCGTCTGGTTCAGCAGGCACTGCTGCAAGTGCTGCAACCGCTGATCGATCCCACTTTTAGTGAACACAGCCATGGATTCCGGCCCGGCCGCCGGGCACGCGATGCCGTGCTCGCTGCGCAGCAGTATGTGCAGGAGGGCTACCGGGTCGTGGTCGATGTCGACCTGTCCAAGTTCTTCGACCGGGTCAGCCACGACATCCTGATCGACCGCCTAAAGAAGCGCGTGCCCGACCCCGGCGTGATCCGGCTGGTGCGCGCCTACCTGAATGCGGGGATGATGGATGGCGGCGTGGTGGTCGAGCGCGTCGAGGGTACGCCGCAAGGCGGACCGCTCTCGCCGCTCCTGGCCAATGTGTTGCTCGACGAGGTGGATCGAGAGCTGGAGCGACGAGGGCACCGCTTTGCCCGCTACGCCGATGACTGCAATGTGTATGTGCGCAGCCAGAAGTCGGGGGAGCGGGTGATGACCCCGCTCAAGCGTCTGTACGACAAGCTGCACCTGAAGATCAACGAATCGAAAAGTGCGGTGGCCAGCGTGTTTGGCCGCAAGTTTCTGGGTTACGCCCGGTGGCTGACGCGGAACGGCGAGGTCGGGCGCGCCGTGTCGGGCAAGGCGCTGGAGACGTTCAAGCAACGGATACGGCAGCTTACACGCCGGACCGACGGGTGCAGCATCGCAGAGGTGGTCGAGAAGCTGCGAAGCTATGTTCCAGGGTGGAAAGCGTGCTTCGGACTGGCGCAAACACCGCGCGTCTGGCGAGGGCTGGACGAGTGGATGCGTCGCCGAATGCGAGTCCTCCACCTCAAGCACTGGCGACGTGGAAAGACGATCTACCGGGAACTGCTCAAGTTGGGAGCGACGCCCAGGATTGCGCAGTCCGTCGCCGCCCTCAGCCATCGCTGGTGGCACAACAGTCTGACCGCGCTGCATCACGTTCTGACGATCGACTACTTTGACCGTCTGGGCATGCCTCACCTCTCATGACCTCAACTGCTCGAACCGCCCGGTGCGGACCCGCATGCCGGGTGGTGTGGGAGGGGACCGGTCAGGCACACTGACCGCCCCTATCCCGATTGGCGGTGCTCAAAGGCGGATTGCCATCTGGTGCGGGACGGTGTGAATTGACCTGCCCCTCATTTTCAGTGCTGCGTGAAGTGAATCGCCCCGGGTTTCCTAGACGGTCCCGTTCTTCAAAAAATACTGCCGCTCGAACTCTACCGGCGAGAGCTGGTTGGTGAAACCGTGGCGGCGCTGCGGATTGTAGAAGAACTCGAAGTGCCCCACGTCGGTTCATCCCCACGGGCGTGGGGAACACTTTTTCGCCCTAGCGGTCACCGTCGAACTACTCCCGAACCTGCGGCTTGGCGTGGACGCGCGTGTTGCCGGTCAATTGAGGGCTTTGGCCGGCTGAGTGGTCCGCCTGGATGATGGCTCCCTATTCGTCGGGGTGTGCGTGGGGCCCGTTGGGGCAATTGGGAAAGCGAAACAGATCAGCCATGTCTGTCGCGTGGATTTGGGCGATCTCCATGAACGTGGCCAGAATCGTTGCGGCGACCAATGGGTGAGAGTTTACGGGAGAGCCCTGGAAAGCCGCGCCGTTGCTGGGCATTGAGCGCGCGATAGGTGAGATTTTACTGGAGAGGATGGCAACGATCGAGACTCGACCAGCCCAAGATCTCATGAGTTTTGCATGTCTGGACTGTAATCTAAAGCGGCCTGACCGCTAGCCGAACTCACAGTCTGGTTTCTTTGGCCCGGCAACTGCCTCATGCCTATGCCAACAAGCAACAAGTCGGCCTGAGCGGCCATCTAGTGCTTGCAGGTGGAGGGCCGCACCTTGGCGCATTTCCGCCATTCGGCTTCTTCGGTTGAAAATGCGGGGTCGGGTATTTGAGCGGAAGCTTCTCAAGATTCGCTGCTCACCCGGCGGGCCGCATCGTGTGATACGTTACCCGACGTCAAGGTTCTCTTTCACGTCTTCCCATGTCGGTCCCACCAGCCTCATCTACGACCTCGATGCAACCCTTAGCGATCGTTCGTCTAAGGCAGGATTTGGCAAGGGGGACAATCGTCGAAGTACTAGACGAGAACACAGTGTTGGTCGAATTCGCAGATGAACACGGAAAGACCTTGGAGCTTGTGCCCGTCCCCAAAGTGCTGCTAGCTCAAGTGACGCGGTCTTCGCGCAGTCCGCTGTTTGACGTAACCGCAGTCGAGTCGCTACCTGGCTTTGTGCTCAGGCTTACTTTCGAAAATGGGGAGGTTCGGCGTTTTTCCATGTCCAGGCTATTGGCACGCGAGTCCACTGTATTCACCCCTCTTCGTAGAGTTTCGCTGTTTCGCCAGGTCTTCGTAGAAAACGGAACTGTTCGTTGGCCTGGAGGAGCGGATATCGATCCTGAGTTACTTTACGAGCAGTCTTTCCCGGAAAGTGAAGAGTCGTTAGAGGGGCTGACAGCGATGCCGGACGTCGGAAAAGATGAAGACTTCTGTTGCCGGAGAATCGACGTTGCCAATGGAGGGTTCGAAATGCCTGAGGAAACACCTCCGTCTGCTTACCCCGTAGATACCCCTCTGGGTCAAGATAGTTGTCGCCTCGATAGAATCTGAAACCTGAGGGCGATAACGGAAGAACGAAGTGGCCAGATACGGACAAGCATTCAAGGACAAAGCGGTAGCACGGTTGTTGCCCCCGGAGAGCGCATCGGTGGAGACGGTTTCCCACGAACTGAGCATTTCAACGGCGACGCTGGAGCGGTGGCGCGCGGATGCGCTGTCCAAGCCCGCTCGCGAGCGGGCTTGGACAGCGCCCGCCCGATTCGAGGCGGTGCTGGTTACCGCCGCGATGGACGAAGCCAGCAAGAGCGCCTGGTGCCGCGAGAACGGCGTGTATCCGCAGGAACTCGAGCAATGGCGCGCAGCGGCCACGCAGGCGCTCGCCGACCCCGAAGACACCGCGCGGATCAGCCACCGGGAGAAGAAGGCCGACCGGCGCCGCATCAAGGAACTCGAGCGCGACCTGCGCCGCAAGGAGAAGGCCCTGGCCGAAGCCGCCGCGCTGCTGGTACTGTCAAAAAAGCTCGAGGCGATCTTTCCGAAGGACAAGGACGAGGACGCATGATCGGCCTGGAAGATCGCCAAACGATGGTCCGCCACATCGACACCGCTCACGTAGCGGGTGCGCGCTTGCGCCCGGCGTGCGAGGTCGCCGGCATCACCGTTCGCACCCTGCAACGCTGGAAGGCCGAGGACGGCCTGCACGTCGGCGACCGCCGGCCCTTGGCCGAACGCCCGACGCCTGCGCATGCGCTCACCGAGGCGGAGCGCACCCGCGTCCTGGCGGTGGCCAACGAGCCGCGTTTCGCCGATCAGCCACCTGCGCGGATCGTGCCGACGCTGGCCGACGAAGGCGTCTACATCGCGAGCGAATCGAGCTTCCAGCGCGTGCTGCGCGCCCACGGGCAGACCCGTCACCGGGGCCGCACCCGAACGCCTCAGCGCTCGCGTACGCCGACCACGCATGTGGCCACCGCGCCGGGCCAGGTCTGGTGCTGGGACATGACCTATCTGCCCACGCAGGTGCAGGGGCGCTGGTTCTACCTCTACCTGATCCAGGACCTCTACAGCCGCAAGATCGTCGGGTGGGAGATCCATGAGGCCGACCATGCCGACCACGCGGTGAGCCTGCTCAAGCGCACCGCGCTGGTCGAAGGCGTCCACGCGATGACCGACAAACCCGTACTCCACGGCGACAATGGCAGCACGCTCAAGGCCACCACGGTGCTCGCCATGCTGCACTGGCTGGGCGTCAAACCGTCTTACTCGCGCCCGCGCGTCTCCGACGACAACGCCTTCGTCGAGTCGCTCTTCAAGACGGCCAAATATCGCCCCGAATTCCCGGTGCGCGGCTTCGCTACCCTTGAAGACGCCCGCCTCTGGGGACGTGACTTCGTGCGCTGGTACAACTTCGAGCACCGCCACAGCGGCATCCGCTACGTCACCCCGGCGCAACGACACGCGTTCGAGGACCGGGCGATCCTGGCTGCACGCCATCAGACGTATCTCCAGGCCCGCGAGCGCCATCCTGCGCGCTGGTCCTGCGGGACACGCGACTGGACGCCGGTCGGTGCAGTCACGCTCAATCCGGAGCGCGACGCTGTCGTGCGCGACCACATACATGCTGAAGACATAGGGCGGTTGGTTGCATGAATCAGGCGACAACTATCTTGACTTGTTCCGCACCCCACTCCCCGTTCAGCAAGGGCATCTTCCCCGACGTGGAGATGTTGGAGCCAGAGTGACCAGTGTCCTGCTAATTAAAGAAATCCGCGTAAACTTAACTAGGGTTCCGCACTAGTTAAGCGGGCTTAACTAGGACCCCACGACCAACGCTCGTCTAACGGAGCAACGCCGTGATCGGCGCCGTCGAAGTCGACCGTGACGCCGCCTGTCTGGCAGCGGCGTATGTTCTCGGTCACTGTGGGCTCGGTTCGATCTCTATCGGCCAGTGACCTGCGGTTCGGGCATCCAGGATCGTGATCTCGGCGATTCCGTTTGCTGTAAAGCCGATGTTCACGTTCCACCCGAGTGAAACATCCCTCACGATCGGTTCCTCCGAGAAGCCGATGCACAGGATGTCATCTTGCTCGTCGTATCTGATCCTCATCGATGCGCGTCCCTTGCTTCATGTCTACAGGTGTTTCCGTGAGCGCTGCCTCAATCCTCATCTGGGAGTCGGAGAGCAAGCGCTCGGCTTCGCGGGGTGGGAACCCGAGATCCAGAAAGACGTTGCCGCCAATCGGCGTAACGTGAGAGCTTGAAACTGTGTTTTGAGTATCATTCATCCTAGATGGCCCTGCGCAGCGAAGCATCAGATGGTTAGCATAGAGTTCCGCTCTCGCGGACTGTGGGACGATCGAAGCTCGTCCGCCGAGTTTCCTGGTCGGATCTCTTCCACCCGGACTGTATCAATTCGGCATGGTCATCGTACGCCACAAATCGACCAGTATCCCGAAGTGAGTTGTCCGTCTGGCTTCGCGAGTGGACCACGGCCGCCTCAAAGGGACGGATGCTCGGCTAGTTTTTGGAGGAGGACTGTGACACCTAGGCTGTTGTGATCCACGCGAGTGGTCTTCGACGTCACAGATCGGTGTGCCAAAAGCGCTATGAAATCAAGCTTGAGGTCTTTTAAGCCCAGAGAAACCACAAACGATTGCGCTGGACGCCGTGCAATTTCTTTAGCCTCATAACCCGTAAGGCCTTGGTCCTGACGCTTGGCCGCCGCCAGGCGCCCGAGGACCAGGATGCGGCGACGCGCCTCGGTTGCACGCTTGATCACCGCAGCGTTGTGAGCGTCGGCCGTGCCTCCCTCATGGAGCTCCCCGATCACCAGGTTCTGCGCGAGCTGTTCGCCGTTGATCTCGATCTCGGTGGCGGCCGTACGCAGTCGGTTCAGTACGGTGAACATGTTGCGCTTGCCGGCCCAAGACGGCTTCCATTCGTTGAGGCCGGCCGTGTTCCAGAGCTTAATCAACAGGTACTCGAGCGAGACACGATGAATCCGTGGGCTATTCCTTGGCCCGCCGGCTCCTGCTCCGCCCATCGATGGCGAATGCGTGGGCATCGCGAAGCCCATTGGCAGGCGATCCCGAGGCGGTTCATCCTGTGCCGGCTCATCCGTGGTTTCCGGAAACGCATTCTTCGGCCCGGTAGCATCCCGGTGAAAGCGGCACTCCTTGGCGTGAGACTCACCCTGGTTCGGGAACGCTTGGAGGTGGTATCTGCCGTCACGCTCGTGCACGGACAGCAGCCGCGCCTGGTCATCTCGAAGGCATAGACAATGAACGGGCGTGCCTGCTGTCTTGGCCCGACCGAGTATGGACTGCCAGAAGCGGGCCTTCAGCGGGTCGGTCTGCGCAAGGACGCCGTAGGTATCTTGTCCGATCTGGACCGGGAATGTCTTTCCCTTCCCTGGCTGCTTCGCCGTTAGGCCGGCGGAAGGAGGGTCAGTGATAGTCATTGCACGCCTCTGAATTTGGGCACCCTGCGACCGTTCACCATGACCTCTCCGCAGCGATACGCCTGACGGGCCTCCTCGAGCCTGCGAAGGTGGGCCGCAGCCGCCTTGGTCGAGATCGACAGCGCCTCACCGACCTCGGCCGCGATCATCGTCTTCGTGCAGATAAGACGATGCACGTCCTCGCGGCTTGCGGAGCGCTTCACCTCCTCGGGCTTTGCGCGTTTTTCCTGCAGTGGCGTAATTCGTCGAACCGGCGCGTTGGCGGGGCGCGTGAAAGGAGCCGTCAGGCCAAACAGGTGCTCGATCACCTTGCACCTCCGTCGCAAGGGAAGCAGCGCTGTGTGCTGTACCTCCAGATACGGGCGCGCTCTGGAGTGGATGAATGGCTGGGCATGAACGATCCTCGAAGCGACGGGCGACGCAATGCGCCCTAACAGGAGTCGTTATACCGAAGACGGTCTTACCCTATCCCCGCGTAAAACAAGGCATTTCGCCTGTTGTACGGCGTGGCGCCGACGATCAGCCGCGCTTGTTGTCTGGTGCAGGGTGCGATATCTGGACCCAGCGCTGGATGCGCCGGCGGCGCCAGGGGTAGTCGCTGATGCGCTCGCCCAAGGGGAAATGCTGATCGAATATTCGACCGCCGTGCAGCAGTACGAAGTGCCCGGTAATGCAGACGATGTGTGTTTCGTCCGGGGGGATCTCCGCGGCCAGCTTCTCCAGCACGAGCGGGGCCATGCCGGGGATCTTGCGGTGCTCGATGCCGTAGTGCGTGAGCAGTGAGATGAGTTCGAAGAAGAACAGCCGGCCCTTCCAGCGATCAGAACGGTTGAACAAGCGCCTCGCATCGGCAAAGACGGTCTGCCAAGACAGGCCTGCGGCAAGCCCGACGGCGTAGGCACCGCAAAGCGGCGCGGCCACGGGCTTTAAGGCCGCATCGAGCGAAGTGCGCTCGAGCTCGTTGGTTGGAGCGCTCACCGGGCAGCCCTCGCGTCGAACTCGGCGACGAGCTCGGTCGGGCTCGCGTGGCGCTCGTGCAGCATCATCGCGAACGTGGCGATATCGAGGAAGTTACCCTCGTTGCCCTTTCGAAGATGCGCGACCATCTGGCCTGCCAGATCCTGGGTGGTGCACTGGTTCGGATCGTCCCAGCCGCTTCGGCCTTTCGCTCTGCTCTCGGCGAGCTTGGCCTTCAGGGCTGCAGCGAAGCGATCCACCGCCTGGTCGTCGGGGTGGCTACGCTGTGCGCCCGAGGCCAGGCCGGCGACATAGGTGACGTCGGCGCTTTCCGCTTCGGACAGACGGCGGAAGTTGTCGCCCGTGTGCCCCCACAGTTCGCCAGTTTCCAGATCCACGATGGCGTACTTGTCCGGACAACGCGTCTCGAGCGTGATGGTGACCGGCGCAGGCTGGCAACCGACCACACGCTGAGGTGGGATGAGCTTACGCTGCTCAGTGACGGCGCCGGGGTCTGGGATCTCCTCGATCGCGTCGGCTCGAAAGTAGTGCACCCACTGCGAGCCGGTGCGCTTGCCGCCACGTGGCAGGCGATCGGCGTACTCCCAGTTCACGTTAAAGCCCGATCCGAGCGGTTTGCTCAGCGAGGTGACGCGGCGCGCAGCGGTCTTGAACCGAAAGACGGCCCCGGGGCGGATCTGCTCGATCGAGACAGGCATCGCTTACTCCTCGCCCTCGCAGGCAATGCATGCCGTGTCGTCGCCCATGTCGCACTGCGAGCACTTGAGGCTATCGCAGTGCGGGCAAACCATAAGCTCGCCCTCGTACTCGGTGGAGCCGCAGGCTGGGCAAGAAGGACGGTGGTTCTGTTTCATGCTCGATCTCCGTGGTTCGTCCTTTGAAGGTGCCACAGTCGGCTCAATGTTCAAGTGATAGCTGCAATCCAAAGTTGACATCCTCCCCGCCCTCTCGCTTCGCTCGCCGCGCAGCGGGAAGGGCGGGGATTCCTGCTGGGCTAGGCCGCACGGCGTAGCCCTTCGGTGGGTTCTCGTTTCACCGGGCGGCCTGACTGCACCTGTCCCTCCACGAGCGCGTGGCCGTCGCCGGCCAGAACCGCGTGTCCCGCGGCCAGAATGTTCTTCGCGGCATTGACGTCCGCGTGGTCGGTGTGGCCACAGGACCGGCACCGGAAAACTTCGCCCTTGCGGTTGTCTGCATGGGTGTGAGCGCAGGCGTGGCAGCGCTGCGAGGTGTAAGCGGGGTGGACGAGCACGAGCACTCCATCGCGCCATTCGAGCTTGTACGCGAGCTGGTCCTTGAACATCGACCAGCCCTGATCGAGGATCGAGCGGTTCAGGCCCGCCTTCTGACGCACCCGCTTGCCGGGCGCCTCTTGCGTGCCTGCGGCCGAGGCGCTCATCGATCGAACCTTCAGATCCTCCAGGCACACGAGCGCGTGTTCGCGGGCGATCTGCGTCGACAGCTTATGCAGGAAGTCCGCCCGCTGGCGGGCGATCCCCTGGTGGATCTTCGCCACCCGGGCTTGTGCCTTGCGAAGCCGGTTCGAAGGCTGCAGCCGGAACCCCTTCGGGAAGGGTTTGCCCTTCGGGATGCCGGCGGCGACCTTGGCCGCTTCGAGCTTGCGAGCCACCGCTCGCTGGTAGCGGCGCAAGCACTGGACGGCACGCTTGTGCGCATCGAGCGGCGCGATCCGCTGCCCGGTGTCGAAGGCGGCGAAGTTTGCCACCCCACGATCGATGCCGCAGGCCTTCGGGCTGCGCTCGAGCGCCTTGGGTTCGAACGCGCAGGCGATCGACACGTACCAGCCATCGGCCTCGGCGCGCAGCGTGGCCGTGATCGCTCGCCCCTCGATGGGGCGGCTCGCCCGGTAGCGCAACCAGCCCACCTTGGGAAAGCGGATGCGCCCGTTGGCCGCGTCCACCGAGAAGCACTTCACATCGGTCTCGCGCAGGCCGATCGGGTCGCCGCGGCGCTTGAACTTCGGGTAGCCGCCTTCCTTCCTGAAAAAGCGCTGGAAGGCGCCATCGAGCGCACGCACCACGTTTTGCAGCACGTGCACCGGCACCTCGGCAAGATAGGCCGTCCCAGTGGCCTTGCGCCAGGTGGTGACCCACTGGCACATGCCCGCGAAGCCGGCATACTTCTCGCCACGCTCGCGTCGAGCCTGCTGCTCGGCCAGAGCGAGGTTCCACACCTTGCGGCTGCACCCTGCCCAGCGTCGTAGCACCGCCTCGGCCTTGCGGTTGCTCCGCAGCCGATACCGGTACGCACGATGGAAGCCCGTTCCCTCACTCATGCGATCAGGCTCACACATCCGATCCGGATTTCAAGCCCCCAGTTCGCCTGCGGCGAACGCGCTATCCTTCCCCGGCCTGAAGTGCCGGGGCTTGCCGCGCATTTCGGTCATTTCAGACGGGCGTGGCCTCACTGCCAGTATCCTCGAGTGGGGGCGCAATGTTGCGGCGGGCCGTCGCCCGATACACCATGCACACCCGTCCGCTGCGATCGCGCTCCTTTGTCCGTTCCACCTTCTCGGCGGTGAGCAGGATGCGCAGATGCTCGTTGGCGGACTTGACGCTGATCTGCAGGTGCTCCGCGATCTCATTGACGCTGTAGGACGCCCCCTGGAGCATCTCGAGAATTTGGTCACGCCGCGGACTCGGCCGCAGGATGGGCGCATCCTCGGGTTCGTCTTGATCGTGCAGCTGCCGGATCTGGCGCACCGGGGCGAGCGGCGAACGCGGGTGCGGCGCAGCCATCCCAAGCGCCATCGCCAGCAGCGGATTGCCAGTCTGACGCCGCCCGGCCGGCTTGCGGCTCGGTGCGGCCTCGCGCTGCGACCCCTTCACCTGCCTCCTTGGCAAGGTTGCAGCCGTCAAGCAATCGCTATGAGTATCGAGAGCAGCACAAGCACTCACCGAGACGACCGCGTCGGCATCGGTCTTGGATTTGTTCTCAGGCACCAGGCGCACGACGTTCGTCTGCAGGCTGACGGCCACGACATCAAAAAGCATAAGGGGCATTCCAGCTGGGAAAGATGAGCCTGAGTCTTGCATAGCTCGCATGAAGTTCAACCGGCAGACCATCAATCAACGTTGCGCCAGTAGTGCGCTCGGCCATGAACGTCATGTCGAGCTCGGGCCAACGTCACCGGCTCTTCGCTGGTTCTACGGACGATGTGCCAGCCCGCGCCAAAGGCAGGATGGCAGGGGTCGCTTACCCCCTCGAGGTGATACAGAACATCGCAGACCCAGCCAGGGGGCGGGCAGCAGTCTCGGATCGATGCCCAGTCGCTCGTGATCTCGAAGGCGCGACCTGGACGGGTCTCTACTCCTTCGCACAGGAGCGCGTATCGCCGCAGAGCGCCCAGTGCCGATCGCAAGGCGCGCGTCACCGGTGCGGCCGAATCCGGCGAAGCGCGGGGCGCCTGCGCTGCCAGGGCGGGATGCGCCCTGAGCGATCTCAGGAGCGCATCGATCGTTGCAGTCCGGTCGTGAAAGAGCGCCTGCGCCCATCGCACGCGACCGTCCGTGTCCGTTACGGACGCGGGCAGGTTTGGCGCCGGGTCGAGATGTCCGCACTCGAGACACAGCAGCCCGTCCGTGTCGGCCACCACCAGCCCAGCTTCATCCACATCCGGCCGCTCCAGGCCCGTCGCGCAGTTCGGACAGCGAATCCGGGCGGACGGATCATCACCGAGGCCGAACTGGTGCTCGTTCACCGTCTGGATGAACGCCGCATCGAAAGGGGCGTGGTGTCTGGGCATCGGGTCCGTCCGTTAATTCGCTGTCGTAAGCTCCGCCGGCTCTGCCTCAGCCTGCTGCGGGTCAAGTTGCGGTTCCTGCGCCGGCTCGGGGGCGGCCTGCTCCTGGCTTTCAAGTGCCGGCGTGACACCAAGGGGGGCGGCTACGCCGACATCAGCCGAGCGCGTACCGATCTCGTCGAGAAAGCGCTGGGCTGCAGGGTTTTTAGGCGCCTCGGCCTCGATCGTGCGCAACACCTGCGGCATCCACTTCGGACGGTCTTCTTCCTTTAGGCTCCAGTAGTCGCGGGTGTCCATCGGGCCGCCCTCACGGATCACATAGGCCTTGCCAAACAACGGCGTAAAGAACTTGCTGTCCGTGTTGAAGATCGCCCGCTCCTCCTTCTCGGGGCAGCGCTCCTTGGTGAGGATCAGCGCGTAGCCAATCGGCTTGTCCGGCTCGGGCGGCAGGATGACGCCGGTCGAGAGCTGTTCCTCCTCCCAGTCGCGGGCGTACTCGACCATCACCCCTTCGTACTTGCACTTCTTCGTCCACATCGGGGCTTGTTCGGTCATGGAGACCGCATAGACCTTCACGTCCTTCTCGATGAGGATGTCCTCATCGGCGCGGGCGACCACGTTAAGGGTCTGGGCGGCGATATTGGCGGCAAGGAAGATGGCGTTGAGCGCGTCGAGCATGGTGTTCGTTCCAGAAAGTCAGGGTAGGAAAAGCAGCGAGGGGCCGAGTGCCAAAGGGCTTGAGCGCGCCCGTGCATGATAAATGAGTGAAGCGAAACTTGCTCAGGCCGCGGCGATCGGGCGCCAGGCTGAACGGGGCGGGGTGGCATAGGCACCCATCACCGCCGCGGGGATCCAGTCATAGCGGCGAGGCAGGCACAGCAACTCGCGCACGCTCTCCATTACGCCCGGGGACTCTTCCTCCTCGGCCCACACGGACAACCAGCCGCGATCGGTGTCGGCCACCGGCTGACCAGGACGCCAGCCAAGTCCTTCGACCAGCAACCACAGGATGTCCACGGTGAGGGCGGCCTGGCGGGAGGCGCGCTGAACATGCGCCCACTCGGCCTCGGTGAGCCGCGTCGGCCCTTCGTGCGCAATCTCGTCAGCGAGCACGAACTCGGTCCAGTCGCCATCGACCCCCGTTTCCGGAAACGGGGTACCGTACTTCTCAAGCCACAGGTAGCGCGCCTGTCCGGCCGCCCGCCGGTGGGTGCGCTGCAGCGTCTCGGCATTGACGACCCGCATCTGCGGGAGGACCACCTTCACGAAGCGACCCGTGGGGCGCTCGAGGTAGATCCAGATCGTGCGCTGGCGAACGTCGAATTCTGCGGGCATCTTCAGCGCAAGGCGCGACAGCATGGCCGGTGATAGCTCTGACATCGGGCGTTCCTGGCCCCCTTATCGGGGCAGAGTTCGAGATCAGTCCGTTATACCGGGTAGCGGCATGGGGGCTTGCCGCGTAAAACACCTCGATTGGGTGGTTTTGCAGCCTGCCGTTCAGCCCGGACCGGCGCCGAACATCCAGCGCTTACAGATCTCCTCGACCCGGCTGCACATCGCTTCGTCGAACTCGCCGATGTGGCAGGCCTCGACATCGATCCGAAGCTCCCTGGCCAGCCAGGTGTAAGCGTCCACACGGCTCATCCGGCCCGATTGCCAGAACGGATCGAAGAGGGCATGTGCCCGCGCCTTGGCCTTGCGAAGTGAGGCGTTGGCCAGGCGCCCGAGCGGCTGCGTGCCGTCGTATCCGAACCGGCGGTTCGGAGCGTGGCAACCGACATGCGCACCGCACGGGGCACAACGCCAGAAGCGCTTTGCGTGCAGTTCCGGACGGCCACGGTAGATCACGTCACCGCGAACCAACTCAGCCGGCGCGTTGCAGTACGGACAGGACACGGTGGGTCGGCGGTCAGCGACATCGGCATCACGCCCCTGCGTGTTGAGTGACGTGCGGGACGAGCCGCGCAGGAGATCGTGCTGGGTTGAACGAATTGCCCGCGCATTCTCCTTCCTAAACCCGTAGGGTTAGGAGGGGGTCAAGCGGGCGGCGTCCGTGACGACGCCAACAAGGGCTTGATCTGCGAAGCGCCCGTGGTACGTTGGTGGCATGCAGTCCGGTTTTCGCTTCCGCCTCTACCCCACCCCTGAGCAGGCTTCACGCTTGCTGCGGTGGATCGGTTGCCAGCGTTTCATCTACAACGCCAAGGTGAGCGAGGACCGCTATTTCCGGACCTTCGCGCGCAAGTCGCTCCAGCATGTCGGCCAGTTCGCGCCGCAAGACCAGCAGTACAGCCACTTCATCACCGAGGCCACGCCGTGGCTGCGGGAAGTGCCCTCACAAGTGCTCAGAAACGGTGCGGTGCGCTGGAAGCAGGCCTACAGCCGTTACTGGAAGAAGCTCGGAGGTCGGCCCACCCTCCAGAAACGCCATGGCGCTCAGGCGGTGTGGCTCACGAGCGAACTGTTCCGGTTCGAGCAGGTTGTTGATTCGGAGACGAGTGCAGTCGGCTATCGACTGCAGGTGGGCACCCGAAAGTGCCCGGTGGGCGCGCTGCGCTACGCAGCGCACCGAGCCCACACGCACCCGGCCTCGATCACGCTCTCGGTCGATGCGGGGCGCTGGTATCTGTCATTCACCAACGACGATGGCGTCCCGGAGCCTTCGGACTCGGAGACGGCTGACTGGCTTTCATCTTTCGCCGAGGACGAGCTCAGGGCACGCACGGTGGGCGTGGATCGCGGTGTCGCGATTCCGTTTGCGTGCTCGAATGGTGCGCGGTTCGATCTAACGCCTGTTCAGCAGGATCGCATTGCCAAGAAGCAGGCCGCAGCGCGGCGCTGGCAACGCAAGCTCTCGCGCAGAGCCAAGGGTGGGGCGAATCGTCGCAAAGCGGCATATCGCATCGCCTGCCTACGTCGCTACGAGAAGGACGTAAGGCGCGACTTTGCGCATCAGACGAGCCATGCACTGGTTGCCGACCCCAAGGCGCTCCTGATCGTGTTCGAGGCCTTGGGCGTGCAGCGCATGACCCGCAGGCCCAAGGCGAAACAGAGCGAATCCGGTCGCTGGGAGAAAAACGGCGCACGCGCCAAGGCAGGGCTCAACCGGTCGATTCTGGGCGCTGCCTGGAGCACGACCAAGACGTGCACCGAATACAAGGCACGGCGAGCGGGCAAGCTCGTCGTGGAAGTGGCACCTCATCACACGTCGCAGGCGTGCGCCCGCTGCGGGCACACTCACCCGGACAACCGGCGCTCACAAGCCGAGTTCGTCTGCCAATGCTGCGGCCATACGGACAACGCCGATCACAACGCAGGGCGAAACATCGCCCATCGCGGCGTGAGGCTCCTCCTTTCGGGCGAATTCAAACCGAAGGAGAAGAAGCGTGTGATGCGGATGCGCCAGAAACAACTAGGGGCGGACCGCTCCGAAGTCACGCTTGGGGAGATCACGGTAAGTCGCGGCGCCGGAAACGGCGCTGCGCTCAGATCGATGAACCAGGAAACCCCCACCTCAACCGCCGTAGGCGGTTAGGTGGCGGGAGCGGTCATCCTGCTTCAGCGATGCAGGCCTTCATTTCCCCCGGCGCCGCCTGTGCGTCAGGCCGCCTCTTTGATCTCGAGGACGATTTCGCCGCTCGGCTTGCCCTCTGTGACGATCTCGCCGCCCAAGGCATCAACCAGCGCCTCGAACAGGCGACTCAGCTCGCCCGTCATCAGCGCGAACTCGGCCTGGAACAGCGCCTCGGCGTCCTCGTCCTTTCCCTCGAGCGATTCCTTGGCGACGTCGAGCAGATCGATGCGCTTCACTTCACCCTTGTCCGTCAGAACGAAAGACACACGGTCGTCGAAGGTCATCGCAAGCCGCGTGGGCAGCTTGCCCGCCTCCAGGTGATCCTTCACGTGCGCCGACTCAAGATCATGGCGCTTGAAGCTCGCCTCGGCCTTGTCCTCCGAAACGGACTTCAGCGAAAAGTCCGAATCGAGCGTGAAGCCCTCGGGCGCTTCGCCGGCCGCCAGCCAGTCAGCCATCGCCGAAACCGGGGGGCGCTCAGTGCGCAGTAGCGTCAGCGGGAAGCTGTCGAGCGTGTGACGAAGTGTCTCCAGCACTTCTTCCGCACGGGACTGCGACGACGCATCCACGACCAACCAGCCGCCCACCGGGTCGATCCACGCATACATCGTCGAGCGCCGCGTGAAGGCTCGCGGCAGCAGCTCCTGGATCACCGCCTCCTTGATCTCCTTCATCTGCTTCTTGCCCGGCTTGTACCCTTGCTGTTCAGCCATCGCCTGCGCGCGTTCCTCGGCCTCCTGCTTGATCACCGCACTCGGCAGGATCCGGCTCTCGAACCCCAACGCGATCAGCCACTGACCGCCGACCGTGGCTACCAGCGACTCTGTCTTGTTCGGCGACACCCAGCCGCGGCTTTCCATGTCCTGGCTACCGCACGGGTGGAACGCCTTCTTCGCCAACTGCTCCTCGAGCCCCTCGGCCGTCATGCCCCAGTCCTTCGCCAGCCGGTACACCTGCGCATTCTTGAAAAACATCTCGTTCGCTCTCCTGTGTGAAAACGGTTGTGTGCTCAACCCACCATACCGGCAAGTCGCGCTCCTACAAGTCCTACCCTTGAGATTTCCTAGCCAGACAGAGGGGTGAAGGTGCGAGGCGCCAACCTGAGCCGCCTTCCTGGTCCCGGTCGCCCCTCAGCGCCCCGCGTCAATTCAGAACGCGCTCCGCACCCGATCCGCCGATGTCCGCGTCCGACATCCACCGCCGCACCACCAGGCGCTCCACGCCGCGCTGTGTCAGCGAAAGACTCGGGCGCTCCTTGTCGCTCATGGACACCGGCCCCTCTACCTCGACCAGCCCAGCCCGCTCGACCGCGACAAGGTGCGCCGCATGCTCCAGACCCACCATCGCCTCCTCGATCTCCTCCAGACCAGACAAGGTGCGCCCGCCGCACTCGGCTGCATGCCCCAGGTTCGTCGCCAGCAGCAGATCGAGCACCAGATCGTTCTCAAGCTCCGCGTCCTCGTCGGACAGCATCACCTCCAGACGATCGATCAGCTCTGCAAGCGCCTCATGGGACAAGGTGCAGAGCCACTCCCCGATCACGAACCCGTCAATCTCCAGTAACGCCTCCAGGTGGGCGCGCAGATCCGCCTCGAACAGGACCGCGCTCATCGCCACACCCCATCACAGGCAGGCCTAGCCAGACAGAGGGGAGGGAAGACGTTCATGGGGCGTTTCCGGAAACGCACTTGCCGTCCGTCGATGACAGCCATCACGCACCTCCTGCTGCCAGATTCACTTCGTCCGACCCCGCCGGCGTGGGCAACTCCTCATGCCCCGGCGCATCGCCCTTGTCCTCGTCGAGCCGCAGGATCTTCCTCAAGCGCAACTTCTCCAGCTTCTCCGACTCGGTCAGCAGCGACCGCGCATGAAGCTCGAAGAACCGTGTCCAGTGCGCCATGTACCGCTTCTCAGCCGGGCTCGGCTCGCGGTCCCTGCCTAGCATCCCCCCAAGATAGGAGGAGCTGATCGAGATCCGAGCATGGCCTGCCATCTCCGCTACCGCCGCACGCGCAAGCTCAACCTTGTCCGGGTCGGCCTGCGCAAGTACCTCACGGGGATTGGCGACACGAATCGGGGCGGGAACTCCTGCCAGGTCCTCAAAGAGATTGCACAAGGTCTCGTGACGCAGTCCGTGTGCCGTGATACCCAACCCCGCCTTTGTCACACCGCACTTCCCAAGAACATACCCAAATCGCCGGATCGCCGACTTCAGGTCGCGACTGGGGCTTCCTACGTGTCCATTCACCCCTTTCACGAACGCCTTGGCCTCCTCCAATACCCGGCGTTGCGCCTCCGTTCTGATCATGACAACACGTGGCCGGCCACCCTTCGTGCCGTCAACAACTTCGATGTACATCCCCTTGTCCGCCCGGTGCGGTTTGAACATCACCGCCTCTTCACGGCGAAGTGCGAACGCCAAGCAAAGGCGAAGCTGCATACCCACGTACTTGTCCGTCGCGGACACCATCCGCATCACCGCCTCGACATCAACACCTGCAGCCGACCACGAGTGGTCGTAGGTCGCAGCAGCCGTGCGCGTGACGCTCTTGGGGTCCGCAACGAAATCCGTCGAACGCCCAATCATTCCGCTCTTGCCCAGCCACTCGGCCAGAGTTCGCAGCACTGAAATCCGGTTCTGGATCGTCGATGCGGACAAACCATCTGCTTCCCACTTCCGAGACAGGGCCTCGACATGCTTCTTCTTGAAGTTGTCCAGCGTTCTCAGGTGAAAGCCCATCTGCGCCAGTTGACCGAAGGCAGCGAAGAGCTCGATCTCTCGCTTCTCGATGGTCTTCATGCTTACCGGCTTATGGCGACCCTTTCGCGGACTTGTCGCCCGGCCTTTGGTCTCAAGCAAGTAGATCAACCCGTCTTTCCAACCCATACGCTTCCAGGGTTGCGGTTCTGATTTTCTGGGGGAGTCCCCTCTGACCGAGTCATTAGGAGGGCTGGCGGTATGTCGTCTCATGGCTTACCTGCAACAAACAGTGGAGTCCTGGATTGCGCAATCCACAACCAACGCACGCGGTCAGTTCTGGATTGCACAATCCACACGAGCCTTGTCTGCAGCTACCAACTGCTTCGGCCTCTCGGCCAGGCGCTCAAGGGGCGCCCATCGGCAAATCGCGATTACGTGAGCATCTGCGTTCCGACACGGTGAATCATTTCTGCATCACCGTCCCCGGCCGACCTTTCGAAGTCAGCCGCCTTGCGATCCGTCGAGGGAGTCCAAGGGGAGGTTAGGTGGGAGCCCGTCACGTCTCCCTAGAAGTGTTGTCGTCCGGCCGTAAGCGGTAACCGAGCGGCGTTCTTGCCTACTTCGAGCGCGGGTGGAGATCGGATCGAAGCGGATTGGCCGCGAAGTGTTGCTTCCACAGCCTTGGGGTGAGTTGCGCGACATCGGCGGCAGGGTGCTGGCCGACGCGCTGGAGCACATCGACCAGATAGGCATAGGGGTCGATGTCGTGCAGGCGACAGGTGGCGATCAGGCTCTGCGCGATCCCCACGTATTTCGCGCCGACCTCGGTCCAGCAGAAGAGCCAGTTGCGGCGGCCCATCGGCACTACGCGTAGCGCCCGCTCGAGGTGGTTGGTGTCGATCGGCACCTCGGGGTCGGCGAGGTAGACCTCGAGGGCGGCCCGGCGCTCACGCACGTAGGCCAGGGCAGTGGTCAGCGGTGAGCTCGGCAGTAGCCCCTGGGATTCGAATTGGGCGCCGACCCAGTCGAAGAACCGGTCGACCATCGGCTTGGCCTGGGCGAGCCGGTATGCGCGGCGTGCCTCGCCGATGAGTTGTGCCTCACGGATGTGCTGCTCTACCGCGTAGAGCTGGCCGATCATCTCCAATGCCTGCGTCGCCCGTTCGGGCTCGATCGACTGGGCCTCGAAGAATTTTCTTCTCGAGTGCGCCCAGCATTGCGCGCGCGTGAGCCCGCATTTTTGTGCGTAACGTTCGTAGGCCGCGTAGCCGTCGGTGAGCAGCACCGCCCCCTCGGGCGGTGGGTCGGTCCCCAGGGTCTGCGCAATGTGTTTGCCACTACGCCCCTCGTGATAGGCGAAGCAGATTTCGTCGCGCTCGCCATACACCGGCCAGAAGTAGCCGCCCTTCATCTTCCCCGGGCCGGCGCGCCCGGCCTTGATCGGGGTCTCGTCCATCGCCTTGATGCGACTTGCGCGGATCGAGTCGAGCTGGGCCGTAAAGACCGGCTCGAGCAGCGCGAGCGCCGCGTGGGTGAGCTGCGTGAGCCACGGGCGCGAGACCCGGATGCCGTTGTCCCCGAGCCGCTGATGCTGGCGGTACAGCGGCTGGTGGTAGCAGAACTTGTCGGTGATGAGCCCGGCGATGAAGCTCACGTCGGCGCGGCTACCGTCGATCACCCCGGCGGGGGCCGCCGGGCAGTGGATCGTCTGCGTGTCGCGACGCTTGATGACCGGGCGCACGTACTTGAGGATCACGTAGCTGCCCGGGCGCTGCGCCAGACGGTGGCTCACCTTCTCGCCGATCACCTCGAACTGGTCGGTGGTGAGTCCATCGGTCTCGGGGTTGGCGAGCGTGATGGTCTCGATTGGGACGCGGGTCTCGTCGAAGAACAAGCCCGAGTCGTCCTTGTCGTTCGTGAAGTCGGTACGCGACACACGACGGGTGTGTCCCGCCACGGTCTTGCCGGGGAGGTCGGGCTGTGTGTCGGGGATCGGCAACTCGCCCAGATGCATCTGCGCCGGGTCTGGTGAAACCACGCGCTTCTCGCTCTTCTGGCCGAAGAGCTGGCGGCGGAACCACTCGAGCTGATGTTGGATGGTCTGCACTTGGCGCTGCAGATCCTCATGCGCCTGGGCCAGTTCGACGACGCGCTCGGGCGCCCACTGGGCGGCCTCGGCAAGGGTCGGAACGGGGGCGGAGTGCGGCGCGGGCATGGCGCATATTTTACCGTAGAACCCAGCATTCATGCGGGTTGCACGGCGTTTTCGGGCAGTCGGAAACGGCGCTTGGAGCGGACCGGCTCGATACCTTCGAGCAGCAGCTTGAGCCCGGTCCAGTCCATCTGGCGCGTGCAAACCTGCGCCCAGTTCGACACGAAACGCCCCTGTTCGAGGCGCTTGGCCCACACGCAGAATCCGGTGCGGTCCCAGTACAGCACCTTCATCTGCGTGCCGCGCCGGTTGATGAATACGAACAGCTCGCCCGAGAGCGGATCGCAGCCGAGCGCTTGGCGCGTGAGCGCGTACAGGCCGTCGAAGGATTTGCGCATGTCGACCGGGCGGCCATAGACATGGACCCGGACGGCGCCTTCGGGGAAGAACATCAGCCGCGCGACAGGTGAAGGATCACGCCGTCGCCCAGATCGAGTCGGAGCTCGAGCCGTCCCGTGCCGCCGAGTTTGAGCGTGCCGGCGTCGACGAAGCCGATGCGCTCCATCGCCGGCGCAGCGCACTGCGTACTCGGCTCGCCCAGCAGGCTACGCCAGCGCCGGAAGGTCGACTCGCTGAGCCCCTCACGGGCGCAGAACGGCTCGACCCCCAGCCCACTCTCGGCAAACCGCGCGATGACTGCTTGCCATTCCTGACGGCTACGCCGCCGCCACTTGTTGTTGGTCGCTGTCGCCCTGGTCACTGCCGGCTCCTCCCTGATGAATGTGGGAGGGATTGTTCCGCGCGGACGGGGGCTGGAGAAGGACGCCGCTCAGTGACCGGTTACGTCCGGCCCGGCCCGCCATCCCTCCCTGCGACCAGGAGGGGGGTCCGTTTACACGCGGCGAGAGGTGCGCCCAATCAGATCACATGGTCTGTCGGAACGCGGGAACACGCGCGAATGCAGGAACTTGGATATTGATTAGCTACTACCGGGCCGCAACAAAGTGGTAGCAGGGCCCGGCTTGGGCTCACATCGTGTGAGCAGGGACTGGCGCGGTGGCCACGAGGCGTGGTGCCTCTTGTGCAAGCTCAAGGTCACAAGGGACCGAGCGGGTTGCCGGTTCTGCCGGCTGGATGTCCGTGTCGGACGATGACGCTTATCGGCCTCGGGCCGTCGCTGTCACCCTATTCCGGGGCTTGGCGTTTCGAAGGGCTGCGTTGCGGTTGGCAGCTAACCGGTCAAAGACGAGCCAAATCTACACAGACAACAAAGGAGGGTCAAGCGGGTGTGTCCGTCGTACTTTTGATTCTCCCGCGCTTTCATCTGCCGAAATCTCACGGAACGCGCGCCGTTATTGCTATTCGCGATCACTCTCTGCTCGCCCCTTTGAAGTGAAACGTCCGATCAATCGACGCAGTTCAAGGTCGAAACACGCTTCATTCGAGGGGTCGGTGTCGGCGAAAAGGGATCTCTGGATCAGTGCTCGAACGAGCACTACCAACGGCATGATGTGGTGGGTCCTTGGGGAAAGTCGTCTCGATGCATCGAGACGCGCTCAGGGGCAGCACCAATTGCTGACGAACAAGAAAGTGCCGGCCTCTGCTTTGCCCATCGCTCTCCTATGGCTTGCCTATCCTCGCCGTGACGCTGCCAGTCCAGGGCGGGCGAGTCCTGATATCCCATCTTTCACCGATATGTTGCCTACACATCGCCGCGACCTTGCTGATCCACGCCAGAGTGCATTTCGATATCCCATCTCTCGCCTATTTATGGCCCATTACTCACCCTGACCTTGCCGATTCAAGTTGGCTGAGTACAGCTAACCCATCACGCACCCATCCCTTGCCGGGCTATCGCCTATCTGTTGCCCACTCTCGCGTACAAGGGGTCAAATTGCCTGTTTTACGAGGCATGCTGCAAGTTCGGCTGCGTTTAGGATGGTACGGTCCTTTCTAACTGGAGACCCTCAAATGACCGAACCAATCGTCCGCGCAATCGATGTCGGCTATGGCAATACCAAGTTCGTCCAATTTCACGCCCACGGCGGCGAGATCGCATGCAGTCTGTTCCCCTCGATCGCTCCCCAGGCAAGCTCAGGCGCCGATCTGACCGGCGGCGTGTTCCAGCGCCGCAACACCATTACCGTCGAGGTCAATGGCGTGCTGTATGAGGTCGGTCGCGATGCGCGGCTCGCCCAGGACCCAAGCTATGGGCGAACGCTGGATGCGGACTTCTCGATGACTGACGCCTATATGGCATTGGTCCGTGGGGCGATCGCCTACATGGGGGTTCCTCACCTTGACCATCTGATTCTTGGGCTGCCCGTGAACACCTATGCGCAGCATCAGGAGGCGCTGATCAAGCGAATGACCGGTTCTCACCGCATCCCTGATCAGGCCGGGAATCAGATCGACGTCGAAGTGCGTAGCGTCACGGTGACCCCTCAGCCCATTGGGGCCTTCTTCGACTACACGATCCGGAACAACGTCTATGGGCGCATGCGGAACCAGACCAACCTCCTGATCGATCCGGGCTACTACACGCTGGACTGGGTCGTGGCCCATGGGGTCAAGATGATCAATGCGCGTAGTGGCGCCCACTCGGGCGGGATGTCCTCGATTCTTGCGACCGTAGGCGAGTCGGTCAGCAAGGAGCTCGGCCATCAAATCTCGGACTTCTCGACTATTGACGATGCGATTCGCACTGGTACTCAGCCTCGCTTCTTTGGGAAGCAGCGAGACATCTCGTCGCATATCCGACTTGGCAAGGAAAAGGCCCGGCAGTTTGTCTCGGTGCTGGCCAACCGGGTTGGTAACGGTGGCGTCGATATCGACAACATCATCATCGCCGGTGGTGGCGCTGAGTTCTTCCGGGAGGTCATCCAAGAGAAGTTCCCGAACCACGAGTTGGTGATCACCGAGGACCCGGTGTTCGCAAATGTGAGGGGGTTCCAGTTGGCAGGCGAGCAGTTCAAACGCTCGGGTCAGTTCAACAGTAACCGTGCCGCAGCCTAAGCCATGCTGCATCGTGTGCTAACGAGCCGGCTTGCTCAGGTGATGCACTGGCCGAATCAGAACTGTTGAGGTGTAACCAGTGGAACACGAACCTATTGCACTACGAGCAACGATCTTCAGGGACGAGTTTCCGGAGCTTCACGCGCAGTTGAAGCGGTTGCTACCGGAGCACAAGTTCAGGCGCCGAAGCGTCCTGATAGAGATCCTTCGGCGAGGATGCCTGGCGGCCGAGGTGTCGCCCCATGCTGCGCCGGAGCTGCCTGCTGAGGTGATACCTCTAGTGGAGGCTCCTGCCGGCAAAAAGGGCAAGAAGGGCAAGAAGCAGCGGAAGGAGATCGCTTGATGTCCCAAAGAAAGACCATAACCATGAGGTTTCAGGTCCACTCGGATGAGTTGCCTCACCTCTACTCGATGCTCGAATCGCTCCCCGAGGGGAAGCTGTCGAGACGGAACGCGCTTTTAATGCGCCTCGAGGCCATGCTCACAGGACGCTTGCAGCCAATTGAAACGGCGGATGTCATCGCCAAGACAACCCCGGGTCCGATCCCGGAGCAAGCACCTGCTCCCGTTGTTGTACCCAAGAGCACTGAGCCGGAGCCGGTACGTGTTGAGCTTGACCAAGCGGATCTGGCCGAGATTTTTGGTAGGCAGAGTGCAACTGCGTAAGTGCGAATTTGCCCTCTTGAACTCTGGTGCTTCCCCTGTAGAAGTGAAGGTGAGGGATGTCCTCAAGCACTGACAGGAGAAGCACCATGAGCAAGATCCGCAGCACCTACTTCATGAAAGATTTCGCAGACGATGACCCGCGCAGCGTTCAGGCTGCCATCGAGGGTCGTGACGACGGTCGGTCTGCTCGCTACGAGCGCTACGCCCAAAAGCACCTCGAGACCACCCGCACGATGAGCGTGAGCGAGGTCTATCAGGCCGGTGTTCGCGCGGCCAACGGGATCGATCCTTCCACCACTGGCGCTCGGCATCCGAGCCGCGGGATGTTCCGCCTCGCGACGCCGGTGCTGGGGCTTGGCCTCGGCATCGCACTCTTTTCCCTGTTCTACGGATGAAACCCTTACCGCTCCTTATCTTGATGCTCTTGCCGGTGGTCGCTTCGGCCAACCAGCAAGCAAAGCTCGATTTCGACAACACCCGTCCGGTGACCCAGGCGTCGGTCGCTGCGGCCGCATCCGAGCCCTCGCGCACGGCGGCTGCGGCGACCTGCACCTGGGAGAGCGTCGGCCGCAAGTGGGGAGTGAATCCTTACATCCTGTTCTCGATTGCAAAGACCGAATCAGGGCTCAACCCGCGCGCCGTGAACAAGTCCAATGCGAACGGCAGCGAGGACGTGGGGATGATGCAGATCAACTCGTTCTGGTTTCCGAAGCTCGCGAAGTTCGGGATCGCCCGCGAGCACCTGTTTGATCCGTGCGTAAGCCTCGATGTCGCAGGCTGGATCCTGTCGCAAAATATGGAGCGCCACGGCAACACCTGGAAGGCGATCGGGGCCTACAACGCCGTCACCCCTTCCAAGCAGCAGGTGTATGCGGAAAAGGTGTTCCGAAACCTGCCCCCCCAAGCCAACAATGCACGTTGAAGATCTCCACCTCCTGAACGCCTCGATGATGCTGCCGGATTTTATCCATGCAGCCGCTCTCGGCTGGGCGCCAGGTGTGGTTATCCCGTTCTTGGTGAAAGTCGCGCCGTGGCTCGTCGACGGCAAGGCGCTGCGAGAGGCAGCCCCCTTGGTGGCGGGCTACAGTCTGGGCTTTGCCGTGATGCATGACCGGATCGGTTACTGGCCGATGGATCTCGTGGTCACGCTGGGTTGCTTGGCCGTATTCTTCTTCTATTTGCGGGCCTGTCGCCGCGGCTAGGCTGCGGCGCGAGCGGCGTCAGCCGGCTCGAAATCCTCGGGCATGAGCTCGATCGAGCGAAACAGCGTCCGGGCCTTGCCGCTCGTGGCCGTCCCATCGCGGCCCAGATCCCCGAAACCCCGTTGCTGCATGTCGAGTTCGGCCAGCTCGAACCCGTTGGTCGTGCGCGTGAGTAGCTTGACGCGCGCCAGGGTCTCTTCCTCGACCTCACGGGGCAAGTAGGCGAAGAACCACGCCTCACCCCCCTTACGGGCCAGCCGGCCGCGGAACTGGTGCAGGGTGCTCACGCCGTACCGGTCGGCTTCCACCACGATGAGCATGCGAAGGTTCTCGATGGTGATTCCGATCTCGATGATCGAGGAGGCCACGACGATCTTCTTCTGGCCTTCGCGGGCGAGCTGCATCGCCTCGAGCTTCGCCTCGGTGGAGAGCTTGCCGTGCAGCACGATCACTTGGCCAGGGCACAGGCGCTCGAAGCGCTCGCCGGCGGTGATCACGGACTTCACGTCATCTTCGCTCTTGCCTTCGACGCGGGGGTAGATCACTGCGACCTGGTAGCCGGCTTCCACCGTCTCCTTGAGCTTGGCGAACATGCGCTGGCGATGAGACTGATCGACCACGTAGGAGTGGATCGTCTGCTGGGCGTGGCGCTTGTCGACCTCGATGCGATCCTTGCCCCCGTACTGAAGCAGCGCAAGCGTTTGCGGAAGCGGCGTCGCGGAGGCCTCGAGCACGTTCGTGTCCTCGGTGCAGAGGGCTTCGCGCTGCTCGACCGACATCTTCTGCTGCTCGTCGATCACCAGCAGATTCGGGTGCCACTTCGCCCGCTTGGCCACCGAGAAGATCCGCGTGGTGGCGACGATGATGGGGTTCTCCTCCCAGCCGATCGCAACGCCCTTGGTGGCGTCGGTCACTAGCGCGACAGGGCACTCCGGGAAGCAATGGCGGAACTCCCCTGCGATCTGCTCGGCAAGGATGGTGTTCGGGACGAGGATGCACACCCGCGCCCCCTTTGCCTGCACAGCGACGGAGGGGACCATGTAGCACAGCGTTTTGCCCACGCCGACGTCGGCCGAGAGGATTGCGTCCATCGCGTAGGGCTCGGCCAGGAGCCGTGCGATCGCCACGATGGCCTGCTCTTGCGAGCGCTCGCCTGTGGTCGGTGAGAAAGGCAGACGCGCCATCAGGGCACGCACATCCTCTTCGCTCGTGCGGATCATGGTGAGCATCCGAAGCGGACGGTGCGAGGCTTGCTCGGCGCTGTGCTTCACATAGGCGACCGCGAGCTTTCGCGCCGACTTCATCGCCCACTCGGCCATCTGCATTGATCGTGGATTGTGCAATCCATAAAGCAGTAGTGCCAAGTTACCCTTGATGCCGGCGAGTTGGAGGATGTCGGCTTCTTCCATGCCGCTGAAGGCTTCACGGATGGCAAAGCAGGTTTCCGCCACCACGGCGTTGTCCTTGATCGACTCCCCCGCTGCCATCGCGACCACCGCGGCCGCCAGCACACCGGCCTTGCCGGCATACACCGGCATCACGCGGTGCGCCCACTCGGCAGGCACCAACTCTGGCCCGTTCAGATAGATCCGCTCGTTGTAGAGCGACGGCTTGCAGACCACGAAGGTGCGATCCCCCACGGGGATCTGCTTCCAGGGCGTGTAACGGACGTCACCAAAGACGGTAAGCCGGTGTTCGGCGCCGGACCCATCAACGACCCAGACGTGGAATGCGCCCTTCTTCGTGGGGTGCTTGATCGGCTCGCTGCCGATCGTGAGTTCGAGCATCACGCGCTGGTCGATCATGTCGGGCAACTCGGACGCTTGGCACAGGCAGGTGTAGTCGACGTGCTTGCGCGGGGCCCAAAGCAACGTCTCGAAGGCGTGCGTGATCCCGACCTTTCGCATCGCGGCCAGCGGGGTGATCTGCTCGGTGTCCTTACTCATGCTTCACCCGCAGGGCATTGCGCACGTCGATGCGTTGGTCGTCTGGAAGCTCCCGGTACAGCCTGAGCACCTTGGCAAGCCGCGGCTCGCGCTTCGCGCCCTCTTCACCCGTGGGTTCTGCGTTGAGCATCTCCTCCAGTGAGGTCTTGGCGTCACGCTCATTCAGGGCCGTGACGATGCTCACCACTTCGGCCAGGTTCTCTTCGTTGGCGACTCGGCTGGCGAGATCGAGTGTGCTGATGTTGGCCATGCACATCTCGGTCAGCGCCGCATCGGGGAGCGGCATCTCGAAGAAGAAGCGGCGAGCCACCCGCATGTACTGGTAGGCGGCGCTTTGGTTGATGCGCAACTCCTCGAGGAAGCCCGTGAAGGACTCGGCGTGCCCTTCCCATCCTTTGGAGTTTCGGATGTGTTCGAGGAGCACGCCCATGTGCAGGCGGGCGAGTCCGTACTTCTGCCGCGCCGCGCGCAAGGCATGAACCGGATCGGAGGTGGCGGGATTGCTGGTCATGCAATGATCGTTACACGGATGGCCCGAACTTCAAGAGGCGTTGAGTGCCCGAACGAGCGGCAGGTTGAAGATCCGTGCCCAGGCGTTGATGTGCTCGTCCTGAATGGCTTGAGCCTTTCCTTCCCTGACCCACCAGCCGTTAGCCGCGGCGATGATCAGGTCGGGCCGCTCGTTGGTGAGGAACACGCCAAGATGTAGCCAGAGCATGTAGTCCTCGAAGCACAGGGACACATGGGCCGTGTTGCCGGCCACTTCGAAGAGGCGCAGATCGAGCGGGTTGATCACCGTCGAGTCGTCGGCCCACGGCTTCCACATGCTCACGGGCACGGCAAAGCGTGCCTTGATCGGCGACCACTGATTCCCATCGAAGTGCATCAGCACGTTCGCCGTGCGTTTGCCCTCGCCAGTAGGGAGCGCTGCCCCGATGAGCGCATGGGCGGATCGTTCGATGAGCATGGGGCCAAGCAGATACTGAAGCGCCCGTTCCGTATCGAGATTGAATCGGCCAATGAACTGCTCCGGCAGTACGACGACTTTGGTGCCTTCCTCTCGAACCGCGGCCTCAATCAGCTCCTGCGTTCGGCTGTACCGGATCATCCGGTCGTTCATCTCTTCGGGCGTCTTGCCCTCATGTGTCGTGAGTCCGACCCAACCTGGCATTGAGGCCGGACTGGGCTGGCCGGCGATACCAATCAGACTGATCAACGCGGCGATCAACCCTGACTTCCAGCTGGAGCAGTGGCGAGCTGGCAGCAGCGAGAGCCAGATGGCCAGAACTACGCCTACGACCAGGGATACGAAACCCAGTCCGGGCAGGATCAGGGAGGTGCCCAGCAGGGGGTTGAGCCAACCGACAAAGCCGAGCGGCGGGACCGTTACCAGAAAGAGGGCAGCAAATGGGCGCCAGGCGTTGCGCAATCCGCCCTGCGCGCAATGGAGTAGTCCCCACGGAAGCGCAAGGAGGGCCGCAGCGACGAGCCACAAGCCAATGCCCAGGAGAAGGCTGGTGTCCTCTCCGAAGAACACAGCCGCAGCGCCGGGGATGACGCGCGACCCCGCGAGGTAGTAGGCCAGCGCCGTGAGGTACGCAACCTTTCTGTTGCGGGCGGTGCCCCAAAGCAGAAAGAAGAGGGCGGCAAGGGGGGTGAATCCATAGCCCCATGCCGCACAACCAACCAGCGCGCCGGCCAGTGCCGGCCAGTATCGAAGCAGCTTAGCCATTGGCGACGCGCGGCTGCTGCTCGTTCAGGCCGCTCCGGTACATATCGCAGACCCGCTTGGCGATCTGAATGATTTGCGCGGTGGGCAGGCCCGGCGCGTTCTTCTGCATCTGCTCGAGGAGCATGGTCATGATCGGGTAGGCATCCTTGGCCGGCACGGGGACCGGATAAATGGTGCCGCCGCGAACGCGCATCGAGAAGAAGAACTTCCCGCCTTGCTCCTCGATGCTCATGCTCTTCTCGTTCTCGACGCCGTGACCGGTGAGCTCGACCTTCGGAATCAGACCGTAGAGCACCCCGAAGACGAGCGGCAATTCGCTCACCGTCATCTGGAAGCTCACTTTCGTGCCCCAGTCGTACTGCCGCGGACCCGATGCCTTCGCAGCTTCGACGCGCACGGTGGGGCTGGTGTCCTTGCGGGTCTCGTCTGGGCTGAAGCACAGCGCAGCCTTGCCGGCATACAGATGCACGGAGGTGAATTTGCGATCAGGGGCTTCACCGCTTGCCTGGGAGGCTCGGCTGGTCGTCGGCTGTCCGCTGCCCGCGTTGCCGCGTTCGTAACGTTCTCGAGCCGGAAATGGCGTCACCGAGCCTTGACCTTGTGCCTGTTGGCGGTTTTGCGGTTGCGACTGACGTGTGGGCGCCTCCGTGCGCGCTTGGGGTTGTGGCGCGTTCGGATGGGTTGCGCTCTGCGACTGCGCCCCTGCGGTCGGTGCGTGATCCCCTGGGGCCGCAGTGGCGTGCGGACTTACAACTCTGGTCAGGTACTGCCTGACGTGTGTGTGCTCGGCCGACATCTCATTGCCGTTGATCGCCCGGATCGCCTGGACAAAGGTTCGGCCCTCTGCCTTGCTGATCTCAATGAGCGCGCTGAGGGCGACGCCGCACAGACCGAGCCGTTCGAGTACCGCGCGTGTGGCCGGCACGCAGGCGCCGATGATCTGTAGCAAATAGCGCAGGCTGGGATTCTCGCGGTCGACGTTGCCCTGAGCGACCGTGGCGAGAGCCTTCTTGAAGTCCTCGCCCTCTTTGCTGACGATCTCAGCGATCAAGGCCGGCGTCAGTTCCGGAAGACCTGCAGCGCGCAGCATTTCTTGCGCTTCTTTCGCAGTCTTGGGCAGCACGAGCGGGCTAGTCATCTTGAACTACTCCTGAACAGACAGTATGGCCTATGCGCTAAACTCTAGCATTAGTAATCTATACTGTCTAGGCTAGAGATAGCAGGCTAGGTAATGTTGGCCGGCAAATTGATGCTTGCTCGACTAGAATGCTGCACATCATCAGTTCTGCAAGGTCGAGCATGCGCTCACCACACTAGGAGGTATTCCCTGTGCCAATCATCGTTGTCGGCTCATCCAAGGGCGGGTGTGGGAAGAGCACCATCACGACGAACTTGATCACCATGCACCAGGCGAAGGGCCTGGGGTCGTTGCTGATCGACGCGGACTCACAGCGGTCATCGTCGAACTGGGTCGCGTTGCGAGCGTCGCGGGGCCTGACCCCCGAGGTCGTGGCAATCGAAAAGACGGGCGGCGATCTGAAGCGCTCGGCCGTCGAGATGGCAAAGCACTACGAGCACGTGTTCATCGACGCGCCAGGCCACAACTCGCCTGAGCTTCGTGCGTCGCTGGTGGTCGCCGACGTGCTGCTGTACCCGGTCAAGCCCAGCAACTTCGATGCGTGGGTGTTTCACCAGGATTTCGAGGATCTGATCTCGAACGTGCGCTCGATCAACGAGGGACTCAAGGTAATGGTGGTGATGAACGGCCTCAGCCCGTCGCCCGCCGCCCGTGGCCAGGAGGTGTTGGCGCTGCGTGAGTTCCTCTCCGCCTACTCGGGTCTCTATGTAAGCCCGCACTTCGTGTGCCAGCGCAGTTCTTTCATCGCCGCAGCGCGTGAGGGCAGGGCGGTGCATGAGCTGCCCGGCAAGGCTGATTCACTGGCACGCGCGCAGATGGAGATGGAATCCGTGCATACCGAGCTGATGAAGGTGCTCGCCGGCGAGCGGCCCGAGGCATCGAGCTTGATCGAAGGAGTGCAACCGTGAAACCGGACATGAAGCGAATCGTTCCGCCGCCCCTGAGCAAGCCAAAGGAGGCGCTGATCGAGTCGGCTGCAGCCCAGGCGTTCATCGAGCGAGGCGATGCCGTCGCCAAACCGAAAGCGCCAGTGGAGACGCCCGTGCCTGTTGCGCCTGCTTCAAGCGGGGCAGGGGAGGGGGCCGAGATGCCATGGATCAGCGGCGACCCGCGCTACAAGCAAACGGTCATGATCAAGATGCCTGAGCACGAGTACCTCATGCTCAAGTGGATGGCGCAGACGACCTACGGAGCGAGCCAGACCTCGATCGTGATGGAGGCGCTCAGACTGCATCTGGACACGCTGTTCGCCAAGCGAGGCTTCCAGACGGGCCGGAACCCGGATGGCACGATGCGGATCACGAAATCGGAAATCAAGCCGGACGAGACCTGATTCCTTCGAACTGCAGCAGTCCCATTCGGGTCGCCAGAGGCGTACTTACCGAGCATTTGCTTGCAACTGGGCCGCTGGTTGCTTCGAGGTCACAAGCATGCCCGTACTGGCGAAGCAGACTCCGCCCCGGCGCTGTCTGTTGAGTGCAATCCGCTCCGCAACACCGTGGCAGTAGTTGATCTGGTGGTGTGCATGTCCGAGTGCATACAAGTGATCACCGGTTTTCTGTTGCACGTCGCAGATGCGACCGTCCTCCGCAAGTGGTGCCCCGTCGGCTGCAACGACTACAAGCACGTCGGTGCGACTCCGCAGCGTGCCAGGGGCATCCCCTTCGAAGCCGCAGATGAGGTGCATCCTCTCGGTTGGCCCGGCAGCCAAGAGCGGCAACATTCGTGTCGACGCTTCGTCGATTCGGGCGGGAGGCGCCTTTCCCGTGCCGTTTGAGTTTGAGGCGGCCTCTCTCTCCTGAGCACGCTTGGCAAAGGTGTCACGGATCGAGTCATGAATGCTGTTCCCTGATCCGATGTAAGTCGCAACCATTGCGGGAGGTATTGTCGCCACCGTGGGAATGATGCCACCAGGGAGCAGATCAAATTTCATCTGGATGCTAAGTTCATCGTGTACTACAGACATCGCATTCCACCCCGGTAACCGAGACACCCCGGTCATGAACGCAGAGTTCTCGGCAGAGATGTTGAGGGGGGAGATCTCCGCTGTGCCCCATGTACCAACATGCGGACGATCGGGGTCCAGAAGCTTGAAATTCACCTTGGGGCCATTGCCTTCAAACTCCACTGAGCCGTCAGCACGCCTCGCATACGCTGAGGGGGGCGCCAAACACGATGGACCAGGGCCGCCGTTGAGATACTCTGTGGTCGGTACTTCGGCGAGGCAATAGGCTGGCCCCGTAGAGGACTTCAGCCGTTGCTTGTCGAGATCCAGGTTGGTAAGCCTTCGATAGCCTTCGCGGAGCACGACGGTCGTCATCGCCAACGCGACAGCTTCACGAACCGCTTGTTCGTCTCCGCCCGAGGCGGCGACCGCAATCCCATTTACTGCGCTTGTCATTATTGACTCGGCAGCGACGCGGCGGACCCCTTCAAAATCCATGGAGGATATGGTGTCCAGAGCAGCGGCTGATGCGCCGGAGATTATTCCGGCACGCATCGCCTCATTGAAGCTTCCAGTCGCATGGTAGGTCAGCCAAGCGGTGTAGGCTGCTGCGCCTTGGTACCCGCCGTAGACGGTTGCCGCGATTTGGCCTGTCGCTCTAAGAACGGCGCTTCTTTGTGCGGCCTCGGCGGCGTTCTCCTGCGTGTTGACAACGTAATCGGTGTGCAAGTGCCAAAGCGCATCAAGAGGCTTACCTTCCTTGAGGCGCTCGGCAGCTTTGTCGAGGCTGACCCCGAAATCGTCAACCTGATGCTTTCCGAACTTCAGTGATGCATCGACCGCGTCGCATAAGTCGCCCCCGCACTTGCCCGTCTCGATCCAGGCCCGAATGTCCTTCTCGAAGTTGCTGGCTTCCTTCTTCCCCTTCTCCCATGTCTTTCCCACCTCGCCGCCTACGTTCGGGTAGCACCACCCGAACGCTCCTCTTGACTGGCCTGATGGACAAGCAGAGGCCACTCCCGAGACAGCAAAGAAACATGCCAGAACTAGGCCAGCGCGGATTTCACTGAACATGGCGGCATCCTCCCCTCATACCACTCTGACCATAGATAAGGGAGAACAGCATTGCCAACGATGGAACCACGACGTGGTGCGGGGCGACGTTTGTTCCCTCGTAAAACCCCGGATTTTGGCTGTTTTGTGAAGGGATGCTGCTTCTTTCGCCGACATACACTTCCTCGAGTTAGCAGCAGGCGCCATGCCCAGGCCTTGCAATCGAAATGACTCGTGAGAGGCTGGGTTGTGGTCCGCAACTGGTGCTGTGCACCCTGTGCCGCGGAGAACCTGGACTCGAAACCTAAGAGGAATGTATGTCGCGAGACAGCTTTAACGACTCCATCATCATGAACAACATGGGTGGAGGGAGTGCGCCCAATATCGAACTGGATCTGGAACCCCAGGACGTCATCGACACCGAGTTCGTCGAGCAGGTGCCCCCGAAGAAAAGCCGCAAGAAACTCATTCTCGCTTTGTCGATCGCAGGGGTGGTGATCGGCGGTGCTGCCGCGCTGCAGTTCCCGCAAGTCCATGCGCTTCTCGAAGGGAACAACCAGAAGCTGGATCTCGCAGCCCTCTCGGGTGTTGAAGCCGGCCCGACCACGGCGGGCAACCCCTTCGCCACGCCTGAAGCGGCGGCTCCGCAGCAAGCTGTTGTGGCTGATCAGCTTCCGGTCGCCCCGGCGCCGGCGGCAGTCATGCCCGACTCGGCTTCGCAGCAAACAGCCGTTGCCGAAGCCGCGCCCGCAGCGCCCCAGCCCGCGCCAGTCATCGCTGAGACCGCCGCTGAAGCCGAACTTCTGGCCGCTGCAGCAGGAGGCGAGCCGGCCACCGCCGAGGCGATTGCCCCAGCGCCTGTTCAGCAGGTCCAACAGCCCCAGCCTGCATCTCAAGCCGTGACCGATGTTCCGGTCGTAGCCCCGGTTCAAGCTGCAGTTCCCACGCCCGCACTCGCACCCGCTCCAGCACCGGTCGCTACGCCGGCGCCGGTCAGCTCACAACCTGCGCCAGCCCCTGTTGCGCCCATTGCCAAGGTGGCGAAGGCGGCTGAGCCGGCAGCGGTGAAGCCTGCCGTCGAAACCAAGAAGGTCCCGCCTGCTGAGCCGAAGAAGGCCTCGGCGCCGGCGCCCCGAAAGACCGAGACCGCTCAACGCACCAAGTCTGCAGAGCCGTCGAGCAAAGAGCCCGAGACGGTACGTGACGTGATGGTCGTGACCGCATCCCAGATCGGTTTGCGTGCATTCACTGACGGCCAACTGGTGGTGAGCACCGGTGGCCGGGATGCCGCGTATCGCGTGCATGACCTTTTGCCCTCGGGTGAACGCATCGAGCGCATCGATCCTGTGGCGATGACAGTCATCACGGATCGCAGCGTCATCCGCGTGAAGCCCTGATCCGGAGAGACGAATGGAGTCGACCATGCAGCTTGCTCAACGCAACCAGCGCACCAACTTCTCGATGATCCGTCAGGACAATGCTCCCAAGCGGATCAGCATCAATCCCATCGAGGAGAAGATCAGTTCGGTGATCAGCGCAAAGTCGCGCCTCGAAGGGAATCTTTCGTTCTCGGACGGACTGAAGATCGACGGCGTGATTGCCGGCAACGTGACCTTCGGCACCGAGGACGGGCTGTGCATCCTCTCGAAGGGCGCACGCGTCGAAGGCTCGCTCGTCGGTCCTCGTGCCTTCATTCTTGGCGAGGTGGAGGGCGATATCGAAGTCCAAGGCACGCTTGTTCTGGCGCCCAGCGCCGTCGTCGTCGGCAAGATCCGCTGCGGCAAGTTCGTCGTCTATGACGGGGCCAGCATCTCGGGTTCGATCGAAACGATTCAGTCCCCGACGAAGCAGCAGCTTGAGCAGGATGCTCACGATGATGCCCGCGGCGTCATCAAGCTCAAGACGGGCACACGGTAAGATTGCAGTGTGACAATGAATGGGGGCACCGCGGTGCCCCCATTTTCTTGTGAAGCACGAGCAAAAGTCTCTCAGAGCCTGGCTATCGCCCTAGGGCAGGACAGGTAATGGCTGATGTGCTGATATCCTTAGAGCGGTATCCCCTTGCAGTTCTAGTTATGTCGTCGTCCACAGGACGGTATGCGATAAGTATTTCGCTACCAACACAAAGCTGAAAAAGAATGACAACCCTGAATGACATCCTCTCCGAGTTTCGGGAAGCGGCACGGTCCAACCGCGAGATGGGCGACAAGTTCGAGCGACTCATAGCCAATTATCTGCTGGTTGACCCGCAGTACGCTGACCGACTCGCCGAGGTCTGGCTGTGGTCGGAGTGGCCGGACCGTAGCGGCATGGATGTAGGCATCGATCTGGTCGCCCGTGAGCGTGGAACAGGCGATTACTGGGCGATCCAGTGCAAGTTCTACGATCCGGACTACGCCCTGCAGAAGGCCGATATCGACTCTTTCTTCACAGCCTCGGGCAAGCGCTTCTCGACCAACCAGGGCGAACGATCATTTGCGCACCGGGTGATCGTTTCCACGACCGACAAGTGGAGCAGCAACGCCGAGAAGGCGCTCGAGAATCAGGCCATTCCTGTCTCGCGCCTGTGGTTCAAGGATTTGGCCGATAGCCCGATCGACTGGAGTCAGTTCAGCCTCGAGCGCATTCAGGACATTCGGCTGCGCGAGAAGAAGACGCTCATGCCCCACCAGGAAGAGGCGGTGGCCAAGATCCTTGAGGGCCTTCAGGAGGTCGATCGCGGCAAGCTGATCATGGCCTGCGGTACCGGGAAAACCTTCACCTCGCTACGGCTGATGGAGCAGGCGACGCCGGCAACGGGCCGAGTGCTGTTCCTGGCGCCCTCGATCTCGCTAGTCGGCCAGACGCTTCGGGAGTGGTCGTCGGAGGCGATCGAGCCGTTCCACGCCTTTGTCGTGTGCTCGGACACGAAAGTCGGCAAGGACGAGGAGGACATCAGCACACATGATCTAGCGTATCCCGCGACTACAGATGCCCGCAAAGTTGCCCAGGCGGCGAGCGTGCTTTCGCCCGATCGGCGCACGGTGGTGTTCTCCACCTACCAATCCATCCAGGTGGTGGCTGACGCCCAGCGTCAGGGGTTGGGCGAGTTCGATCTGATCATCTGTGACGAGGCCCACCGAACGACCGGCCTGACGCTGCCAGGCGAGAGCCCGTCGGAGTTTGTGAAGGTCCATCACAACGAGAACATCGTCGGCGCCAAGCGGCTGTACATGACGGCTACGCCGCGGATCTACGCCGAGGCATCGAAGACCAAAGCGAACAACTCCGATGCGGTGCTCTTCTCGATGGATGACGAGGAGACCTTCGGTCCAGCGTTCTACCGGCTCGGCTTTGGCAAGGCCGTCGAGCTCGATCTGCTTTCCGAGTACAAGGTGCTGATCGTCGCCGTCCGTGAAAACGAGATGGCCAAGCTCGCCAACAACTTCAACAACGCCTACCGCCTGGACGAGAAGAAGGCGATCGACATCAACTTTGCGACCAAGATCATCGGGAGCTGGAAGGGGCTCTCCAAGCGGGGCCTGGTGGCGGTCGGCGAGGACGGCCAGGAAGAGGCGCTCACCGAAGACGTCGAGCCGATGCGCCGGGCAGTGGCCTTCTCCAAGTCGATCAAGCTCTCGAAGCAGACGACGGACATCTTCAAGGACCTGGTCGCCGTCTATCAGCAGGCCCACGACGAAGCCGAGCCGACCGGCATGGTGCGCTGCGACCTCGACCACGTCGACGGTACGATGAACGCGCTCACGCGCAAACGCGCCCTCGACTGGCTCAAGGCAGACCTCGAGGCGGGCGACTGCCGCATCCTCTCGAATGCGCGTTGCCTGTCCGAGGGGATCGACGTCCCGACTCTCGATGCGGTGGTCTTCTTCGACACCCGCGAGTCGATCGTCGATATCGTCCAGTCGGTCGGCCGCGTCATGCGAAAGGACCGCACCGGCCGCAAGAAGTACGGCTACATCATCTTGCCGGTGTGCATGCCCTCGGAGAAGGTGAAGGACTACAACGCCTACATCGACAGTGACCCGCAGTTCAAAGGCATCTGGAAGGTCATCAAGGCGCTGCGGGCGCACGATGAGAGCCTGGTCGACGAGGCCGAGTTCCGGCGCCGCATTACTGTCCTCGACGGTGGGGGCGGAAAGTCGGGAGAGGATCGCAGCGGCGAGAGCGAGATGCTTCCGCTCGACTTCCCGGATCTGCCGATCGATGCGATCAACGAGGCCGTCTATGCGGCGATCCCGAAGAAGCTCGGCGATCGCGAATACTGGAGCGAGTGGGCCAAGAGCATCGGCCAGGTTGCCGAGCGCCTGATCGCCCGCATCGAAGATTTGCTGGCGCGCGATGCGGCGCTCGCCGCTGAGTTCGACGTTTTCCTGAAAGGGCTGCAGGACACGCTAAATCCGGCGGTGACGCGGGGTGAAGCGGTGGAGATGCTCGCCCAGCATGTCCTAACCCTGCCGGTGTTCCAGGCGCTTTTCGCGGCCACCAACTTCCCGGAGCACAACGCGGTCGGCAAGGCGCTACAGCGCATCGTAGACCGCCTTGGTGAATCGGCGATAACGTCCGAGACCGAAGGCCTCGACAAGTTCTATGAGAACGTCCGTGAGCGCGTCAGTCTCGCCAAAAGCGACAAGTCCAAGCAGGACATCATCCGCAACCTCTACGACACCTTCTTCCACAACGCTTTTCCGAGAATGGCCGAGCGATTGGGCATCGTCTACACCCCGATCCAGGTCGTCGACTTTATCCTGAGGAGCGCAGATGTTGCGCTGCGCAAGCATTTTGGGGAGTCGCTCGCCAGTTCCGGTGTCCAGATCCTTGACCCCTTCGCTGGTACTGGGACGTTCCTGGTGCGGCTTATCCAGTCCGGTCTAATTGATCCTGAGCACCTGCCGCACAAGTTCGACCATGAACTGCACGCCAATGAGATCGTCCTGCTGGCCTATTACATCGCCACGATCAATATCGAAACCGCCTACCACGGGGTGACCGGCGACTACCGTCCCTTCGACGGCATGATTCTGGTCGACACCTTCCAGATGACCGAGGAGAACGACCTCGTCGACAAGGTCGTGCTGCCGGAGAACAACGCTCGTGCCGAGCGGCAGCTGGCGCAGCCGATCCGGGTGATCGTCGGGAATCCGCCTTATTCGGCGCAGCAGGATAGCGAAAGTGACAACAACAAGAACCTGGCCTATCCGACGCTCGATTCAGCAATCCGCTCGTCTTACGCAGCGAGTTCCTCAGCAAAGCTGGTCAAGAATCTGTATGACTCCTACATCCGTGCGATTCGTTGGGCATCAGATCGTATCGTTGAGCGTGGCATCGTAGCCTTCGTGACCAATGGCTCCTTTATTAATGCCAATAACATGGATGGGTTACGCAAGTGCCTAACCGAGGATTTCAGCCACCTGTATGTTTTCAATTTACGAGGAGATCAGCGCACTGCTGGGGAAGAGTCTCGTCGTGAAGGCGGCAAGATTTTCGGTTCGGGATCGAGGACACTGAGTGTGGTCAGCCGATTTGATGCTCCGATGATCACGTAGCGCGATGGTGTGCAGAAGCGCACCGCCGAATGGAAACGCCGCCCTGTGATGCTGAGGGGCGGCGTTTGTGCTTGAGGACGGCTCAGAACGGTGGATCGTCGGGGTAGGCCGAGCGGAACAGATCGGGCTGGATGAAGTCGGGTTCGATGAGGGGTTCGCGCGACCGCTCGCGGTAGTAGCGCTCGATATGGCCGAGGTAGTGGGATTCGAACAGCATGATGAAGTCGTGGAGCACGCCCTGAAGGGCCACGGCCGCCTCATCGGGCAGTTCCGGCCACGACAGCGGTGCGCTCTGGGGGTGGTTGTGCATGATGGGACTCCTGTGGGCGGTCAGCGCCGGGCCGAGGCGCGGCGCGGGACGACGGTCTCGGGCGGGGCAAAGACGTCGAGGTAGAGCTTCTCGTCGAGCTGAGGCAGGTCGCGGTGGGCGGCCACGGCGAGCAGCTCGGCGGCCATCGTGGTGAGGATGCGGTAGTTGCCGACGGCGTGATCGCACAGGGTGTGCATGAGGGCGGTGCTCATCAGGCTGGCATTGCCCGCTGTGCTCACCAGATGCTGCAGGCAGGCGAACAGCTCCTCGCGACTGGCCGCCTCGGTGGCGAGCCGGGTACGGATGCGCAAACCGAGCGGGATGAGCTCCTCGCGGCGCAGCTTCTCGGGCAGGCGCGCGTCGCCGGCGAGCACCACGCACAGGAGCGACTGCGAATCGAACTTCGCGCTCGCCATCAGGCGCAGCTCCGAGAGCACCGCCGGGCTCATCTCCTGGGCCTCGTCGATGAGCAGCACCGGGCGGCGCCGGGTCGATTCCAGATGGGCGAACCACGCCTCGCGCAAGGCCTTGAAGCCGCCCCAGCGGTTGTGCGGACGCAGTGGCACGCCAAATAGATCACCCATCTCGCGATAGAAGTCCGCGAGGTTGCTCTGCGGATGGGTGATCGCGCCGACGGTGAGATCGGGCAGGCGCGCCAGGCGCTCGGCCAGCAGACGCAGCGCCACGCTTTTGCCCGTGCCCGGATCGCCGTGGATCATCGCGAAGCCGCCCTCGCCGATCAACCCCTGCTCGATGCGCCAGCAGAAGTGCTCGAGGCGCGCGGGCACATGGATCGCCTCGGTGGGCACCTCGGTCGTGAAGGGGTGCCACTTGAGCCCGTAGAGGGCCAGCAATTTGGTGTTCATGCGAGGTCCTTGTCGGCAACGGGGAGCGGCGCAGGCAGATAGGCCGGCGGCAAGCCGGTGGCGGCGTAGTCGGCGAGCAACTGGGTGAGCAGCGGCGCGACGCCCGAGGGCGGCAGCGGCGACAGATCGACCACGCTCGGTGCGCGCGGCCGGCGCGTGCGCTCGGCGTTGGCGGACTTGTCGAGCGGGGTGATCGGGCACAGGACGGCGCCGGTGTGCGGATCGACGAGATCGACCCGGGTCAGGTCCCAGCGCGCGTAGCGCAGGTGCACCACGGCCAGCGCGTGGTAGCGCGACGGGATCTCGAAGCGCTGCCCGTGCAGGGTCACGGTGCCGTCGGCGCGCCGCTGGCGCCGTGGCACCTCGATGCGGAACGCGTCGGCGAGCACCGTGGGGGCGGGGCAATCGCGGCGCACGTTGGGGCCGGCCAGATAGCGCGCGAGCGGCGTGGTGCCGATCTCGCTGTGCAGCGTGCGGTGATACTCCTGCTCGACCCAGGCCTGGGTCGCCTGGTTGAGCAGTTCCAGCGTGAGTGCGGGCTCGCCCTCGAGCATGGGCATCAGCCGCCCCTCGATGCGCCCCCAGAACGACTCCTGCTTGGCGTTCTGGTAGGGCGAGTACGGCAGCGTCGTCTGGTGCAGCACCCCCAGCCGGTTCAGGCCCGACACCGTCTCGTCGGCGAGCATGGCCGCGCCGTTGTCGGTCATCAGCGCACGCGGCAGTCCGCGCTTCATGAAGGCCTGCGACAGGCCATGGACCAGGCTCTGCGCGCTCTCGTCCAGGTACCACTGCAGGTGGCAGACCAGGCGCGAGCGATCGTCCAGGATGCCCAGCAGGAAGGGCTTCTCCCAGGTGCCGGTGCGGGTGAGCACACGACGCGCACCGTGGTGGAAGTCCAGGTGCCACAGCGCCGAGACATGATCGAGCTCGAAGCTGCGCACCTCGCGCTGCTCGAGCCGGTCGCGCGCGAGCACCGCGCCCGCGCTCGTGCGCTTGGGCGCCGCCTGGCGGAACATCCCCTGGGCCTTGAGGTAGCGGCGTACCGTCGGATAGGACGGCACGCTCAGCCCGGTGCCGGCGAGCGCGACGCGCAGATTGTCCACGTGCAGTTGCGCGGTCCAGCCCGGGTGTTCGCGGTACTGCTGCACCAGGGCGTCGATGACGCCCGGTGCCAGGCTCGCGAAGCGGCCCCGGGGGCGTGGTCGGTCGCGCAGGACGGCGATCGGGTCGGCGGCGCTGCGTGCGGCGTAGTACCAGCGCTCGATCGTCGACAGTCCGAAGCGTACGTCCAGTGCGCTGATGGGATGACGCCAGGTGCGGGCGGCGAGCGTGGCCAGTGCGCCGTGCGCCTCGCCCGGCGCGGGCGGTGCGGCCAGCAAGGGGCCGATGATCGAGAAGCGCAGCCGCGCCCAGCGATCGCGTTGCGGGGGATCGGTCGGTGTGTTCAAGAGGACTCCCGGTTCGGGCGCACCGGGGTGGTGGCGCCACTGGGAGTGCAGGCTACGAAGCCTCGGCGTCGGTGGCGATCTGCATCCTCTGCGGGAACTCAGCGGCCCTCGGGCAGCGTGACCGCGCGCACCGTGAGCGGCGCCAGAAAGCGCAGCAGCCGCTGCAGCGCCTCGGTGGTCTCGCCGGCAAAGCGTGCGAGCAGCTCGCCCGGCAGCCCCTGGGCCGACACCGGTGGCATGAAGCGGGCGCACATCGCCTGCCACAGCGGCGTCTGCATGAAGTCCTCACGCCACCACCGTCGCCAGCGCTGCAGGGTGCGCAGCGGCACCGCGAGCGCCTCGCACAGCCTCGCCGCCGCTGTGTTCTGCCCGGCATGCCGGGCAGAACACAGCACCACCACCAAGCCCAGATACACGCGCCGGCCCAGAAAGCGCACCGACATCGAGGTCGTGCGTCGGCGGCAACGGCTGCAGCAAAAGCTCAGCCGGGACGAGAACGCGTCGCGTAAAGCGGCGTTCGGGCAACCACGGGGCTTGCGGGGATAGTTGGCACGATGGAGCACGCCGCCGCATGGGCACCCTGCACCCTGCGCCTGGGCAGCGAGTTCTTCATCGAGGCGAATCAGAAACAGGAAAAACTGCGAATGCTGCGGGTCAACATGGCACACTTGAACGGTCTCTTGGCTTGGTAACCAGAGACTCCCCCGAGGGGTTCGTTTGTTCAAGTTCCCTGAGGGGGATCCCCCCTCCGCCATCACGCTGCTTGATCATCCCGCCGGCAAAAGCCATCAGCAGCAGTGACCATGCTCAGGACACCGGTTGCCATCACTATCCTGGTGAAGGATCCGACCCACATTGGCCGTGGCGAATTGCACTATCACGACATCGGCGACTACCTGAGCCAGCAGGAGAAACTGGACATCATCGAGAGCTTCGGTTCCTTGGATGAGGTACCTTGGCAGAAGATCGCCCCGAACGCTCAAGGGGACTGGGCCAGCCAGCGTGATCCAGCGTTTGAGCGCTTCATGCTGATTGGCGAAAAGGATGGTCTTGGAACAAGTGTTCTATTCGATTTTTACTCGCTGGGAGTCGTCACGAATCGAGACTCATGGGTCTACAACTCCAGTTTTGACGCCCTCACCGACAACGTCCAGAGGATGCTTCGAATCTATAACACCGACCTCAAGCGGTATGCGGAATTATGTGCAGGGAAGCAGAAAGAGCAGCGTCCTGAGTTTGAGAGTGTCGTCGAGGCTGATCAGACGAAGATCAGTTGGACGCACAACCTAAAAGAAGACGCTAAGCGCCAGAAGCGACTCGACTACGACGTGAGTTCGCCAGTAGTGAGTATGTACAGGCCATTCAACAAGCAGTGGCTGTACTTCAACCGCCGACTTAACGAGCGTGTTTATCAAGTTCCAAAACTTTTCCCTACCCCACGGCATCGTAATGTCGTGATCTCAAGTACAGGCGTTGCTGACCGCAAAGGCTATTCAGTTCTCGTCACTGACCATGTTCCGAACATGCATCTGACGGACACCGGCCAGTGCTTTCCCCTCTACTGGTACGAGAAGCTTGAGGACGATGCTGAGCCCCAGGGCGAGATGTTCGCTTCCGCCGGGGCTCCTGACGCTGATGGCTATGTCCGCCGTGACGCGATAACAGATTGGGCCTTGGAGGCCTTCCACAAGCACTACGAAGTCGCCACGATCACCAAAGAAGACATCTTCTGGTACGTCTACGGGATCCTGCACTCGCCCGAGTACAAACAGCGCTTCGCGGCCGATCTCAAGAAGATGCTCCCGCGCATTCCCTTCGCCGAGGACTTCAACGCATTCTCAGCCGCCGGCCGCAAGCTGGGCGACTGGCATGTGAACTACGAGTCGGTCGTCCCCTTTCCGCTGACCGAGGAGGCGAAGCGCCTCATAATGGAACCGGACGACTACGTGGTGACGAAGATGACCTTCGGGAAGAAGGACGGCAAGCCCGACAAGAGCGTCATCGTCTACAACCCGCACCTGGTTCTGCGTGACATTCCGCTTGAGGCCTACGAGTACGTGGTCAACGGCAAGTCGGCGATCGAGTGGATCATGGAGCGTTACCAGGTCACGGTCGACAAGGCTTCTGGCATCAAGAACGATCCGAACCAGTGGTCGGAGGATCCGCGGTACATCGTCGACCTGCTGAAGCGGATCGTGCGGGTGAGCTTGGAGAGCGTCCGGATCATACAAAGCCTGCCTGCCCTCAAAGAGCATGTCGTATGAGGCATATTGCTTGGATCCTGCTTGTCTTTCACCTCAATGGTTGTGCGGTCGTAGCTGTCGCGGACGCAGCGGTTACCGTGGCGTCGACAGCGGTGAGCGTCACTGCAACTGCCGTCGAGACGACCGTCGACGTCGCAGCCGCCGGCGTCGACGCCGTAGTGGGTGATGATGAGGACGAGGACGAGTAAAGCTCGTCCTCAGAGTGAACCGAAGACGCCTTCCAGCGTCTCGCTGACCTTGTCGTGGAACTGTTCGTCGGCCAGGGTCGAGTAGATGGAGGTCGTGGTCACGGAACTGTGCCGGCCGAGTTGCTGGGCCAGCTGCAGATCCTGTGTCGCCTCAACCGTCGCGCCGATGGTGGTGTGGCGCAGCCAGTGGGTCGAGGAGTGCTTGAGCAGGTGCTCGAGGTCATCCCGCCCGCGCTCATGCGCGATCTCGCCCGCGCCTTTCAGGATCGCCTTCACTTCGCGATAGACCATGTTGTCCGAGATGCCCTCGGACGGTTGCAGCAGCTTGGAGAGCAGGGGGTTTCGCTCGCCCATCGTCGGATAGGCAGGTAGCCCGTTGGCGAGCCGGTACTCGGTGAGATCCCGAACCAGGGTAGGGGGGAGCGGCAGGCCTGCCTTCTTTCCGCCCTTGCCGATGACCCAGAGGGTCCATCTTCCCTTCTCGTGCGCGAGGTTCTGTGTGTTGGCGCTGGCAATCTCGCTCAGGCGACCACCGGTGAACAGGAAAAGCGAGAGCGTGGCGCGAAAGCGCATCTTCCGGCATCGCTGGCTGGGCGTCTTGTCGGGGAGCCCGTTGATCCACTCGTAGGCGAGCTGCAGGGCGTCGTCGGGCAGCTGGTGACGACGCGCGGTGGGCGGTGCAATCGGTTCGTCGGTTGCGACTTCCCGTGTCCGCTTCCTTGCCAGGGAGAACGGGTTCGCCGCAAGGTAGTGCGCCTCGACTAGATAGGAGAAGAGCGAATCGCAGACGAGCTTCACGTAGCGCAACGAGCTGCCCTTGAGCGGCCCGCGGAAGGGGCGCCACTCGGGCGAGCCAACTTCGTGCCGGCCGGGGCTGATCCAGTCGGCGGGCGGAGCGGACAGGAAGGCGAAGTAGTCATCGACATCCTCACGCACCAGGTCGGAGAAGGACTTCCGTGCGATGGCCTCACACCACATGAGCAGGCGCAGGGTTTCGCGCTTGTAGGCCCGGTGCGTGTGGGGCGAGTCCTGGAATTCGCGCAGGAAGCGGGCGGCCGCCTCGCGATCGTTGCTGGCGCGGATGATGGGCGTACGCTGTCCGGTGCCGACGACAGGCGTTGCTGCGGGAGCTGCAAGCAGCGAGATCTCGAGCGACTTGAAGACTTCCGGGAGGCAAGGGGAGGGGGCCGTCATCATGTGGATCACCTCTTTAAGCCAGGTTGCGCAGCAGCCGTGTGTCGACCTCGAGCGAGAGCGGGGCGCCGATCTGGATGCGGGTGAAGTCTGGATGCCTTGGGTTGAGGAGGTAGTTGCGTTCAGCCGGCACCACGGCGCTTGGCACACTCAGCACCGCCGTATCGCCACTGTCGATCCAGGTGCGGCCGATCTCCTGAAGCGCGCTGCGCGCGCCAATCGTTCGCCATTCCGCGGGCAGTGTCTCGGTATCAACTCGTGTTTCGGGCAGATCGGCCGGCAACTGCGCAGGGATCAGCACGTAGTTCGCTCGTAGTGGATCGTCCTGGACCATCAGTTCGAGCAAAGCCAAGGATTGCGACTCGGCGCTGTAAATCATCGGCCAGCCCTTCGGATTCCAGCGGCCACCGTACAGTCGCGCACCTTCCCCGCTGAAGGCGGATGCCGCGAACCGTGCGGTGGTGATCCGCCAAACGATCCGCATTAAGCGAAGACGCCGTGCTCGATGCGGCCGAGCGTGTCGAGCACGCTGTCAGCGCCAATCTCCGTGTCCAAAAGGGACAGAGGCGTCACCCCGCCGAGCGAGGCGTTGGGGCTTTGGATCCAGCTCAGTGCGTCTTCCGCATCCTCGAACACCATCTCAGCGCGTTCCACGACCCGGGCAAACCGGACGAGCTTGGCCGACTCCTCGGGCGAGAGCGTGCCTTCGCGCTTGCGACGCACCAGGGTGCGCTCTGGGATGTTGAGGGCGCGCGCAAGATCCGTCTGAGTAATTCGTGTCAGCCGAATCGCTTCGTCGATCGAGGCTGATGGCAAACCCTGGCGCAGAAGCGGAATCCATTCCATCGGGACGCGTGGCATGGCGTGAAGGACAGCCTCACCCCCGAGCAGACGGACGGCGGCCATGGAAGCGGTGACCGTACGGGAAGAGGGGAGCATGTAGGAATCCTTTCTAAGCCATCTTGGTCCAAGTTTAGGCAAATTTGGCGCGTGCGTCTATGCGTTGTCTCACAGTTCGATACTCGCCTGCCGGCCAGTCGGCGCCATGCAGTCGTACAGGTGCGTTTCCGGAAACCCGCTCCACTGCATCATTCTGCGGACTTCCGCAGAAGTCCAAGAGAGTCTGCAAGTCGTTGCCACACAAGGACTTTTCCTCTCTTTGACGTTCTGCCGCAGTCCACTGCGATCCGCCTACAGCCGGGACTTTTAAGTCCACAAACAAGTCCATTTTTGCGGGCGCGGCTGATTCCGGATTGTTGATGGAGGGGCGAGGTCGACGTGACCAGCATCTGGTTCCTGACTCATGTTCAGGAGCAAGAGCATGGCACTCTCAGACCTGGCCGTTCGACAGGCCAAGGCAACTGGCAAGGCATACACCCTCCCTGACTTGGATGGCCTCTCCCTGGCCGTCACGGCTGCAGGGGGCAGGACTTGGCACTTCCGCTACTACTGGGCGGGCAAGCAGAAGCGGATGTCGCTCGGCACCTACCCGGAGGTGACGCTTCGCGAGGCCCGCAGCCTGCGCGACGAAGCGCGCGCCCTGCTAGCCAAAGGCACCAATCCTCGCGTTCACCGCAAGCAGAAGCGCACCGCTGTCCGGCTCGCCGACGAGAACACCTTCGATGCGGTGTATCGCAAGTGGCTCAAGCATCGCGGGCTCAGCCTCAAGGAAGGCCGGCAGACGACCCTCTCGATACTTCCGCGCATCTTCGACAAGGATGTGCTGCCCGCCTTGGGCAAGCGGTCGGTCTATGAGATCAAGCGTCCCGACCTGTTGGAGGTGATCGCCAAGATCGAGAAGCGCAAGGCGCTCTCCGTCGCCGAGAAAGTCAGAACGTGGTTCAACCAACTGTTCCGCTACGCGCTGGTGATCGTGCCGGGCCTGGAGCAGAACCCCGCCGCCGATCTCGATGTGGTGGCGCTGCCGCTGCCACCCGTCAACCACAACCCGTTCCTGCGCATGGCCGAGCTGCCGAAGCTGTTGCAGCGGCTGCGCAGCTATCGCGGCAGGCGGCAGACCCAGCTCGGGCTGCGGCTATTGCTGCTGACCGGCGTGCGAACCGGCGAGCTGCGACAGGCGACGCCGGATCAATTCGATCTGGACCGTGGGCTGTGGATCATCCCGCCCGACGTCGTGAAGCAACTCCAGTTGGATATGCGCAAGAAGCGGCAGCAGCCAAAGGACATCCCGCCCTACATCGTGCCGCTGTCGATTCAGGCCATGGAGATCGTCCGGCACCTGCTGGATGAGTTCAAGCCGGCCCAGCGCCACCTGTTCCGGCACGACAGCGACTTGAAGAAGCGCATCAGCGAGAACACGCTCAATGGTGCGCTCAAGCGCATGGGCTATCAGGAACGCCTGACCGGACACGGGATTCGCGGCACGATGTCCACCGCGCTCAACGAGATCGGCTACCCGAAGGTCTGGGTGGATGCACAGCTCTCGCACGTCGATCCCAACAAGGTCAGCGCGACCTACAACCATGCCGAGTACGTGGAGCAGCGTCGCCGCATGATGCAGGACTGGGCCGATCGGCTCGACCTCTTCGAGCAGAACCAGGTCGAGGCGGCCAGCATGCCGCTCACCGTGCATCTGGAAGGCGTGCCCGCGTTCCCGAATGAGCAAACCGCAAGCGTACCCTCCACGCCGGTTGCCGCTTCGCCAATCCTGCTCGTGACGAAGCCGGGCGACGCCATGCCGTTGGTTTCTGCCGCCGCACATCGGCTGCCGGCGGTTCCGCCCCCTCGATCGGCCGCGCCGCTGGCGCCTTCGGACATTCAGCGCGAGAGGATGGAACTGTTCGATGTCTTCGAAGCGCCGCACAACCTTCCCGTCGCGGCGTTTGCCAAGATGGCGGGCAAGTCCCGCAGGTGGATCAGCTACGAGATCAAGGCGGGCAACTTGCTGGCGTTGAACGTGGGCAACCGCGGCCAGCGCGTGCCGGACTGGCACCTCGATCCACTCAAGCACGAGCTGATCCAGTCCGTCCTGAAGCTGACCAGGGGTGCGGACCCTTGGCAGATCTACCATGCACTGCTGCAACCGCGCTCGACGCTGCGGGGGCGTTCGGCGCTGGAGGGCGTGACGGCCAGCAATCTCGACAAGCTCGTCATGGCCGTGAGCACAGCCGTGAAGGAAAGCGAATGGACCCCGCCGCGAGTCGGGGGTACGCGTCCAGCCATGTCATCTTGACCGGTTCGTCGGCGCTCGTCCTCAAATGCCTCGGCCACCCTTCTTGACCATCCTTCCCGACGAGCGTTTGCCGTTCGTCAAGGAGGCGCTCCTGAACTATCGTATTGTGGACGAATTCCGCGGGACCAAGGAGCACGTATGCCGAACGAGACGCCCTTCATATGGCATGAGTTGGTCACTCCCGATCAGCCGACGAGCGGAAGCTTCTTTCGCGACTTATTCGGTTGGACCTCAAGGGAGGTAGATGCAGGGTCCTTCGGCGTCTACACGCTGTTCCAGAGCAATGGCCGGGATGTCGCAGGGATGATGAACCCGACGCCTGACTCCCCTGGTTCCGGCGCCTATTGGCACTCGTACATTGCCGTGGACGATGTCGACGAATGTGCTCGACGTGCCCAGTCCTTGGGTGGCAGGATCTTGGTAGCTCCGCATGACGTACCAGCGTTTGGTCGTGTGTGCGCCGTCGCCGATCCGACCGGTGCAGTTGTGCACCTAGTGCAGCCCAGGCCTGCTGAGGCGTCAGACTGAAGTCGTCTGGCGCCAGCGGTGCGGCAGCAGTTCGTCGATGCGGCTTGCCGGGTGGGTGGGAAGCCGCTCAAGCACGTCCTTGAGGTACGCGTAGGGCTCGTGTCCGTTGGCCCGCGCCCTGGCCTCGTCTGAGTGCCGCCGCCAGGCCGCTCTCATCCCGGAAGTGTCCATGTGTCCGTGCAAAAGTCCGTGGACACAAGCATCCCTGGCCGGTTATCGAAACTCAATGTGGGTTGGCCGGACGCATACAGTCGGGGTCGCCTAGCAGCAGGAATGCGGGATCGTGGCGAAACCGCGATCCCCGCGCGTCTGTCAGGACACCAAGCGCGCGCGGCGGGCGAATCTTGCCTGGGTGTCCGACAAGGAAGCATCGCGGCGGAGCAGGTAAGCCATCACGATCGTTGGTGCGCCGGCCAGCGGCCGCACGGCGATGCCTCGGCGTAGGTAGCTCGCCAGTCTCGCGGCAGGCGCAATGGCGATCCCGTACCCGGCGGCAACCAACGTCATCGCCACATCGAATGTCTCCACCGCTTGCTCTCGCTCCTGCAGCGCGTTCTCGAACACGCGCTGCACGGTCATGCGCCATGGTTCATCGGCCGTGGACTGCGAGCAGATCAAGGGCTGCTTGAGCACTTCCCCGCACGGCACTTCACGGTGGGCCAGCAGGTGGGAGCGCTTGGCCACGGCGACCGCCAGCGTGTCATGCCACAGCGGTTCGCATACCCAGCCAGGCCACTGCCGGGCAACCGCAGACAAGGCGAAGTCGAAGCCGTCGTCCGGCATCTCCGCGCCTCGACCGGGATCTGTCCAGCCGGCCAGGACGGCATGAGTCTCCGGCTCTTCGGCACGCTGCAGGGCGAGCACGTCGGCGAGCTGGGGAGGCACCCATTCGCCGAGGACGGCCATGCGAATTTCGGCGGTGATGTCACTCGATTCCACGTCCAGCTCCCCCAGGCGGTGAACTCGTGGCAACTGATCTCGAAGCCGTTGGATGAGTTAAGTTTAACGTGGTTTAAATCGTGACCGTGTTCGACGCTCTTGGCAATGCCAAAGCGTTCGATCCAAAGGGGCCGCCCCACCGGCACCACTACCTACGAAGCGGAACCAGCCATCGCGTTTGGGGCTGCCGTGCGGGAAGAAAGAACCAACCAGGGCATAGCTCAGGAAACGCTGGCCCACATGGCCGGCATCGAACGGTCGCACATGGGCAAGATCGAGCGCGGCGAGCATGTGCCCACGCTCCCTCTCATCCTCAATATTGCCCGTGCGCTGAAATGCAGTTCCGCCCACTTGATGACTCTGACCGAAGCCAAGCTGGCAGAGTCGGCTCCATCCGCAGATTGAAGCCGGCCCGCACAGCGGTCGCACGCCTACCCCTGATCGTCGTTGTCCTTGCCCCCAAGGGCTGAATCTTCGCGCTTTGCGGCCTCGTTGAGGAGCCGCAGGTATGGGTTGTCTGGCGGCGTCTCCCGGAACAGCGCCTCCGGGCTGGCGAGCAGATAGCCGTGCAGCCGGCGCGACTTGCGCGGCCCCGTGACTTCGCAGGTCCAGATGTTCAGCCCGCTCGGCTGCTTGCGGTGCTGCCCCAGCTTCTCAAAGCGCTTCTGTACCCACTGCCACCCCTCCAGCTTCTCCTGCTTGGCCAGCGCGGCGACTTGAAGGTACTCCTGCGCGTAGCGCTGGAACACGCCGGGGCTGACGAGATAGGTCGTACCGGCGACGGTATGCACCAGGGCCTTGGCGTCGTTGATGATGAGCTTGCGCGTCTGGATGCTCTGACGCAGCCAGGCCATGAAGTGCGCCCCGGAGGGCTCCGCGCGATCCTGGGAAGGCGCGAGGCCCATCTGCGGCGGGGGCACGGTCGAAGGGGCCGACTCGGGCTCGGCAACAGGGGAACTCGGGATCTCCGGTGCCGTGGGTGGAGCGGTGTCGCCCAGCAGGTCGAGCAGCGCGGCCACGCCGGTGTCCATGGCTGCGGATGCGATCGGCGTCGTGCTCGCGGATGCAGCTTCGATGCCTTCCGCGCGCGGCCCATCGGGCACCGCCGGCGCCTGCGGCGTCGGCTCCGCTTGTTCCTCTTCGACCTGCACACGGCCTGCGAACGGCGCCGGCCGGTCGGCGGCATCCCAGATCATCGCCGGCGAGAGTTTCAGGAAGGTGAAGGCGTGCGACCAGCCGGCGTCGCTGGTGACGGTAGCCTTCCAGATCGCCTTGCCATCCGGCGTCGGTTGCACGATGCCGTGATCCTGCAGCACGTTGAACACCGCCGTGTTGCTCGCCGGGATGCCGTCGATGCCCTGCGACAGCAGATGGGCGCGCAGCTTGTCGGAGACGGTCTTGCTCACCAGCCACAGAGCGTCTTGGGTCAGCCAACCGTCCGCCGGACCGGCCTGGTTCAACTTGAATTCTTCCTTGAGCAGGTAGCGCAAGCCGTCGAGCAATTTGCGTTGCAGCGCATGCTTGGGCGCCGCCAGCGCCTTGCTGGGATCGCCGCCGAGTTCCTGGGCGACCGATGCCTGGTCGGCCTGCACGACCAGTTCGCCGAGCGTGCCGGCATGCTCGTACTGGCCGGCCAGCACGTACAGCAGTGCGGCCCAGAGGTCGGGATAGCCGCAGAGCCAGTCGAAGATGTCCCGATCGAGAAGGCGCGCGTAGAGCAGCCCGGTGGCGGCGCTGTGCAGGCGGTACTCACGCTCCTTTCGGTAACGGAAGCGGTAGGGCTTTCGCAGCGGGCCGTGCCAGGGATGCCAGACGCTGCCGTCGGCATGCTCGACGTGCAGATCGACGGCAATCTTGCCGATGTCGTGCAGCAGGGCCGCGTAGGCCGTGCCTGCGGTCCAGGCTTCGGCCTGGGCCGCCTGTGCCTCCGGCGTGACGCCCGCAGGCAGCAGGTATGACTGCCGCAATTTCAGCGCATAGGCGACGATCTCCAGGCCGTGGTCCAGCATGCCGCCCGGATAGGCATGGTGGTGGTTCTCGGAGGCCGGGAACTGCTGGACCAGCTCGGCGTAGCGCTCCAGTGGGGCGAGGTAGAGCGTGGCGAACTGCCGGCGCGAGAGCGATGTGCGCTGCCAGATGTGTTCCAGCAGTTTCTGCCGGCGCGGCGTGGCCAGCAGCGATGCGGCCGACTCCGGCCGCATCGACCCTTTCGGAGTTTCGATGGCGGAGGTGGGCGGCGTGCCGGCGGTGGGTGGCACCCTTTTGCGCTGGAACAGCGAGAGCATGGCGAACCCCGGATGACGGGCTGCTCAGGGGCGCCTTTTGGCCTTTTCAGGATAGGGCCTTTCCCCTTGGCGCCCTTCCTTTGCCCCTTCCCAGCCCTTTGGCCTTTGACGGAAGCCTTTGGGTATAGGGCCGCAGCTGCGCGGGTGCCACGATGAATGCGGCATGGGGCAATCCCGGCAAGTGGGGCGCTGCGGGACGTTCGTCAGCTCTGGCCCAAGCCGGTGTCGAGGGCGGCGGATTGCGCTGCGAAGTCGTCGGGACGGCGCTTGCGGAAGGTTTCGAGATTGGCGAGCTTCCAGCGCAGTGCCGGCAGTTGCGCAGCGTGCTGGCACTGCACCAGCGACCAGTCCGGTTCTGCGCGCGCCAGCCCGCCCAGAAACTGCTTGTGCGCGGTGCTCAGTTCGCTGTGGCAGCTCGCGCCGCATCCTGGCGCGAGCGTCGAGCAGTGTCTCCAGGGAGCAGTCCACTTCGGTCATGCCGACAAAGGCCCGCTCGTACTCGCCGGCGATGTCCTTGTCGTTGCCGAACAGCACTTCGTGGGGCGGCCGGTTGTGGCCCGCCAGATAGATCACGAAGCACTCGACCATGCCGTCGCTGATGTCGCCCGATTCGTAGAGCTGCCACACGTCGAACAGGTCGCGGGGGTGCTGCCGATCCAGCGCGGCCACCAGCTTGCTGGCGTACAGCTCGTCCGGTGCCTGAACCGGCAGCTCGAACTCGACGCCGAACAGATCGCTGGTCTTGGCACTCAGCGGCCGCCGCTCGACGGGCAGCACGCTGCCTCGGAACACGACGTTGACCTCGATCTTCACCTGGCTGGCGTCGTTCTCGACGATCAGCTTGGTGTCTCCCAGGTCCTTGGCGCGAACCAGGCGTGTCTGCACGCCCAGTGGCGCAACGCGCGTGGCGATGGCGGCCAGCTCCTGGTTGATGGCTTGCAGCGCTTCGTCGCGCGGCGTCTGCCACGGGAGGTACACCACGTCGATGTCCACCGACAGACGCGGCATGTCCCGCACGAAGAGGTTGATGGCCGTGCCGCCCTTCATGGCGAAGATGTCGTTGGCGAACACGTCGGGCGCGACGGCCAGCAGCAGGCGAACGGTGTCCGCGTAGGTCTTATCCATGAGGTCTCAGGCTCAGCAAGGTGCCGTCGTCGAGCCGGCTCATCCAGCGCGTGTTGCTGCCGGTGCGAACCGGGTACTGCGCCAGCAGGGCGTCGACATCCACGAGGCTGGTCTCGCGCGCCCAGGTCAGGAACAGGCGCACGGCCTTCACGCTGGCGCAGCAGGACAGCAGTTGTCCGAGCAAGTCCTTGCGGGGGGAACGCAGTCCATCGAAGAGGTTGCGGGCCTCTTCGAGGCTCTGCTTGACGCCGGCTTCGTACAGCAGCTCCAGAACGGCACGCTCGGGGGCTGCCACCCGCAGATCCTCGGGCAGGCCAGGCGGCGTGGTCAGGGTCTTGCTGGCCAGCGCCGTGTCCGGCCAGTCGAACAGGCGGGCGTGGACGTAGCGGGCCGGAAAGCGCGAAGTGAACCAGGCCGGCAACGCGAAACGACCGTCGCCCCACAGCACCAGCGCCTCCCGGCTGCCCAGGTTGTGCCGCACCCCCTGCAGGGCCAGGGCGCTCTTGCCGCCGACGTGCAGGCCGGGCACGCGCTGTTGCAGGAACTTCAGCGCACCGTAGACCCCGAACTCATCGTTCGGGAAGGCATAGACGCCATGGGCCAGGCGCACGAGCCACCCGCCGTCGGCATAGTGGGCGGCGAGCTGGGGCGACACCCCGAACTGGCTCAGGGTGGCAAGGTCGAACGGCGCCCCGCGGGGGAGTCCCGCCTGCAGTCGCTTGATTACCTGGTGCCGAGAATTTCCATCCATGTTATAAAAATAACACATAATCCAATCAACTCCTAGAGCCATTGCAAGAACGTGCATGGAAAGTAGCATAAGGTTTTATTTATCGTGCAGAATCTAATCGACCTGCGACCCGAGCCAACCCGGCTCTGCCGGCCGCAACCCGCCCTCCTGATCGCGGTCTATGCTGGAAGGCAGGCCACGACCGGCCGCTCCGCGAGGTGAGGCACCACTGAAGCCGAGGCATATGAGCATGACCACCAACACGCACAACGGGCGCTGGAGCCACCGGCTGGGCCGGGGGGCTGGCCGTGCCTGGCGTGGATACGTGCGCCGCGAGCAGCGTGTCGCCGGCTGGCTGGTGACGCGCGGGGTGCCCGCGGGCGCGGCGACGGCGGTGCTCTGGATCGTCAAGCTCGCCGTGCTCGGTGCGCTGCTCTACTCCGCGTTCTGGCTGGCCCTGCTGCTTGCCTTTGCGGTAACTGCTGCATGGCTCGTGCAGCACGACGACCCTGATCAAAAGGAACCGCAACCCGAGTGGAGGGAAGGCCCCAACGGCTTCGGGCTTTATGACAAGAGCGATTGGCGCATCGACCCGCATGTGACCGACGACGACTGAACGGCGGTCACTTCTTCGATACGGCGCTCATTGCCATGCCAGCGCCACGCCCCCCAGCGCCCTTGGCGTCCGAGGTGGCGGTGGACAACCCCTGCACGATATTTCCCGTGCGCACGCCTGCCCAAGCCAATGCCATCACCCAAAACGTCGGCAGCACGATGAACATCATCGCCATGACGAAGTTGAGCAGCATGTCGCCAAAGGCGTTGTTCAAGCCGATCAGCGGATCGAAGTTCGTGTGCGGCCTGTCCGCGCCAAACCCCCAACCGTAGAGCGCATCCAGGATCGTGCTGTCGATCCAGCGTGCGAGCTGGAACCAGAAGTCCACGAAGAACAGCGCGAACTGGACGCAGCTCACCGTCACCACCGTCTTCAGGTCGTAGGTGCCGATCAGCAGCACCAGCGGGATGCAGATGACTAGCGCCATCTTGAGCATCGCCAGCACCATCGGCAGCGCCTGGCGCACCACGTCCATCGCCGGAAAGAAGCCCAGCGAGCCGACGGTCAGCCCCAGGTCGCTCGCGCCGCGCGTGACGATGTTCGGCAGCGTCTTGTCGATCTGGCCGCCGTAGTCGGTGTAGACGGCGCCCTGGTTCATCTTCTGCTGCCGCGGTGAGACGACGGCGCGGATCACTGAGTCATTGACCTCGCTCTGCGACAGGAAGCCCACCCAGCGCCCGATGCGGGTCAGCAGGTCCGGGTCGACCTGTGCCAGCAGCCGGCTGCGCAGTCCCTGGCCGCCATCGGCCCACCACTGCCGGCAGGACGGATAGCCGCCGCCGCTGTCCACCTGTGCCAGCCCTGCATCGCGGGTCGCGTCGTAGGGCCAGGCCGTGCGTGGGGTCTTGGCGCGATAGGTGTCATAGAAGCCGGGCGTGTCGAGGAAGTAACTCGACCCGATCCAGGTGACGTCGTTCATCTGCTCGTCGGAGAGCGTCGGCCGGTTCATGAACAGCTTGGCGCGCGACGGCCCGTAGCAGTCGTGCGTGAAGTCGGCGACCTCCTGTGCCAGCACCGGATCGTCGATGCGCGTGGCATCCACATCCATGCGAATCTGACGCAGGTCCGTGCCGCAGGGAATCGCTGCCACCGCGGAGCCCGTCACGGCTTTCGACAGCGCGTGCATGAAGAACCACCACACCGGCACCAGCGCGCTCTGGTCGTTTAGCGCCGTGTAGACGTTGGACCAGCCCGTGTCGTTGGGCAGTGGGACGTTGACCTGGCATTGCGCGGAGCGCGTGGTGTCGAACTTGATCGTGGCGAGATCCACCGGGATGAACGGGATGCCGGCGAACATGATGACCACGATCGCCACCCACACCCGGTTCTCGATGCGCATCGACGACAGCACGCCCTTGTTGCCCTCGTCCGCACCTTCGCCGCGGGCCTTGAGCCATTCCTGGATCACGATGGCCACGAACGGCAGCGCGAACACCCCGCTGGCCACGAGGATGCTCCAGATGCCGTTGTTGACCACCCAAGCCACCAGGGTCAGGTAATACTCCAGGTAGTCCGTGGTGTAGAGCGTCATGCCTGCCTCCCGGTCTCAGCCGTGCTGCAACAATTGGCTGGCTTCCAGCGCGACCACGGCGATCACGGCCGCGATCTCCGTGCACAGCAGGCGCTGATGCGTCTCGCGGGACGGCTCCCGCCGCAACAGGCGCCGACGCATCCACCACCAGCCGTAAGCCGTCGCTCCGTAGAGGCACAGACGCCACACGAAGAAGTGGCCGGCGTGCGCCTTCAGCCAGTGCTGCCAGCCCTCGACGCCGCCGACCACGTGGATGCCAGTGATGTTCACCGCCACCGCGGCGGCGACCACCAGCAAGGTCCACAGCAGCGCCAAGCCGATGCGGCGGTTGAACAGCCATGGCAGCCGCAGCCAGGCCAGCCGGCTCATGGCGTACCGCTCCGCGGCTTCTGGACTTCCCGCAGACGGTCGCGCGTGGTGTCGCCCTCGAAGACGCCGCGCGAACCGGCAGCGCGGGTGCTGTGGCGCTGGATGATCGCCATCGCCGAGTTGCCGGCCAGCGTGCGCCGCAGCTCCAGCTCGGTCTTGAGGTTGTTGATCTCCTGCTCCAGTGCGCTGTTCTCCTGGCCGACCGCCTGCACGGCCAGCTCGTTGGCGGCGACGTTCGGCTCCTTCTTGCCGGTCAGCAACGTGCGTTGCAGCAGCAGGGCCTTCTCCAGCACGCTGGACAGCGCCGCCTCGGACGCGAGGCGCCTGCCCAGCACGTCCTGGTCGGGCTCGTCACGCAGGGCCTCGATCACGCCGCGGGTGATCGGCAGCGAGCTGCTGCCGGCTGCGTCGAGATTGGCCAGCGTCGTCGGCCGGGCGCCCGTCACCAGTTCCTGCAGCGCCTGCAGCTTGGTCTCGTACTCTTCCTGGATCATTGGCGTCAGCCCGACGCCAGGCGTGGTCTGGGTCTTCGTGCAGTTTTCGCAGGTGCGCTGCTCGCGTTCGCCCAACACGCGGGTCGCCCAGTCCGCGGCCGCCTGGGGCGAGAACCAGGTTTGGCAGGTCAGGCGGTTGCCGCAGGCGCTGCGCGCGATCGACGAGCTATCGGTGGCGCTGCGCCCGTTGAGCAGGTTGTAGCCCGCGCGCGTCACGTCGCCGACCACCTTGATCGAACTCTGACCGGAGCCGCCCGCGTTGCCGCCGCCGACCCATGGCACGCCGTTGTTTCCCTTGTTGGACTCGGCCTGCTCGATGGCGGCGACGGCATCGGTGCTGCTGACCGCATCCCGCAGCGCCATCCCTTCGGCGAGCTGGTCCCAGCCGGCCTGGCCGCCGGCCATGTCCGCCATGCGATTGGCGATGGCGCGGCAGGTCATCTTCGAGCGGTCGAAATCCAGGCGCGCCTGCAGGATGCCGTTGGTGAGCAGGTTGTACAGACCCGGGTCGGCGCGCTGGATGATCAGGGCCGGCAGCGAGGCCACGGCGCTGGTGGCGTTCTGGATCACGTTGCTCATGATCGTCTGGAAGCCGTTGGTGATGCCGTTGAGCTGGTTCTGCAGCGTCGTGGTGATGCTCATGTCGCCGCAGATCAGGTTGCTGTTCCAGCCGACGCCGACGCCGATGCTCTGCATGTTGCCGGCACCACCCATCGACACGGCCCGGCCGCCGCCGATGCTGTAGAGCACGTCGTCGCCGATCACGCTGCCGCTGACGTTCACGCCATTGGGGTCGATGCGGGTCTGCGCCCAGGCGACGCCGACGACCAGCGTGATGGCCGCCACGAGCAGCGTGGCCCGCAGGTGCGACTTCGCGCGACGCAGGAAGTCAGGGAGGGAGGCGTTCATCGTGGGTTCCTCACATGAAATCGACGCTGCCGAGGAAGACCTGGCCACGGCGCCGGCAGCAGGAGTACGGCCGCCACAAGGCCCAGGCGTAGTCGCCCTGCTGGGCCTGCACGCGGGTGCGGCTGTGCGGGAAGACCACGCAACTGTTCGAGAGCGTGGGCGTCAGCTCCTGCCACTTGCCCGTCGAGGCGTCGGTCTCCATCAGCGCGCCGGCCGGCCAGTAGCCGTCGCGGGCGTTGGCCAGCAGGGGCTGATACACGTGAATCTGGTTGCGGCGCGTCACGATGTCGCCCGCGCGCTGCGCGACCACGGCGCCGCTCTTGTGGTCGTCGGTCTGGTGCAGGAAGCCACCGCGGGGATACACGTTGCCCCAGAGGTTCAGGCCGGTGCGCGTACCGATTTCGCGCCGGCCGGGGATAAGCGCTTCGGGGTAGAACGCTTCCGGGATGTTGTAGCGCCAGGCGATCGTGTCGAGCGTGCTCAGCAGATACGGCATGAAGGCCGTGCCAGCGCCTTCGCAGGTGTAGCCGGAGGCGCTGGCGAACTGGCTGAACACCAGCCCGGCCGGATGGCCGATGACATCGGCGTTCTTGAACTTGGCGAGGTTGTTCTCGTTGTCGTGATTGGTCGTGCCGTCACCGCCAGCCTTGGCGGTCGGGTTGGGCATGCTCATCGCCCTGACTTCCAGCCACGGGTTTTCGCCGGTGTTCGAGTAGCTCGACACCACCGCATCGGGGACGTAGTGGCGCACCTTGACGGAGGTGCGAACCGAGCAGCCGAAGGGCGTGCAGTACAGCCAGTAGCAGATTCCGACCACGCGGTATTCGAGGCAGTCGGGGGACAACGCCGACGAGACGATGGTGGCGGTGTCCAGGGCGAACGTCGACGTGGCCGTGCCCAACAGCAGCGAGGCGACAGTGGCGCGCAGGCGCCGGCGTGCCAGCAGGAGGCTCATGGCTGCGTGCTCCGGTAGGCGTTGATGCGCGCGACGGCGCGGGACACGTCGGGCTCGCCGTAGACCACGTAGCGTCGATCGACCACCACGGCGGGAATCTTGGCGATGCCCAGCCCCCAGGCATCCGCGACACCTTGGTAGGCATGGCCGATGCGGCGCTGCAGGGCCTCGCCGCCGTCATGCAACCGCTGCCGCACCACGGCTGCGGCCTGTTGCGGGTCGGCCGGCAGGTGCGCGGCGAGTTCGACCTCGAAGCGCGTGGCCTGGTCCAGCTCGATGATCCGCACGCCGGCCGGGGTCTGCACCGGATGACGGCCGTCGGTGACCACGAGCACATCGGCGGCCGCCGCGATGGGACCGAGCAGCGCGGCGCAGAGTCCAGCGGCCAGCCTGGCGGCCAGGGGGCGCCGCGAGGCGGCAGGAAGGTTGAGGGAATGAGCCGGCATGTCGCGCCTCCGCGGAGTCGATGCAGACTCGTAGTCGAGCGCAACGCAGATCAGGGAACGACAAAGAAACCGAAACCGGTCAGTCCCGATTTTCTGCGCACCGGCGAAAGGAAACGGGAGCCGAGGGCTCCCGTGGTGATGAAATGAATGCGCGTGGGGTGGTGCTGCTACAACAAGCCGGCTTCGGCGAACGAGTACGGACTGCCTTTGCCGACGATGAAGTGATCCAGCACCCGGACATCGACGGTGGCCAGGGCGCTCTTCAGCCGCTCGGTGATCGCACGATCAGCGGCCGAGGGCTCGGTGTTCCCCGAGGGGTGCTGATGCGCCAGGATCAGCGCCGAAGCGTTGAGCGCCAGCGCACGCTGGACCACCACCCTCGGATACACCGAAGTCTGGTCGACCGTGCCCTTGAACAGCGGCTCAAAGGCGAGCACCTGGTGCTGGTTGTCGAGAAACACGACGGCGAAGATTTCGTTCGGCTCCGCGACCAGTTTCAGGCGCAGGTAGTCGCGCACGGCGGCGGGACTGCCCAGCGCCGGACCGGCCTTGAACACGCGGTTCTCCAGCAGGGTGATGGCCTGCCGGATGATCCAGTTTTCGTGCTGGGCGGCGATCAGGGTGAGCGGCTCCGGGCGGGAGTCGGCGATGACAAGAGACATGGCGAACCTCCAATGGATGAGATCGGAGGGCGCCTGCCCGTGGAGGGCAAACCCTCCAGGGGACGATGGGGATGGAGCAGGTGACGAGCGGGCATCCACCACCGCGGATGCGGTGGCTGTTCGCGTCAAGGGATGCGATGCGAACGGGTTTCGATCAACGCGGACGAGCCGCGCCGCAGCCTTGAAGATCAATGGCTACCTGGGCATGTCACCGGCAACGCCGGCGGGCATGTCTGGGGAATGGGCGGGTTCGGCTGCGGTCGTGCTGCCGGCAGCGAGCAGGTCGATGGCCGACAGCAAGGCATCGCCTTCGACGGGACCGTGCAGCAGGAGGGTCTTGCCGGACTCGCGGTCGCGCAGTTGCAGGGCCGGCGTGGCCGCGATGCCCTGCTGCGCGGCTTCCACCGCCTGGGCACGGATGACGGCATCGGGGCGCTCGCTGTCGAGACAACCCTGCATGGCTGGCGTGAGGTCGGGATATCGCAGGCCCTCCGGCAGGCCCTGGCCGTCGCCACGGGTGTTCGAGTAGAGCCACGCCACGGCCTGCCAGAACGTGGCATGTCCGCCAGTCTCGCCCGCGCACTCGGCCAGGCGTGCCTCGGCAGTCGCGGCCGGCTCGTGCATGGACAGCGGCAGGTGGTGCCACTGCCAGTTCACCTCGGGATGGGCGTCGATCCAGCGCTTGAGCGCGGGGAAGTAGGCCCGGCAGTACGGACACTCCAGGTCGGCGTACCCGACCACCGTGAAGCGCGCATCGGCACGGCCATACAGCCAGGGCGGGCCAGCCGGTTTCGACGCTTCGGACCCGGCGGCGGCCAGGGACATGGACTCGGTTGCCGGATGCGGCGCGCGCAGCAGCATCCACGAGGCGACCACAATCGTCACCACGATCAGCAGGCCGATCCAGGGATGACGGCGGGCGAATGAAGGCATGCGCATCGTGTTGCTCCCGTCAGGCCAACGTGTCCAGCGCCAGGGGTTCGATGCCCCGCGCACGGTCGACCTTCTCGGCCACGCGGAAGGCGGCATCCAGTTCGCTGATGCCGTGCTGCTGCATCAACTGGAAGCGTTCGGCCTTCTCCTCGGGCTCGGTCATCGCCATCGCCAGGTAGAGGCTGGGCGGCACGGCGCGGAACAGCACCTCCATCGACTTGGACAGGATGACGCCCTCGCTGAACTTGCCGGCCTCCTTGCGCGCCGAGAGCATCAGCGCCTTCTGCGAAGCGTTGAGTTCGCGGAAGCGCGCGATCTTCTCCACTTCATCGGGTGGCATCGACAGGCAGATCCACCACTCGATCATGTTGAGCATGGGCTCGGCCGCCTTCGGCAAGTCGTCGAGGTTCTGCGTGGCGAGCCAGAACCAGGCGCCGAGCTTGCGCCACATCTTGGTGATCTTGACCACGTAGGGCGCGAGCAGCGGGTTCTTCGTGATGATGTGGCCTTCGTCCGTCACGTTGATGATCGGACGGCCCAGGAACTGGTCGCGCTCGGCGATGTTGTTGACGGTGTTGATGAGCGAGATGTAGGCAATCGAGAGTTGGGCGTTGTAGCCCTCGCGCGCGAAGGTGGCCAGGTCCACGATGGTGATGTCCGCCTCGGGCCACGGCGTGCCGGACCGGTCGAACATCTCGCCGTCCACGTCCTGGCAGAACATATCCATGGCGTCGGCCATCTCCAGCAGCCGTGCGCGCCGCATCTCCGGCAGCGTGGCGTCGCGGGCGCGCTCGCGCAGCGCGTCGCGCACATCGCGCGTGAGCACCGTGCGTCTGTCCGCCACGCAATGCTGGGCCGCATCGAGAATGCACTGGCGGATCAGGCTGCGGTCGGCGCGCGTCATGCGCGCTTCTTCCTTGTCCTCGCCGCCGGTGATCATCAGTCGTGCAGTGATCTCCAGCTCGCCGAGCACATCGCGCTGCTCATCGCCTTCCACGGCCATGCCGGCATCGGTCTGGTCTTCGTCGAGCGCATCGGCGTCCAGCGTCTGTACCTGGCTCGGCGTATCGACCAGGCGCCAGGCGTCGGCGAACGGCGCCAGACTGACGCCCGCGCCCGGCGCGAGCTTCACCCGATGCACGGTGAGGCCCAGCCGTGCCGCGAAGTCGCCGAACAGGCCGAAGCTGTTGCCAGCCTCGACGATGAACAGGCGCGGCCGGTAGATCGCCGTCACCTGGTTCAGGATGTTGTTGAGCGTCGCGCTCTTGCCCGAACCCGTGGGGCCGAACAGGAACAGATGCGCGTTCATCTGCCGGTCGAGGCGGTTCAACGGATCGAAGGTGATCGGACCGCCGCCGCGGTTGAAGAACGTGATGCCCGGATGCCCCGTGCCCTGGCTGCGGCCCCAGACCGGCGCCAGGTTCGCCGCATGTTGCGCGAACATGAGCTGGGTGTACCACTGGCGCTTGTCGGCAGCCGAATCGAACACGCAGGGCAGCCAGCGCAGATAGCTGTTCAGCGGCGCCACCTCGTCCTCTTCGCGTACCGGTTGCAGGCCGGCGTTGAGCATCACGTTGACGAGCTGCAGGCCGCGCGCATCGAGCTGGGCCAGGTCGCGGCCGCGCAGGTAGAACGCCAGCGCGCCGCGGTAGAGCTTATGCGCGCTGCCGATCAGGCCGCGCGCCTGCTGCACGTCCTGCCGGGTCTGCTCCGAGGCCAGTGTCTCGCCGACAGCCTTCCTGGCGAGGTGGTTGAGGTGCGCCTCCAGCACGTCCTGGGGCGTGGCGACCAGCGTCAGGCACATCACCGTGTCCTCGGGCATCTGGTCGAACAGCGCGTTCATGGCATCGCCGCCCTTGCGCGTCTCGCCCGTGAGATGGCCCGTCACGGGTGGCGTGCGCAGGCGATCCATCACGATCACCCGATGCGGCATGCCGTCGAAGAACCACAGGCCGTTGGGCACGTCCGAGCGTGGCTGGCCGAAGAACAGGCGCTGCGCGAAGTCGGTGCCGCTGGCGAGTTCGATCTCGCCCTCCTCCCGCTCTTCCGGGTAGCGGGTCAGCGCGTAGAAGCGTTCCCGGTCTTCGGCGGTGGCGCCGAGCAAGGTCGGATTCGGGTTGAACCAGCGCAGCAGCCAGGCGTGGATGTCCGCCGCGCCGAGACGCCGAGCCTTCACGCCGGCATTCGCCAGCCCGCCGACGAGGCGGTCGCAGATCGTGGTCAGCGCCTGCTCGGGCGACTGGCCGCGCCGCGGGGTCGGCGCCGCGGACGTGCGGCGGTAGACCACCATGCGCACGCGCCGCACCTGGCCGCGCCACGGCAGGCGCGTCACCGTGGTGTCCTCGAACAGGCCACCCGGCTTGGCGATGGCCCGCAGATGATGGGCGAAGAAGCGCAGGTAAAAGTCGCTGAACGCGCTGCCCTGTGCGCGCGGCTGCAGGTAGTTCGCCAGGGAGCGCAGATAGTTGTCCCAGTCGGCCTCATCCTGGGCGTAGAGCTGCACCACCCAGGGGTTGTCGTCCAACTCGTCGAAGGAGTCCTGCAGGGCGTTCTCCAGCGCATCGCGCGCCTGCCATAGCCAGGCCATCTCGCGGCCCTCGGTGCCGACCGGCGCCAGCTCGAAGAAGGCCGCCACCGACTGGCCATCTTCCAGCAACATGCACTTGCTGCCGGGCAGGTACTCGACCCAGGGCAGCAAGTCCGCGAACGACGGCGCGACGCCATAGAGCGCATCGTGGTCGGCCTGGGTGGCCGGCCTGCGCCGGCCCCGGCCGAGCGCGCTGCCCGGCTCGGCGACACCCTGTGCCACCAAGGCCGCCACGTGCCGTGCCCAGGCATCATCGGTCGCATCCACGGCGTCAGCAGGCGATGCGTCGCCCTTGCGTGACCACGACAGCGACCAGGCCATCAGTAGTCCTCCACGCGCTCGCCCGGCATCGCGTACTGCACGCGCTGGTAGAGCGGGAACACCGTGCTGTAGCCGGGCACCGGCACCGGGTCGGTGCCCGCCAGGTGTGGGAACACGTACATCACCAGGTCGGGGTTCGGCAGGCGGTGGAACTGGCGGTAGATCTCGTTCTGCGCGGTACGGGTGTAGCGCGCCTGCACGCCGGGCGCCGCCTGCACATCGGCCTCGACCAGCGGCCGGCGCAGGCCCTGGCGCGCATCGAGCAGTTGCCGCGCGGCCTGGCCGCCGCCCGCGCTGCCGCCGGTCTCCCGATGCCAGATGTCGAGCATGGTGCTGTCGCCGTGCGGCAGCAGCTTCTCCTTGCTGGTAGCGCAGCCGCCGAGCAGGGTGGCCGCCAGCAGCACGGCGGCCGCGTCAATCCAGATCCGAGGCATGGGCTTCTCCGGTGCGGTGGTGGACCCGACGCCCCTTGGCGTCGTAGTCGATGTCGAGCGGCTGCTCCAGATGCACGGCCACCTTGGCGCCGGGCTGCACGTAGACCGCCGCGAAGGCCTGGCCGTAGAGCTTGTTGACCCAATCGGCCATGTCGCGCACGCCGCCCGCGAGGATGCGGCCCATCGCTTCGTTGCCGCTGATGCCGACGGTGCCCAGCGAGCCGTTGCTGTTGGCGACCACGGCCACGCTGCCGTTGTCGGACTTGATGAGCGAGGCCGCGCCGGCGCCGGCCGCGGTGATGAGCGCCTGACTGCCCAGGTACTGCTGGGCGTTGCTGCGCCGCTCGCCGCTGACGCAGGGAATGCCGTAGGGGTCGCTGATCCAGCCCAGGCCGGCTTGGATGCTGGCGCCGTTGTGACCCGAGTTGCCGCCGCTGCTGCCGCCCTTGCCGCTGTCCTCCGGCACCGTGCGGATGGTGCCGTCCTGGAACACGAACGTGACCGAGCGGATTTGCCCGCGCACGCACGAGAGCGTCCAGTCGCCCGAGGCCGTGCCGCTGACCACGGCGCCGGCCACGTCGGGGATGTCGATGCCGTTGGCCGTGAGGTTATCCGGGCCGATCAGCACCTTGAACGGGTACGGGTCGTTGACCGTTCCATCGATCGGCACGCGCCCGATCAGCGCCGTCATGGCAATCGACCCCATGAGCGTCGAGTTCGACGGCACGGTGTAGACCGCCTTCGTGGAGGCACCCACCGCGCGGCTGCCGACGTCGGCGACGGATTCCGCTGCGGCCGACAGGCTTTTCTGGGCCGGCCCGAAGCTCAGGGGAAAGCTCGGCTCCTTGCTGCCGTTCTTGGCGTCGACCTTGGCATCGTCGGGCTCGACCCACTGCGTACCACCGACGCCGCGGTTGAAGCGCTTGCCGTCACCCTCTTCCAGCCCCAGCCCGACGGGCAGGTCGGACGGGCCACCCTTGCCGGCAAGGCCGTCCAGTTGCCGCTGCAGATCCTGCAGCAGCCCCTGGGTCTGCTGCCTGTCGCTGGCCACCTGGGTGCGCTCCTGCTCCAGGCGGTTGCGCTCGCCTTCCAGCGCGCTCTGGATGCGCTGGTCGATCGCGCTTTCCCGGGCACGCAGGCGCTCGTTCTCGGCCTTGTGCTGCTTGTTGTCGCCGAGCGCGCTCTGCAGCTCGGTGCGCAACTGCTTCACCTGGGCCACCAGCGTGGCGACGGTATCGCGCGGCGTGTCGCCTGCGATGCCCAGGGCTTTCATCTCCTCGGGCGTGAGCGTACTGGCCGCGCCCTTGGGGGCGGGCTGGCCGCCGGGGGCGCCGGAGAACAGTTTGACGCCGACGAACACCAGCAGCAGCGCCATCGGGATCAGCAGCCACTTGAGCAGCGGATTACTTTTCATCGCGCGCTCCTCCGGTCGAGCCGGCCGCGGCGGCCGGCGGCAGGTTCGCGGTGGCATCGATCGGGCTCAGCGCCGGCAGCAGCGACTCGGCCAGGCCGTGGCCGCGCGTGACCAGGTAGAGCACCGTGGTGTCGGACGGGGTGCCGGCCGGCCCCAGGTTCGGATGCTGGAAGGTCGCCGCCACGAAGTTCCCCTGCAGGGCGCGCGGGTCGAGGTCGAGCCAACGCGCCGAGGTGTTGGTGAGGCGCACGGCCGTCACCCACTGGTCTTCCAGGCGCCACGCGGCCAATGCCCGCGCGTGCACCGGCAGCGTCGGCAGCAAGGTGTCCAGCGCGAGGTCGCGGCGCAGGTTTACGCGCCCGATGCCGGCGACCGGCTCGACGGTGCGCAGCGGCGCGTACAGGTTCTGCGCGGCATGGCGCGTCAGCACGACCGATACCGGCGTTTCGCGCCGGGGAACGGATTTGTCTGCGGGCGCATCGGCCTGCTCGTCCGCGCCACTTGCTGCACCGCCGCCGTAGCGCTTCGCGGGGGCTTCCGCCTCCACGATGCGCACCGGCTCCAGCGGCGCCTGGCCGTCCTTCGCCGGCTCGGCGGCGATGTCGAGCAGGATCAGCGCGCCGGATTCCACGTCCTGCAGTTGCAGCCGCGTGGACGGAATCGGCTCGCTCGCCCGCAGGTAGATCGCGCCACCCGCACTCTGCACGCGCAGGTGGTCGCCGACGCTGGCCGGCACGCCGACGCGCACATTGCGGTCGATGAAGACCACGCGCTCGTGGCCGACCACCAGCGGCACCGGCAGGGGCAGCCGCTCCCAGCGCAGGATTTCCACGGCCTGGCTGGCCGGCACGAAACCGAGGATCAGCAGGACGCCGGCCAGGGCCGACCAGTTAACGGGCTTCATGGGGAGTCTCCCTGCAGATGGCCGGAGGCATTGGCGGGCACGCCGGCCTCGGTCGGCGTCGGCGACGGTTCGATGCGCTGGGGTGCGCTGGCGTAGCAGTCCAGCGCCAGGCCGAAGGGGTTGTGCTCGGGGTCGATGTCCAGCCGGACGACCTTGATGGGGTAGCGCACCAGGGCGCGCTTGACCTGCTCGGAGCCGTAGTATTCGTCCGCGCTCACGTCGAGCGTGACGATCCAATCGCGGTCGGAGAGCACCTTGACGCGCGTGGCCGGATCATCGCCGTAGCCGCGGCCGGGAATCTCGTAGATGCCGCGCACGCGCTGACGCAGCTCGCCACTGGCGCGCCGGTACTCGTAGTCCTGTTGCAGGAAGGCCCGGCAGCTCGGCGTGAAGTAGGCCGACAGCGCGCGCAGGTTGCGCGGGTAGTCTTCTTCGCCGTTCGTGGGCCAGCGCTGCACCTGCTGCCAGATGTAGAACGAGAAGGCATACACGCTCTCGGGCGGCACGTCCCACCACTTGCGCGTGCTGCCCGAGCGCAAGTCCGGCGGCACATGGATGGTCAGACTCTTCGGCGCACTCCACCAACCGAAGCCGAGCAGCAGCGCCACCACGAACAACGCGCCGGCCCCCAGACGCAGCGTCTTCACGTGCGCCTGCAGGTGCGCAACCTCGTTCTTGAAACGGCTCATGGCGCCCCTCGATCGGTGTTGCGCCGGGTAGTCCAGTAGCCCGAGCGGGTGACGAGACGCTGGCCGCCCAGGAGCGCTGCCAGCGCCGGATGCCGCAGGGCCAACCGCCACTGGAGCTGCCGGTACAGCCAGGTGTCGGGCCGGCCACGCTTCTGTGCGCGCAGGAAGCCACCGCCGACGAAGACGCCCAGCGCGATGCCGGCGACGATCAGCGTGGGCACCATGGCGATGCTGTGCGTGAGCCAGGCCAGCGGCAGGCCGAGCGCGAACCCGGCTGCGGCCGACAGGCCGGCGCAGATCCACAACTCGTCGGCGGTCAGCCCGCGCACGACCACCGGCTGGCGGTTCAGCCGGTGCGGCAGGAAGGTCACCAGCGTGTCGCGCGGGGTCTCCGAAGGGACGGCCATCGCTTGCCGCCCTTACAGCACGCCGGTGGCTTTGGTGAGCAGCCAGATGCCGACCACCAGCAGGATCGCGCCCACGGCGACCGTCAGGCCGAACTGGCCCCAGGTGGCGCGGCCGGTGTGGATCTCCGAGTAGCGCGTGTAGGCGTGATAGCAGACACCGACGAACATCGAGGCGACCACGAGCAGCGCGATCAGCAGCACGATGTCGTAGCCGTAGTTCTGCAAGGTCTGCAGAATGCCGCTGCCCTGGCCGCGCGATGGGTCCTCCATGGTCGGCAGGCCCTGCGCGAAGGCCGACAGCGGCAGGCCTGCGAGCGCCAGCGGCAGCAGCGGAGCGGCGATGCGGGACGGAATGCGATGGGATGTCGGTGGCATGTTCATGGCGTATGGCCTTTCGTGACGGTCAGGAGAGGAGGAAGAACGTCAGCACCAGATACATCGCCACGAAGCGCACGACGACGGCGAGGAACTGACGTTCAGTGATGCGGTGCTCGGCCCAGCCGACGTAGGCGGTGCGCATGGCCCACACGCCCCACAGCAGCAACACGGCGAACACGAAAGCGAGCACCACGGCAGAGACGACCGAAGGCGCAAAGCCGCCGTTGGCCTGGAAGGCGGCGACCTGATCGGCAGAGGGCGTCATGGCGATGGCTCCTCGTCGTCGGCGCGGTCGCGGCGGACGTAATCGCCGGCCAGCGGGACGGGATCGCGCGGCTGGGCGCGCTGGGGCACGAGGTAGTCCTGCAGGCCGGCGCGAACGCGCATCAGGTCTGCGCGCAGCCGGGCGTAGTCGAAGTGGTAGCGGGCGCGTTCCTGCGGCGCGGTATTGGCGGCGTGCTCGGCGAGGCGGTCGATCAGGTCGAGCTGGCGGGCAAGCGCGGCGAGCTGCTCACGCTCCGAGGCGAGGCTGTCGGCGGCGACGGCAGGCTGCAGCGCCGAGAACGACACAGCCAACACCACGGCAAGCGCAGGCCATGCGGATGTGCTGCGGTTGGTCTGTCCCATCGTGCCATTCCCCGTTGAAGCGGATGGCCAGATGCTGTGGCGCGCTCTCGCTTTGCGCCGCAGGGAATGGGAACTACGGCATGACCGGATTCCTGGGTCGAGGCGGCCATCGACTGCGCAGAGCTCCCGGAATGCGGAGCTGGCGAGCGCCTACCGTGCTTGGTAGAATTGGCCAATCTTGGCTAACGAAATCCAGCGTCGGCAAATGGCAAAGGCAAGACGATGACTGATCCAGAAGACGAAATCCTGACGCTCGACGAAGTCGCCGCATACCTCAAAGCCGGAAAACGGACGGTCTATCGCTTGGCCCAGAAGGGAGAAATTCCGGCGTTCAAGCTCGGGGGCACGTGGCGCTTTCGCCGCTCCGAACTGGATCGCTGGATCGCCGAGAGCATAAATAGGAAGAAGTCGGAGGCAGTGTGAACATGGGTCAAAACAGCACTGCGAAGGAAGGGGTCCGGTTCATGACGACAACAGAAAACCAAATCGAACGAGATCTGATTGCCACACTGGAAGATCTCAAATACACCTACCGCCCCGATATCCGCGATCGTGCCGCGCTGGAGGCGAACTTCCGCGAAAAGTTCGAGGCCCTCAACCGCGTTCGCCTGACCGACAGCGAATTCCAGCGCCTGCTCGACAGCGTCATCACGCCTGATGTGTACAACGCCGCCCAGACGCTGCGCAACATCAACAGCTTCGAGCGCGACGACGGCACGCCGCTGAACTACACCCTCGTCAATATCCGCGACTGGTGTAAGAACCACTTCGAGGTGGTCAATCAGTTGCGCATCAACACCGACTACAGCCACCACCGCTACGACGTGCTGCTGCTCATCAACGGCGTGCCGGTGGTGCAGATCGAGCTGAAAACCCTGGCCGTCAGCCCGCGCCGGGCCATGCAGCAGATCGTCGATTACAAGAGCGACCCCGGCAACGGCTACGGCAAGACGCTGCTGTGCTTCATCCAGCTCTTTATCGTCAGCAACCGCACCGACACCTGGTACTTCGCCAACAACAACGCGCGCCATTTCAGCTTCAACGCTGACGAACGCTTCCTACCTGTCTACCAGTTTGCAAGCGAGGACAACAAGAAGATCACCCAACTGGAAAACTTCGCCGAGAAGTTCCTCGCCAAGTGCACCTTGGGCCAGATGGTCAGCCGCTACATGGTGCTGCTAGCCAGCGAGCAGAAACTGCTCATGATGCGGCCGTACCAAATCTATGCCGTCAAGGCCATCGTCGACTGCATCCACCAGAACTGCGGCAACGGCTACATCTGGCACACCACCGGCAGCGGCAAGACGCTTACCTCGTTCAAAGCGTCAACCTTGCTCAAGGACAACCCGGACATCGACAAATGCCTGTTCGTGGTGGACCGCAAAGACCTGGATCGCCAGACCCGCGAGGAATTCAACCGCTTCCAAGAAGGCTGCGTCGAAGAGAACACCAACACCGAAACGCTGGTGCGCCGCCTGCTGGCTGACGACTACGCGGATAAGGTCATCGTCACCACCATCCAGAAGCTGGGCCTGGCGCTCGACGGCAACAACAAGCGCAACTACAAAGAGCGTCTGGAGCCGCTACGCAACCAGCGCATGGTGTTCATCTTCGACGAATGCCACCGCTCGCAATTCGGCGAGAACCACAAGGCCATCAAGGAGTTCTTCCCGAAAGCACAGTTGTTCGGCTTCACTGGCACGCCGATCTTCGAACAGAACGCCAGCTATCAGCAGATCGAAGGCCAGCAGGCCAGCTACCGCACCACGGACGACCTGTTCCAGCGCTGCCTGCATCAGTACACCATCACCCACGCCATCGAAGACCGCAACGTCTTGCGCTTCCACGTGGACTACTTCAAGCCCGAAGGCAAGAACCCGCCCAAGCCCGGCGAAGGCTTGGCAAAGGCCAAGGTCATCGAGACCATCCTCGCCAAACACGATGCTGCCACCAACGGGCGCAAGTTCAACGCTGTGCTGGCCACCGCCAGCATCAACGACGCCATCGAATACTTCGAAGCCTTCCAGACCCTCCAGGCGAAGAAGCAGGGAGAAGACGACGCCTTCCAGCCGCTGAACGTCGCTTGCGTTTTCTCGCCGCCCGCCGAGGGCAACAAGGATGTGCAGCAGATTCAGGAAGACCTGCCGCAGGAAAAGGAAGACAACCAAGAGGACCCGGAAGGCAAGAAAGCCGCGCTCACCCGCATCATTGCCGACTACAACGTCCGCTTTGGCACCAACCACCGCATCGGTGAGTTCGATCTGTACTACCAGGACGTGCAGAAGCGCATCAAGGACCAGCAGTACCCCAATGCCGATCTGCCCCACGCCCAGAAGATCGACATCACCATCGTGGTGGACATGCTGCTCACCGGTTTCGACTCCAAGTACCTGAACGCCCTGTACGTGGACAAGAACCTCAAGCACCATGGCTTGATTCAGGCGTTCTCGCGCACCAATCGCGTGCTGAACGACAGCAAGCCCTACGGCAACATCCTCGACTTCCGGCAGCAGCAGAAGCCGGTGGAAGAAGCCATTGCGCTATTTTCCGGCGAGAAGATCGACAACCCTCGCGAAATCTGGCTTGTTGACCCTGCACCAAAGGTCATCGACAACCTGCAGACGGCTACCCAGAGGCTGGCCGACTTCATGCAATCGCAGGGCCTGGCCAATGCGCCAGAAGAGGTAGCCAATCTCAAGGGCGACGCTGCGCGCAGCCAATTCGTCAACCTGTTCAAGGAAGTGCAGCGCCTCAAAACCCAGCTCGACCAGTACACCGACCTGAACGAGGATCAACAAGCACAGATCAGCCAGATCGCGCCGCCAGAAGCTTTGCAGGGTTTCAAGGGCGTATACCTGGAAACGGCCAAGCGGCTGAAGGAACAGCAGGACAAGCAAGGCGATCAGGCTCCGCCCGAGGTGCAGCAGCTCGACTTCGAGTTCGTGCTCTTTGCCTCGGCGGTGATCGACTACGACTACATCATGGGCCTGATCGCCCGCATGACGCAGCAGAAGCCCGGCAAGGTGACCCTCAACCGAGAGCAGCTCATCGGCCTGATCCAGTCAGACGCCAAGTTCATCGACGAGCGCGAGGACATCGCCGAATACATCCGCGGCCTACCTGTGGGCGAGGCGCTGGATGAAAAGCAAATCCGCGACGGTTACGAGCGCTTCAAGGCCGAGAAGAAGACGCGCGAACTTGCCGGCATCGCGGCGCGGCATGGCCTGGAGGCTTCCGCGCTGCAAGCCTTTGTCGATGAAGTGCTGCGCCGCCGCATCTTCGACGGCGAAGCCTTGAGCGAGCTGATGGCGCCCTTGGGCCTGGGCTGGAAGGCGCGCACCCAGAAGGAACTGGCACTGGTGGAAGACCTGACGCCTCTGCTGCACAAACTGGCACAGGGGCGCGAGATTGCCGGGCTGTCGGCGTATGAGGAGGGGTGATGATGGATAACCTGCAGCCCAAGCAATCGGGGGCGCGCACCGCCCTCTTCGCAGAAGGGGCGCAATGGGTTCGCGCCGACCTTCATCTGCACACCCGCGCAGACCGCGAATTCAAGTACGCGGGCGATGACAACTATTACAACAGCAACTACGTCGAAGCGCTGGAGAAAGCGCAAATCCGACTGGGCGTCATCACCAATCACAACAAGTTCGACTTCGAAGAGTTCAAAGCGCTACGCAAGACGGCCCTAAAGAAAGGCATTGCACTGCTGCCGGGCGTAGAGCTGTCCGTCAACGATGGGGCCAATGGCATCCACACGCTGGTTGTGTTCTCCGACGAATGGATCGATGAGCACAACTACATCAACCCATTCCTGACCAGCGCGTTCGAAGGTAAAGCACCGGCAGAGTATGAACAGGAGAACGGCCGCACCTCCTGGTCTCTCCTGGAGACGATCAAGAAGCTGGAAGGCTATCACCGCGACTTTTTCCTCGTCTTCGCCCATGTGGAAGCACCCAGTGGGCTGTGGGCCGAGCTGGATGGCGGCCGCCTTTCCGAGCTGGGGCAAAACGAGTTTTTCCGGCGCAGAACCCTGGGCTTCCAAAAGGTGCGCACCCATGATGGTGCGGGCAAAGATAAGCCCAGTCGTACCAAGGTTCAGGGCTGGCTGCAAAACTGGTACCCCGCCGAGCTTGAAGGCAGTGACCCCAAGTGCATCGACGAGATCGGCCGGGGCAAAACCTGCTATCTCAAGCTGGGCGAATTGTCCTTCGAGGCGGTCAAGTTCGCCTTGAGCGATCCCGCTTCGCGCGTCGCGCCGGAGCCGCCCAAGCACCAGGCATCCCATATTCGCAGCATCCACTTCGATGGTGGCATCCTTGACGGGCAGACGCTGCATTTTTCCCCGGGACTCAACACGCTCATCGGCATCCGGGGCAGCGGCAAGTCATCCATCCTTGAGGCAGTGCGCTACGCCCTCGACATTCCACGGGGCGAGAAAGCACAGGACACCAAGTACAAAGACGAGCTAATCCGCCACACCTTGGGCAGCGGCGGCAAAGTGACGCTGACGGCCTGCGATGTGTACGGGCAAGAATTCACCATCTCCCGCATCTTCCGCGAAGCACCCAACGTCTATCTGGACGACAAGTTGCAGCCCGGCGTATCGATCCGGGAAACCGTACTGCGCCGCCCGATCTACTTCGGGCAAAAAGACCTCTCCAGCACCGGCGAAGGTTTCGAGACCGATCTGGTGGAAAAGCTGGTCGGCGAGAAGCTTCGTGTGCTGCGCGATGACATCGAGAACCAACGCCAGCGCGTGCGCGAAGCCGCCCAACGCTGGCTCAAACTCAGCAACAACGCCGAACTCAAGCGCGACTTTGAGACCCAACTCACCGATTCCAACTTCCGCCTGAAGAAATTCGAAGAGTACGGCGTTGCCGACAAGCTCCAGAAGCGCCTGGGCTTCCAGCAGGACGCCGCTGCGCTAACGCGCATGAAAGAGCGGGCAGACAACTTCATCCTTGCCTTGGGCAGCCTGCTCGCCGAGCACGAGGACGAGTTGCGCAACGCGACGAGCTACGTGTCCCGGCAGAACCCGGAATTCTTCTCTGCGTACTACGCCGAGTTTTCCAGTCTCATTGCAAAGGTCGATCAGCTCAAGCAGATCGAGCAAGAGGCGCGCGCCATTGCGGCTCGCCTCAAGACCAAACAGGGCGAGTTTGAAGGTGCAAGCAAGAGCCTTCAGGAGGAGTTCGCACAAGTCGAGCGGCAACTGGCCCAGGAACTCAAGCAAACCGGCATGACCGCCATCCAGCCGGACGACTTCTTGGCCCAGCAACAGCGCAAAACCAAAGCTGAGCAGATGTTAGAGGCGCTGGCCAAGCAGGAGTCACAGCAGACCAGCATCCGCGATGCGTTGTTTGCCGAGATCGACAAACTCAACGAGCTTTGGCTGCGCGAATTCAACACCATCAAGGCGGAACTGGACCGCGTGAATGCCAGCCACACCGCCCTGCAGATCGAAGCCGACTTCAAAGGCGACAAGGAAGCCGCCATCAGCTTCATGCAGCAGCTTTTCAAGGGCAGCAACATCCGCGAAACCACCCTGCGAGCGGTCATGGAGGACTACGCCGATTTCGGCGGGCTGTTGCGTGCCCTGCCGGGAGCTTTGGCCAAGGCAGGCAGCACCCCCGAGGTCTTTGAGAAGACCTTCATGCAGAACCTGGCCGAGTTCGTCACCTGGCAGGTGCCCAACCGCTTCGTCATCCGCTATCGCGGCAAGGAGCTGAAGCACCATTCGCTCGGGCAGCGTGCTTCGGCACTACTGCTGTATGTGCTCAGCCAACGGCAGAACGACGTGATCATCATCGACCAGCCAGAAGACGATCTGGACAACCAGACCATCTACGACGATGTGATCAAGCTGCTGCGTGAAATGAAACCTCACGCCCAATTCATCTTTGCCACCCACAACGCCAATTTCCCGGTGCTGGGTGACGCCGAGCAGGTGCACGCCTGCCAGTACCAAGACGAAAAGGTCACCACGCAAAGCGGCAGCATCGACGCCCGCCCGGTGCAGGAAGCCATCATCAACATCATGGAAGGAGGCCAGGAAGCCTTCAACCGTCGTAAAGAGGTTTACAACCTATGGAAACCACAGAGCTGATCGACATCCTCAGTCGGGGCGAGGACAGCCGCCATCAGTTCAAGGCGGACGTCACCAATGCCGATGCCTTGGCGGGGGAGATCGTCGCCTTTAGCAACACCACAGGCGGGCGCATCTTTATCGGCGTGAACGACGATGGCTCGGTGCGCGGCCTATCAGGTGCCGACGTGGCCCGCCTCAATCAGCTTGTCGCCAACGCAGCATCGCAGAACGTGCGCCCCGCTGTGAATCCGCTTACCGACAACGTGCCGCACCCAGCAGGCACGGTTATGGTGGTCTCCATTCCTGAGGGTATCAGCAAGCCTTACATGGACAGAAACGGCGCTATCTGGGTGAAGTCTGGCCCAGACAAGCGTCGGGCCACCTCGCGCGAGGAACTGCAACGCCTGTTCCAGCAGGCGGGCTTGGTTCATGCCGACGAAACACCCGTGGCCGGCCTGGGCGCGGGCGATGTGGACATGCCCTACTTCGAAGCCTTCTTCGAGCAGCAATTCGGTGAGCCGCTCGCCCAGCACCAACAGCCGCTGCCCCAATTGCTGACCAACATGAACCTGATGAATCAGGGGCAGCTCAATGTGGCAGGTAGCCTGTTGTTCGCCAAGGTGCCGCACTACGCGCTACCGGCCTTCATCGTCAAGGCGGTGGCCTTTGTCGGCAACGAGATTGAGGACGAGCGCTACATCGACAGCCGCGACATCACCGGCAAGCTGGCCGATGTGTTTCAGCAAACGCTGGGCTTCATCAGCGCCAACACCCGAGCCCTGCAAGGGGATCAGGGCATCAACACCCTGGGCCGCCCCGAGGTACCACGCATCGTCTGGGAAGAGCTGGTCGCCAACGCGCTCATTCACCGCGATTACTTCATCAGCGCCCCGGTGCGGGTGCTGGTGTTTGCGGATCGAGTCGAGATCATCAGTCCCGGACACCTACCCAACAACCTGACCATCGAGAACGTCAAGGCCGGCAACTCTAATATGCGCAACCCCATCCTGGCTTCCTTCGCCGCCAAGCTCCTCCCTTATCGCGGGCTGGGCAGCGGCCTGCTGCGCGCCCTGCGGGCCTGGCCTGACATCGAGCTCATCGACGACCGCGCCGGCAACCTCTTCAAGGCCATCGTGACGCGGCCCGATGTGCTTGCAGCGGCGGGATCGGTTGCCATGAATGCGGAGCGCGCCGAATGAGCGGGAACGATAAGCGCCCATTGACGCCAAGGTTGCGGTTTCCTGAATTTCGGGATGCGGAGGAGTGGGAAAATAAGGCTTTGGCTGATGTTTGCCTGCGGATCACCAACGGCAAGGCAAACGCTGAGGACCACGAAGAAGACGGCGTCTATCCGTTGTTTGACCGTTCCGAGGTTATCAAGAAGAGCAGCGACTTTGCCTTTGATGACGAAGCAGTCATCATTCCCGGCGAGGGCATGCGGTTTCAGCCAAAGTACTTTCAAGGAAAGTTTAATCTTCATCAGCGGGCCTATGCGCTAATGAAGCATAAAGGCTATGCCAAATTTGTTTACTACACGCTGGACCGCTTCAAAGACGTTTTAGCCAAGAACGCCGTCAAATCAACGGTTCTTTCTTTGAGGCTGCCAATCATTGAGAGGTTTGGCTTAGCCATTCCAAGCAAAGACGAACAGCAAAAAATCGCCGACTGCCTGTCTTCCCTTGACGATCTGATCACGGCGGAAACCCAGAAACTGGACACCATCAAGGCCCACAAGAATGGCTTGATGCAGCAGCTTTTTCCCAGCGAGGGCGAAACGGTCCCCCGCCTGTGCTTCTCAAATGAGGGCGATTGGAATGTGGCTAGCCTGCCTGAGGTCGTCTTCTTTCAAGAAGGCCCAGGAATTATGGCCGTTGATTTTCGCAGTGAAGGAGTGCCGCTCGTTAGACTCGCAGGTGTTGGTGGAGCGGCTGTCACACTTGATGGATGCAATTATCTGGATCCCGAAAAGGTAACGCAGAAGTGGTCACATTTTCGTCTTGCACCCAACGATCTAATTATTTCAACCAGCGCGACCTTTGGCCTCACATCTATTGTCACCGAGGCTGCAACTGGTGCCGTTTTCTACACCGGGCTCATTCGATTTCGACCAAGCAATGAACGACTAAACCTTGGCTATTTAAAGGCCTTTCTGGGAAGCCCGCACTTTGCGCGACAAGCTGCATCTGCCGCAGTTGGTGGAGGGATAAAGCACTTCGGCCCAACTCACCTGAAACAAATGGAGATCCCAATTCCTCCGTTGGCCGAACAACAAAAAATCGCCGACTGCTTGTCCTCCCTCGACGAACTGATCAGTGCTCAAAGTCAAAAGACAGTAGCCCTCAAAACCCACAAGCAGGGCCTGATGCAGCAGCTTTTTCCGGCGCTGGATGCGGTGCAGGCATGAAGCCGGGTCAAACCTTTACCGACCTGGCCGCACTGGCCGCGCACCTGCGGCAGGAGCTGGAGAACAAGAAGACCATCCTGCTCTATGCCTACAACGGCACCGGCAAGACGCGCCTGTCCATGGCATTCAAGGACATCGGCAAGCAAGGCGAAGGTGAGGACGAGAAGCGCGACACGCTCTACTTCAACGCCTTCACCGAAGACCTGTTCCATTGGGACAACGATCTGGAAGGCGACAACGACCGAAGGCTCATGCTCAATGCGGCCTCGCGCTTCTTTGCCGGTCTGGCCGAGTTGGAGATGGACAACCGCATCCGGCCGCTGCTGCAGCGCTATGCGGATTTCGATTTCCGCATCGACACGCAGGAATGGGCGGTGCGTTTCTCGCGCACGGTGGGCGGGCAGGTCATCGACAACATCAAGGTATCGCGCGGCGAGGAAAACATCTTCGTCTGGTGCTTCTTCCTTGCCGTCGTCGAGCTGGCCATGGACCCGGAGATCGAGGCTTACCGTTGGGTCAAGCACCTCTATATCGACGACCCGATTTCGTCGTTGGACGAGCACAACGCGATTGCCGTGGCCAACCACCTGGCGCAACTGCTCAAGCGGCCTGAAAGCAAGCTCAAGACCGTTCTTTCGACGCACCACACGCTGTTCTTCAATGTGTTGTGCAATGAGTTGAAGAATGCCAAGCGGTATTTCATCAACAAGAACTCAGCAGGTAGCGGCTACGTCTTGCGTGAAGAGACGGGCGACACGCCGTTCTTTCACCACGTCGCCGCTCTGGCCGAGCTGTACCAGGCTGCGCAGGAAGATAGGCTGTTCACCCACCACTTCAACATGCTGCGCACGATCCTGGAGAAGACGGCGAGCTTTCACGGCCACAAGAACTTCTCGGCTTGCATCAAGCAGCAGGAGGATGACCCGGACGGCATCCTGCACGCCCGCCTGATCAATATCCTGAGTCACGGCAATTATTCGCTCTACGAGCCACAGCAGATGCTGGACGAGAACAAGGCCTATTTCAGGAAGATTCTGCATGACTTGCTGAATCGCTACCCATTCAATCCAGAATTATTCCCTCAAGCCGTTGAGGCAACAGGCACACCATGACCGAATACGAAAAGCAAAAACTGGGTAGGACTCTTTGGGCGATCGCCGATCAACTGCGCGGCGCGATGAACGCGGACGACTTCCGCGATTACATGCTGGCCTTCTTGTTCCTGCGCTATCTGTCGGACAACTACGAGACCGCCGCACAGAAGGAACTGGGGGCGGACTATCCCAAGCTGGCTGAGGGCGAGCGCCGCGCGCCGCTGGCGGATTGGTATGAGAACAACGCCGCCGACACCGCAGAATTCGAAAAGCAAATGCGCCGCAAGGTGCATTACGTGGTTCGCCCGGAATACTTATGGACCAGTATTGCGGAACAAGCTCGCACCCAGGACAAAGAGCTGCTGCACACCTTGCAAAACGGCTTCGCCTACATCGAGAACGAGTCGTTCGCCAGTACCTTTCGGGGCCTGTTCTCGGAGATCAACCTGGCTTCGGACAAGCTCGGCAAGACCTACCCCGACCGCAATGCTCGGTTGTGCAAGATCATCGCCGAGATCGCCAAGGGGCTGACGCAGTTTTCCACCAACAGCGACACCCTGGGCGATGCCTATGAGTACCTGATCGGCGAGTTCGCCGCGGGCTCAGGCAAGAAGGCCGGCGAGTTCTACACGCCGCAGCCGATTTCCAGCATCCTCTCGGCCATCGTCACGCTGGACGGGCAGGAGCCAGCGACAGGCCGGCGCCCGCATCTGGACAGTGTGCTGGACTTTGCCTGTGGCTCAGGCTCGCTATTGCTCAATGTACGCCACCGCATGGGGCCGCATGGCATCGGCAAGATCCACGGCCAGGAAAAGAACATCACCACCTACAACCTGGCACGCATGAACATGCTGCTGCACGGAGTGAAGGATTCGGAGTTCGAGATTTTCCATGGCGACACCCTGCTCAACGAGTGGGACATGCTGCGGGAAACCAACCCGGCCAAGATGCCGAAATTCGACGCCGTGGTGGCCAATCCGCCCTTCAGCTATCGCTGGGAACCGACCGATGCGCTCGGCGAGGACGTGCGCTTCAAGAACCACGGCCTGGCTCCGAAGTCGGCGGCCGACTTTGCCTTCCTGCTGCACGGCTTTCACTTCCTCAAGCAGGACGGGGTAATGGCCATCATCCTGCCGCACGGCGTGCTGTTCCGTGGCGGCGCGGAAGCGCGCATCCGCACCAAGCTGCTCAAGGACGGTCACATCGACACGGTGATCGGCTTGCCGTCCAACCTGTTCTTCTCCACCGGCATACCGGTGTGCATCCTGGTGCTGAAGAAGTGCAAGAAGCCGGACGACGTGCTGTTCATCAACGCGGCCGAGCATTTCGAGAAGGGCAAGCGGCAGAACCAGCTCTTGCCCGAGCACATCGACAAGATCATCGACACGTACCAGTTCCGCAAGGAAGAGCATCGCTACGCGCGCCGTGTAAGCATGGAGGAGATCGAGAAGAACGATTTCAACCTCAACATTTCGCGCTACGTGAGTACGGCAGAAGCCGAGGAGGAGATCGACGTCGCGCAGGTGCATTCAGAACTGGTTTTGTTGGATCAAAAAATCAAGACGGCTACCGAGCGGCACAACGAATTCCTCAAGGAGCTAGGGCTGCCCTTGCTACCTTATGGCACGTCGATGTCATTGCCGAAATAGTGTGCAAGCCGTATTCGCGCCGTGGAGCCACTTACCGGTTGCACTACAGGTACTTCTTGAACGTCGCCGCTGCAATGCACATCGCCACGCCGAGCAATGCGGCGCTGGGCAGCAGGATCAGCAGCGGGTTCACGCTGACCGGCAGTGCCAGGTAAGTCACCCACGGCAGCACGGCCAGCGGGATCAGGCTGGCCCTGGCGCGGTGATAGATGAACCCCGATTCGCGTCCCGCGCCGAAGCGGCGGATGTCCCGGCGCACCAGGCCGTCCACCAGCCCGACGAAGGCGGCCATCAGGAACAGCGGCAGGGTCAAGCACAGCACCAGCAGCCGCACGAGGAAGACCAGCGTCGTGTAGGCCGCCGCGATCAGGTAGCTCTCCACGTTCACGTAGACCAAGCCGATGTAGTGGCGGAAATCCTTGGTCGGGCGATGGCTGCCGGCGCTGGCCTGCGCCGAGGCGTCGCGTATCCAGTCCAGCAGGCCGCTTTTCACGAACAGCCAGTCGTAGCCTTGCTCGACCAGCCGGTGCGCGGTGCGCCCCGGCTCCTGCACCAGCGCGCTGCGCGTGAAATGCGTGGAAAGCTGATCCAGCTCGTAGTGCAGCATGCCCTGTGCGTGGCGCCAGCCCTGCTCGGGCCAGAAGAAGTGCATGCCGACGCATTCGATCAGGATGCACAGCAGCAGCGCGCCGCACAGCACGCCGAAGAAGCGGAACGGCAACGTGACCAGGCTGGCGATAAGCCCCTGCTGTCGTTGCTGCTGGCGCTGGGCCGCGACGACCGGATCGCTCATGCTTCGGCCTCTTCAGCGGCGGCCATCTGCTTGAAGTCGTCCAGCAGGTCGTCGGGCAGCGCCTTGTCCTGCAGGCCGGGGAGGCCTTGGTTCTCCCACCAGTCTCCTGCCTCGACGTAGTGCTGCCGCATGTAGCCGGCCAGCTCCTGCAGATCCTTCGGCATGGCTTCGTCGGGGTCCGGTGCCGGCAGCGGCATGCGGACTTTCCAGAGGTTGCCGCCCTCGATCAGCGCGAAGCATTGCCCCTTGGGCAGCGCCACCACATGCGCAGGCTCGATCAATGGCACGCTGGTCGTGCTGATGCGGTCCTGGGTGTTGGATGTGAATGCAGTATTGCCATGCGGGTCGGAGCTGTCGGTGGCGCCGCTCATCAGTGCCGTGGCATACACCTCGACCTTGGGTAGTTGTCGCGTCAGCAGTTCGGCGGTGGCGGTCTCGCGCACGCGCAGCATGAACAGGTTGTTGAAGTTGCCGACCACCTGGCCGGCCTTGGCGCGGTTGCCGATGCGCGCCTCGATGTCGCTCAAGGTCTGCGTGTAGGCCATCACCTGTACGCCGGCACCGCCGCCCTTGTTGACCATCGGGATGAACTCGTCGCCCATGAGTTCATTGAATTCGTCGGCGTGGACGTTGATCGGAATCTTGGCGCCCGCCGCGGCGCCGGGCAGCCCGTCGTCGATGCCGAACTTGTAGATGTGGCCAGCGACCGAGACCAGATCGCTGAACATCGAGTTGCCCACCGCCGCCGCGACTTCAGCGTCGGACAGCGCATCCAGCCCCACGTAGACCACCGCGCGTTTGCGGATGACCTGCATCCAGTCGAAGATCGGTCGTGGGTCGGACAGGTCGGAATAGTTCGGTGCGAGCAGTTGCGCGATCTTGCCGGTGGTGAGCTTCTCCAGCAGCGGCAGCAGCGAAGCGACGATCTTGTCGAAGTACGTCCGGTCGTAGCGCACGGCGCTGCGCAGGCCATCGAGCACCGGGTCATAGACGCGCACCTGGGACAGGTACTGTTCGAGGGCCACCACGCGCTTCTCGCGCCCGATCATGTTGCGCGGGATGTTCTTGTCGTTCAGCTTCGCTTCGAGCTGGACGATGACCTCCCAGGCCTTCGGCTCGTTCTTGGCGAAGTAGTGCTGGGCGTACTCGATGAACAGCGCGTCGATGTTGATGACGTGGCGCTGGATCAGCAGGTAGTCCGGCCGCTGCCCCAGCTCGACCAGGGCGCGCGCGATGATGTTGACGAAGCGCCAGGCGAATTCGCGGAAGGCGGCGCTGTTGCCTTCGCCCGAGAGCTGTCCGGCGATGCGCGTGGCCACCTCGGAGATCCGCCCGAACCGGCCTACAGCGTTGTAGCGCGCCGAGATGTCCGGCCAGCCCAAATGGAAGACGTAGAACTCGCCTTCGCGCCCGGCGCGCTTGGCCTCGACGTACATGCGCTTCAACAGGTCCGCATCGCCCTTGGGGTCGAAGACGATCACCACCTCATGCTCGCCGCGGACCTTGCGGCGGATGTCTTGCGTGATGAACAACTCGGCCAGCCGCGTCTTGCCCACGCGCGTGGTGCCCAGCACCAGGGTGTGGCCGACGCGCTCGCCCAGCGGCAGGGTGACGTCGAACTCGGCCGGTTCGATGCCATGCAGGCGCGGCAGTCCGCCGACCGGCGGCAGCGGCCGCGCCGGGTTGAGCGGGCTGTCCCAGGCCAGCGCGCGTGCCACCTTCGAAACGGGAAACGGCGCGAACTCAAGCCGCTCCTCCAGCCGCCGGGCGGCCCGGTAGATCGCCGTCGGCTCGACATAGCGGCGGAACTCCGGCCGGTAGGTCTGCATCAGCCGGTGCGTGTGTCGCTGCTCCCAGCGAAAGCCCCGGCCGACGAACAGCCGTTGCTGACTCACCGGCACGTCGCGGCTGGTCATCACGTAGCGCGGCAGGCGGCGGATGTTGCGGCGATAGCGCAGGATCGCCCAGGCATCGCGCAGGCGAATCGCGCCGAAGGTCAGGAAGGCCAGCGCCGCGCCCAGGCCGAGCAGCGGGTTCAGCCCGAGCGACCACGGTGCCACCAGGCACAGAATCGCGGCGCCGGTGCAGACCGCCACGGTATGAAGCTCCACCGCTGGCCGCAGCAGAACCTCGACCGCATGCGGTTGGGCCATTTGCGCACCTACTGCTCGACGCCGGTGGACGTGATGAGCACCGGGTAGTGGCGCAGGCCCAGACGCTGGGCCAGGTCGTCGCCGGAGGCCGGCGAGAGGGTCAGGCCGGGAGCCAGCCTACGCAGCGCCGTCAGCGCGGCCATCGACTCCACGTTGACCACCAAGCCCACGGCCTGCAGCTCTCGCAGCGCCGCCTGCCGCTGCCGCAGCAAGGCGCGCGAACGCTCGTCGTCGCCGATCAGGAACAGCGCCGTCAGGCCCGGCGTCCGGATGACGCGGCGCTGCACCTCGCCCGGCGACAGTTGCGTCGAGCGCACCGGCAGCATGGCGGCTTCGGCGTCGGCCGAATTGCCCACGCGAGGGGCCGGCATCGAGGCCGGCGGTGTGGCCTGATCCGGCTGGGGATTCAGGGACTGGTAGTACGGCAGCGCGGAGGTGCCGCCGCGGTCTTCGACGACGATCAGCGGCGCGGAGACGGTCTGGGCGAAGACGGCGGTCGTGGACAGCAGCCCGATGGCGGCGATGAGGACGATGTGGTTCATGGCGTGGTGACCTGAAGGGTTGGAACGGGAACGCCGGGATCGATCACGCGGGTCAGGTGCCGACGCACACTGCGCCGGTAGCGCGCCGCGGGTGCCCCGCCGGCGGGCCGGTGGTAGCGGCCGATGGCAAGCAGCCAGTCCTCGCCCGGCGTGTGCTGTTCGCGCAGGATTTCCGCGGCGATGGCGAGATTGCGGTACGGGTCCAGCAGCTCGCAGGGCTGCGTGTAGCGATGCGTGTGGTAGCCGAGATTGACCTGGCCGAGGCCGGCGTCGATGCGATTGGCCGGCGTGCGGGCGAGCGCCCGGCGCAGCCCCGCGCAGGCCGCGGCGCGGGTGGCATAGCGCTGTGGCGAGCCGGCGACGTTGAGCGTCCACGGCCAGGGGATCAGGCGCCCGCGCAGCATGGCGCCGCTCTCCTGCAAGGCCACCGCGTACAGCACCGCCGCCGGCACGTCTGCACGATGCGCCGCCAGTTGATAGGCCGGCGGCGGCACTTCCCGCGCCAGGGCGGCCAACGCCCAGCCGCCGGTGGCGAGCAGCAGCGCGGCGTTGGCGCAGCGGATGGCGACGCGGGATGGCCGACACTCCCGGCCCGGAGTACCTATTGCCGCTGCCATTGGCCGTTCACCTCGCGCACCACGGCCGGCAGCTCGCCGGGCAGGCCGAGCGACAGCCAGCGCCCGGCATCGTGATTGAGCGTGATGGTGCGGGCGCGCACCCTGGCCGGGTCGATGCCCGCCCGGGTGGCCCACTGCCGGATGCGCGCGTCGTCCTGACGGCTGCCGACCATGTAGAGATCGAAGGCCGTGCCGGCCGCCTGCAACTGCTGCACGCGCTGCGCGCACGGTGCGCAGTCGGCCTTGACGAAGACCGCCAGGCGCCCGGAGCCGGTGTTGCCGGCACCCTGCGCCTTGGCGCCGGGCAGGCTCACGCGCGGCTGGCCGGGAAACAGGCGCTGCCACGCCGCGTCGTAGGCCCGCTGGTAGGCCAGCGTCTTGCCGACGCGCCGGGCCTCGGCCTGCACCTGCAACTCCGCGTAGCGCCTGCGCTCCACCTCGCTGCGGGCCTCGATGCCCAGCGCCGTGAGCGGATCGAGCTGGGGCGAATAGACCCCGAGCGGCCCCTGCATCAGTTGTCGGTAACGTGCCCACTCCTCGGGCTGAAGCCCCCATTCCCGTGCCTGCCTCTCGTCGAGCGCGGCCTCGGCGCCCGGCTGCACCTGGGCGGGCACCATGCGCGAGTTCGTCACCGGGGCCGGCTGGGCGGATGCGCCGAAAGCGGCGAACAGGACGACGGCAGCGAACAACGGCCGCAGGTTCATGGCGACCCCCTACGGCACCGCAACGCGCTGCGTCTGACCGTTCACCTGGAACACGCCCGCCTGCGTCTCGATGGACTGCAGTTGCCAGCCCCCCTCGGCATCGCCCTCGCGCAGCAGCCGGGCGCCCGCGAGCGAGGCCGCGGCGGTGGAGGTGATCGACAGAAAACGCTCGCCGCCACGCAGTTCCACGCCGAGCACCCGGAACGGCGGCTCCGGCACCTTGGGCTTCGTCACAACCGGAACGCGCGGGCGAGCAGCGGATGCCACCTGCCGGGTCTTCTCCAGGCGGGTTTCGATTCCATTCACGCGCGCCTGCAGCGTCTGCAGGTCGATGGCCAGGGTCCTCGCCTCATCGGCCTCTTCGAGGCGCGTCATCCGTTCGTCCAACGCCTGCCGCGCGGTGGTGAATTCGGCCTGGCTGATCGGCGCCGGCCGGCGCTTGTCCGCATCGGCCCGTTGTTCGAGATCGGCCACGCGCAGGCCCAGCGCATTGACCTGCGCATCCTGTGCGCTGCTCTGGGTCTGTTCGGCGAGCCGCGACAGGCCGACGCTGTTGATGAGTGCTACAGCACTGATGAGCAGCAGCCAGAAGGCCGCGGCGACCTTGAGCCAACGCGTGCGGGAATTGCGCTCGGATGGCGCTTGGGGAAAGGTCATGGCTGCATCTCCTCGGGCCGGTCGGCGTCCGGCGCGGGCGTGGCGGTGCCGGGCGGGTTGGCGGAAAGGAAGGCGGGAGCACCGTGCCGGCTGAAGCAGACCTGGCGGGTCGAGTCATCGACCGACAGCTCCCAGGCGGGGCCGGCAAGGGTCAGCAAGGCATCGCGCAGCATCAGCGGACCCAGGCGCAGGTGTGCGGCAGGCAGCGGCAGCGCGTAGAGGGTGGCGGCTTCGGCCGCATCGCAGCGCCGGTAGCCGGAGCGCAGCAACACGTGGCGCATGGCATCGCCCACAGTTGCGTCCGCCGTGGTGGGGATGGAGATGTCGATGACCTGCTGCAGCAGGTCACGCTGCGCGGCGTCGGGTACCAGCTCGATCAGCGTGTAGCGGCCGTAGCGGGCGATCAGGATCAGGCCCGGAGCAGGCTCGTCCGCAGCGCTTTCGATGATCCCTGCCTGTCCTTGCGGCTGTTCCGTGGTGGCGCAGCCGGCCGCCAACATAGCCCCAGCCGAAAGTAGACCGACAGTAGCCAGTCGGTGAACAATGGGGTGGAAAGGTGAAGATCGATGCATGATTCGGCTCCTGTAGCGGAGCCGACACCTTCGATGCGTGAGAAGTCGAAGGCAGCAAAGAAAGGGAACCGGCGCTCAACCATCTTCTTTCTAACCAACCAGATGATGCGCGCTATTTAATGATTAGCAATAGATGACGATTTGAGGCAGCCAGAGTGGATTGCCTACTTGAATCAGCCTCTTTCTTTGACTGCAATATAGCTTTCGGGCTATATTTCTCCGGCCGAGCTGGAGTCGATTGCATGGCTGGGTCGTGGCGGTTCTGTATCGCTGGTACCTCGATTCTGAATATGGGGAAATTTGATGGCTTTTACTCGTAACCGCGGATCAGGCGATCCGAACGAGCCGCCCAAGCCTATGGTTTCGCACGAGGTCGAAGGTTTGCGAGAGTTGCGGCAACTCGCCGGCAAGGGGCAAGCCGACATCGCATCTGCTCTGAACATCAAACAGCCATCGGTATCCAAGATCGAGAAGCAAACCGACATGTATCTCTCGACGTTACGCAGCTATGTCGAAGCCATCGGGGGGGAGCTGGAATTGACTGTCAAGCTGCCAGAACGGCCGGTGCTGCGCATCCATCATCTCGGTACAGTTTCGGCTGTCATGGCGGCAAAGCTGTCGACCCGGAGAAAAAATGACGAATCGTCGCCAAGGCGGCGCCATGGATGAACTGCAGCGATCCATCTACGTCGATCGGTTCCGTTTGGCGTTCCATACCCAGAAGGGTACCGCTTTTCAGGACTGGTTCGTGCGTCTGGCGGGCTACGCCTTCGGCCCCGATTTCGAGGAGGTTCGCCCCTATGGTCTTTATGGGGATCTGAAATGCGATGGACTTCGGATTAGCACGGGCTCGGTGTTCCAGTGCTATGCGCCCGAGGCGATGAAGGAAACCGAGCTTATCGCGAAGATCAATGGGGATTTCCATGGCGCCCGCGTGCATTGGGCCGACAACATGCAGGAATGGGTGCTCGTCCACAATGATGGCCGTGGCCTGCCGCCTAACGCCGTTCAGCATCTCGATGGCCTTCGCAATGCCTACGCGCCGCTCAAGATCGCGACTTGGTCCGAGCCAGAACTGCTCACGCTCGCCATGGGCCTTGATCTGTCTGCCCTTCAGGCCCTCTTTGGCCCCGCCGCCTCAATCGCCATTGTGGACCGGCTTGTCATGTCTGATCTGGTGCCAATTATCGAGGCGCTTCAACGGCAGGAACCTAATCCGGGTGATCCACCCCTGACACCGCCCTCGTCAGAGAAGCTGGAGAAGAATGCGCTCTCGGATGAGTCCGGTCTCTTTCTGCGAATTGGTCGTCGCAAATCTGCTCTCGCCGATGCCTTCTTCCGCAAGAGCCCGCGCCCCGATCTCGGTGAGCGCATCGCCGAAGCCTTCCGTCTGCGTTATGCGGAGTTGAAGGCGCTTGACCTGCCGGCCGACACGATCTTCAGGCATCTTCAGGACTATGCCGGATTCAATGGCGAGCCCAAGCGTCAGGGCGCAGCTCTAGCGGTTCTCGCGTATTTCTTCGATAGCTGCGACATCTTCGAAGACCCGATTGCTTCCGTGGAGGCGTCATGATTCTGCCGACGAAGCATGTTCGTTCCGACCGCGCACTCATTGGCGTCGGTGCAGAAGTCCTCGACATCCTTAAGCGGCCGCTGACTATGTCGCGGCTATGGGACGAGGTGCGTGGCCGTCGCTCCCTGCACGCGCCCAATGCCCCAATTGACTACCAGTGGTTCGTCCTGTCGCTGGACCTGCTCTACATGATCGGCGCGCTTGAGTTCGATCGCGGCTTGGTGCGGAGGACTCGGCCATGATCCGACGCTTTGGAAGCGATCTCGCTTCCTTCAAGGCGCTGAACTTCCAGCCCGGCTTGAACGTCCTGCTCGCCGACAAGAGCGAAGGTGCGAACGACCGACAGTCGAGAAACGGTGCAGGTAAGACCAGCTTTATCGAACTGGTGCATTTCCTGTTCGGAGCCGATGTGCGCAAGGAGAACATTTTCCGCTCGGAGGCGCTGGCACCTTGGACCTTCGACGTCACCGTCGACATCGCCGGCGAGACCGTATCGGCCGCCCGCAGTGGCACCAAGCCTAGCCGCATCCTCGTCAACGGGGCTGTGGAATCGTGGCCGATCGCGCCGCAATTTGATCAGCGCGCCGGATTGTTCGAACTATCCAACGAAAATTGGAAGGCCAATCTCGGGCATCTCTGGTTTGGCTTGCCCATCTCGGCCGGCGATGAGGTCGAGCGCTTCCAGCCGTCGTTCCGTTCGCTCTTCTCCTACTTTGTCAGGCGGCAAAATGGCGGCGGTTTCCAGCAGCCGATGCAGCATTCGACGATGCAGCAAAGCTGGGACCAGCAGGTCTCGATCTGCTATTTGCTCGGTCTCGATTGGAGCATTCCTGGCCGGTTCCAGGAACTGAGGGCGCAGGAAAAGGTCGCGCAGGAATTACGGAAGGCTGCCCGCAGCGGCGACCTCGGCCGCTTCTTCGGTAAGGCCGCCGATCTTCGGACACGGCTAACTATCGCCGAGGCCCACGCCAAACGACTCCGCAGCCAGCTCGAAACGTTTGAGGTTGTGCCTGAATACAAGGCACTTGAGCAGGAAGCCAATGAGATCACGCGCGACATCGACAGCCTGAACGTAGAGAACGTGATCGATGGCAATCTCCTGCAACAGCTTCGAGCATCGTTGGCCGACGAAGACGCGCCGGATCTGGGTGATGTAACGAAGCTCTATGCCGAAGCCGGTGTCGTCCTGCCCGATATGGTACGGCGGCGTTTTGATGAGGTCGAACTCTTCCATCGGGCCATCATCGAAAACCGGCGCGCGCATTTGAATGCCGAGATCGCCTCGGCAGAGGCACGGGTTGTCGAGCGGGATCAGAGGATCTCCGAGCGCGACCGTCGGCGCCGGCAGATCATGGGAGTCCTGCGTTCCGGCGGGGCACTTGAGCATTATGTGTCCTTGCGTGAGGAAGCCGGAAGGGCCGAGGCCGAGGTCGAAGGATTGCGCCAACGGCTTGAAACCGCCGAGCGGATAGAAAGCACAAAGGCCGAACTCGATATCAAGCGAGCCAATCTGACCAAGGCGCTCCGCGACGACATCCATGAACGTAGCGACATCACCCGCGAAGCGATCCTTGCGTTTGAGTCGCTATCGGAATCCCTGTACGAAAAGGCCGGTAGCCTGACGATTTCCGAAACTGGAGGTGGTCCGCAATTCGAGGTCCATATCGATGGACAGCGAAGCAAGGGCATCACCAACATGCAGATTTTCTGCTTCGATCTCATGTTGACTGAGATCAGTTTGAAGAATGGGCGCGGCCCCGGCTTCCTGATTCACGACAGTCATCTGTTCGACGGCGTCGATGAGCGTCAGGTCGCAAAGGCATTGCAACTTGGTGCTGAACGGGCGGAGGCGGCTGGTTTTCAATACATCGTCACGATGAACTCGGACGTGCTGCCACGTGAGGGGTTCAAGCCGGGCTTCGATATTCGCGCTCATGTCATGGACACGAAGCTGACTGATGCGACCGATACTGGAGGGTTGTTTGGTTTGCGCTTCGAGTAGCGTCCGCCATGCAGCCAAATATACTAAGATTAAAAAATGACAAAGTTCCCAAGAGCCTTTCTATCTCACGGACATGTTGACAAACATATAGTGAGAGAAGTTGCGCGCAATCTCGGGCGCGCAGCCGTCATTTACGACGAGTTCGAGTTTTCGGTTGGCGATGAATTCCGTGATGCCATCATCAAAGGCATCGATCGATCAGATGTATTTATTCTGTTTGCAAGCCGGGCCTCGCTCCAACGAGATTGGGTTAAATTAGAAATAGAACTCGCTTCCGAAGCGCTCATCAAGAATGCACTCAGTAAGGTGACAACCTATATCGTTGATCAGGAGCTAACCCACGACGCCCTTCCTGAATGGATGCGGGCAACGCTCATCAGGAAAGAGGCATCGCCGGGTCTGATCGCCACCGACATCCGGCGTATCATCAGTCAACGTCTTGGAGAGCGCATTCCGAGATACTTTGTCGGACGTAGGGCTGAGATCGAGCAATCGCTCGAAACCATATCAGGCTTCACAGATCCCAATTTCCGCCCGCCTCTAATCGTTTACGGCCTAAAGGGTATCGGCAGACGCTCGCTTGTCCAAGCGATTGCACGCGACAACCTATCCTTTTCCTCAATATTGCCAATTAACCTCCACGCGGGCGATCTCTTGCCTGAGACATCGATCCGCGTCGCCGAAGCGATTTCACCAGGGGGTATCTCCGACTTGGTGGCTTTTCTGAAGCAGCAAGAGCAAAAAGCGAAGGGGAACTTGGTCGACGAGATAACCTCTCTGTTGCGTCAGGCCTGCCAAGCGGGGACGTTGCCGATATTTGTCGACGAAGGCGCCCTAGCCGCCGAGAATGGCGTGATGAGACCCGAGTTCGATGCGCTGTACAACGCGATTTCGTCTGATCGGGATACTGACGCCATGATCGTTTCAAGCAGGAGGCTGTATCGACCTGCCGAAAACCCGTGCCCGTCCGTGCGCGTCCCCGAACTTGATCAAACATCAACGCAGAATCTGTTGCGTATTGCCGGACGCGACGTCGGCTTGGTATTCGATCGAACCGCGCTTACGGCAATCGCAACCTACGCTCGTGGCTATCCTCCCGCTGTACGATTTATTCTTGATGAGGCTCGGCTTCGCGGAATCCCGCAAGTCGTAACTGATCAACGTGCATTGGTGAATTTTAATGCCGAACAGTTTCTCCGGCACTTAAAGGAGAACAGATCGCTAACACCGAGCATGCAGACGATCCTGCAGATCCTATCAAGCTTCAGCCCTCTCCCACTTCAGGTCATTGTGGCGTACTGCGCGCAAACGTCACACGATACAAGCGATGATCTGAACTTCTTACTTGACCTCGCGTTTGTTATGCCTGCCGGAATGCACTATCGCATCTCAGAGCCCATCCGTGATGCAGCATACAGAGCATTTGGCGGACTTCGCGTCGATACCAGGAAAGTGGCCGAGCTTCTTGAAGCGTACCTGGCAGATGAGCCTGACGATGACGCACGACTTGATCTCGGGCAAACGATCTTCCGAGCCAACCTCCTTGCAGGAAGCCAGGCTGACTCTCGATTCGCGATTGGATTTGCCGCAGATCTGATCAACGTAGCAACTAGGAGCTATCACGATCAAGACTACGACCTCGCTATCAAGTACGGTTCGTCTGCCTTGGACGTGCGGCCCGATAGCGTTGATGTACGACGCTATGTCGCGCAAGCTCTCATTCGGAAAGAGCGATATGATGAAGCAGAGGAGCATATCAGCGAGCTGCTTCGCCTCGGTGAACTTAAGGAGGCGTACTACGTGTGGGGCTTCGCCGCGCGACGGAAGCGAGAGTATCCTGAAGCGATCGAGGCTTACAAGAAGAGTCTCGCCAATGGCCGCCGAGGCGTCGCCATCCACCGGGAACTGGCAAGCTGCTTTTTTGAAACGGGGGATCTTCCAGCCGCCGAAGAGTATATTCGTCAGGCCGAGCAGCAGTCTCCGCATAACCCATATGTAGTTGATTTGAAATGCACGATTGCGCTTAGACTTGGCGATCTCCCTACTGCTGAGCGCGCCCTTGAGATCCTTGACCGCATTGATTCAAGTGGATTCGCTGAGCATCGCCGCTCTACCTTCGAACAAGCAAACGGGAGCCCTGAGGATGCACTACGCTTCGCCCGTATCGCTGACCAAAAGATAGCCCACCCTCCCTTTGAGGTTCTCGCCAATTTAGCGAACTGCGAGATCGAGGCAGGAGAGTGCGAAGGCGCTTTGACCACGCTCGGGCGACTTCAGAAACGATTTGGTGCCATCAACCACGACGCTCAGGTTGGGCTACGGTGCAAATACGAAATCCGATTTGGTGAGGTCGAAGCCGCTGAAGGACTCTGGAGTCGGCTTCGCGACACAAGTACGCCCGTTCACCGAGGCCTTCGACTGGCGATACTGAACCGCAAGCAAGCGCAGAGTGGACTGACGGTCGAAGAAGACGCCGAACGAACTCAGCTGATCGAGTATCAATCGGCGGCAGAGCTTGAGCGTAACATGCGGTTAATCGGCTCAATGATATCTCAATCTGAATAATGGGTTGGCGCTCACGGTCACTCGCGGCGGGTTCATATTGCTCAGAAATCTGCGCCGTGTGCACCTACTATTATTGCGCTGCGGCAAGGACGGTACGCCGTGCGAACACCAAAGGAACCCAGACAAGAAAAGCGGCCCCGAAGGGGCCGCCAAGTCCAGCACCGCTCAATGCACCAACTGCCGTGCCAGTGCCACCTCCACCGAGTCGCCGTCCTGGTTCAGGACATCGAGTCCGGATTCGGGCACATCGCCCGACGTGCTCTGCGACACCATGATCTTCCTGGCCATCAACCCCAGGCAGGTCATCTGCGAGGAATCGGCGTAGCCCAGGTAGATCACGCGCACCGGCTGCTTCTGGCCGATGCGCCAGGAGCGCCGGGCGGCCTGCTGCAACGAATACACGTTGTAGCCGGACTGGAGGAACACGATGGTCGGGAACTCCAGCAGGTCCAGGCCGGTTTTCACCAGCTCGGGATTGGTGATGAGCACGTCGATGCCACGGTCGAGCTGCTCGGCGATCCAGTCTTCCCGGCGGGAGGCATCCACGCTCGCGCGCAGTACCGCCACCTTGAAGCCTTCCTGCTCCAGCAGCACCTTCAAACGCGACGTGGTGTCGCGCGTGCCGGTGTAGACCGAATAGACCAGGGTCTTGCGACCTTCTGCCTTCTCTTGCTTGCAGATCTCGATCAGCTCGCGTTCCTTGGGCATCACCTCCAGCTCGTTGAACTGAGCCGGCACGAACGCCAAGGTGTTGCGCGTGCGCGGATGCACCACCGTTTCCGACCGGAAGCAGCAGTCCGGCCAGGCCAGCAGCACGTTGAGGACCACACCGAGCAGCGTCGTGTCGCGCTTCGCCAGGGCCTGCTTCAGCTCCTGGGTCAGCCGACCCGCCAGATCGCGGTAGGCCGCGGCTTGCGCCGTGTCCATCGCGACTTCGCGAAATTCCTCGTCGTAGGGCGGCAGCACATTGCCGCCGATGTCCTTCAACTTGAGGAAGACCGTGAACGGCAGAACGCAACGCAGCACGCCCTTCGGACCGAAGCCCGGCGCCTTGACCGTGCGCACCGATACCTTGGTGCCCTTGGCCGTCTTGTGCGCCTTGCCAGTGCTCTCGGAATAGATGTCCTTCAAGACACCGTGATCGCGCATGAACGCCATCGCGGCCGACGTCATGCTGCCGCTCTTCGTCGGCCGGTAGCCGTCTTCGATCATCCGCCCCGGCAGGGCTCGGAACAGCAGGTGGAACAGGTCGTCGCCGTAGCCGCCCATCAGCGTGCCGGTTAGCAGCAGCGTCTTGCGCGCCTTCGCCGCCAACACCCCCATGGCCTGGCCCTGGGCGGAGCCGCCGTTCTTGTACTCGTGCGCCTCGTCGGCGATGAGCAGGTCGAACGTGCCTTGCGGAAGCTGCCTCTTGATGAACTCGGACGGCTGATAGCCGCCCTCACCGAAGCCGAACTCCATATTGGCCATCGCGCGCTCCATCCGGTGTGCTTGCCGATCCGAGAAGACCAGCTCGCCGCGGTCGTCCATCAGGTTGATGAACTCGTGGATGTTGTCCCCGAGCATCGACGCGAGGAAGGCGTCACCGAACTTCTGCATCAACTTCTGCGCGGTGACTTCCCCGATGGTCGGAATGCGCTTCAGTGCCTTGAGGACGGCGGAGGACTGGTCGCTAGCGGACAGACCTCTGGGACGGATCAACGACCACAGCGGTGCACGGCAGTGACTGCACTTGCGGCGGGACTCCTCGGCTTCGAGTTCGACCGGGTTGATCGGCTCGCCGTCGAGGTCGGTGATGATGTGACGGCAGTCCGGGCACGCCGCCACGTCACCGTGAAGCGTGCGCCGGCGAGTGAAGACGGGTCTCCAGTGGAACCCCATCCGCATCCGCACACGGCCCAGAACGAAGAACTCCTGGCCCTGCGCCGGCACGCCCAACTGCTCGCGCAGTTTCAGCAGCTTGACCAGCGTGTCCGGGCCATTGAGCACCCAGACCTTGGCGCCGGCCACCGTCTCCTGGATTTCGCGCCGCCACTTGTAGACCAGGTGGGGTGGCGAGAGCACCAGGGTGCGGCGGTAGCCTTCGGCGTTGAGCACGGCGGCCGTGGCAATGCCGACGGTCGTCTTGCCGCAGCCCATCTCGCCATTGACGATCGCTGCGCGTTCGCCGCGATCGATCAGCAGCTCGGTGGCGGCATGGACCACATCGGCCTGCGCGGGGAACAGCTTGCGCTTGAGGCCCGCGAGGACGATCTGCCGATGCGCCCGCGGCCGGCCGGTGTAGACCGGCGGATTGGCGCGGTTGAGCGAATCGAGCAGCTCGTCGCCGAACTCCGATACGAAGTCCTGCAGGCTGAGCGTGAGGGGGGAAGCGACCGCTTCGAGCAGGTCGCCCTGCACAGCGGTTTCGGGACCGGTTTCAAGATCGAGGGACATGGTGATGCTCCAGAGCAATGGGGCATGCACCTCCCCCACGGGGCGATGGCATGCCCCGGGGTGGGAAGAATGTAACGGCGCAAGGCCGTCGAAGTGGATCAATACTCGCTGGGCAGCAGCAGCGTGGTGACGCTGCGATCCCATTCGGTGATGATCCAGAGCTTCAGGTTCGGCGTGACCTGGTAGGACGAGAACAGACGATCCTCGCCGGACTTCAGCGCGGCGTCGTTCTGCCGCCGATCGCTGTCGCTCAGGTCGCCCCAATCGCCATGAAGATGGCGGCGCAGGTACGGCGTGGGGTTGAGCCGGCCCTGTCGGACCAGTTCGTCGACGCCGGCGGTCATGATCACCTGCCCGGGCGAAAAGCGTGCTTGTGACGCGAGGTTGAGGACTGCGAGTGCCATGGTGGTATCTCCTTCTGGAAGAAGGGGCCACGGCACCCCATCGGGGCAACGTGACCCCGGTGGGTGGATGAAAGCGACGACGAACCGTCAGGGAACAGCGATCAGCGAATGGTCAGCACTTCGCCCCACGTGGGCGAGCCCAGCGTCAAATCCCATGCACGAATGACCGGCACGAACTTGTCGGTGAGGATGCGCGTCTCGGCCACGGAGCCGTCGTCGCGTTCGGTGTACTCCGTCTGGAGGGTCTTCTCCTTGTGGGTATCACCTTTGACGACGAGCACGCGCCCGCTCTTGGACTTCACCACGCCGGAGATCGCGCCTGCGGCCAGAGCCAGGGCGAGATGCCAGTGCGACAAGGCCCGCGCGGGCGGACGCAGCGATTGCTGCGCGGCGCCCAGGTGGGTATCGAGCGCCGGCCAGAGTCCTTGCAGCCGGCCGACTTCATCGGCGAACTGCTCGGGCTCCATCGTCACGCGATAGAAGTGCTCCGGCTCGGCCGGGCTGGCAGGGACGGTGTACGGCAGGAACGGCCATTCGAGCGGCAGTTCCTCGGCTTCGGCGTCACCCTGTCCGATCTGCAGCAGCAGACCGCGCACGGCTTTGGCCGATTCCGATGCCTGGTCGCGCTGACGAATCCTGCGACCGAAGATCACCACCTGCTTGAACTGCGTTTCCACCGCACGGTAGATGCGCAGGTCGGCGAAGTGGCGCGTCAGCCATCCGACCAGCTCGGCGTCGAGCACGTAGTGCGGCACGATGAAGATCAGCACACCACCGTACTGCAGCAGCGGCAGCGCGCGCTGATAGAACAGCTTTTCCAGCCGCGCACGGCCCTGGCCTTGATAGCCGATGTTGCCGTTCACGTCCTTGCTCAGGTCGCCATACGGCGGGTTCAGCCACAGCAGCCCGAATGACTGGCGCGAGATCAGCGTGTCCATCAGGTCACCGTGGATGCAGCGATCGACCAGTTGCCGTGCGTGGCGGGCACGCTCGGCGTCGTACTCGACGACGAAGGCCTGGACCTGCTCGCGCCCGAGGGCGTGGGCGGCTTCGGCAATCGCCACGCCTTCGCCGGCGCAGGGATCGAGGATGGACATGGAGCCGGGAGACGGCGCCAGTGCGGACAAGGCCCGCTCCAGCGTCGGTTCGTCGGTGGGGAAGTAGCCGTTACGAATGAAATTGCGCGCCAGGCGCGGAAACATGAGTGCCATGGATTTCTCCTGATGATGGATGAGGGAAGGCGGGCACGCGCGGCGCGCATGCCCGTGGGGATGGCTCACGCCACACGCCGAAGCGGTGCGTTCGCGGCCAGTTCGTACTGCGTGGCGCCGAGGGTGCCGTTGCGGATCAGCTCGCCCAACGCCTTCGTCAGCGCCGGGACATCGAGGGCCAGCCGATGGCCTTCCAGTGGCCCTAGGGCCAAGGGAAGACCGGTCAGCATCCGCCGTGTCTGCAACAGCTCCAGCACGGTGTCGCGCCAGTGGTCGAGCAGTGGCAGCGGGCAGGTGTCCTGCACCAGCGTCCACAGCCGGTCGAGCCGGTGAGCGGAATCCCTGGGCAGAAGCGCCAGCGCGCCGGCGTTGGCCTTATCTGGCTTCACGCAGCGACGATCGAACAGCCACACATTCGTCAGCGAACCGAACAGCGTTCGCCGATAGGCGCGGGTGATGCGCTTTTCCAGGTTCTCGACATTGCCGACGAAGACCGGGATGGATGCGCCCTGCTCGGTGATGACGTGGAACTGATCCAGTCCCTGTTCATCCCGGCCGAGGGTCAGGCGGGCAAGGAACTCCTGAACGGCGGTGTCGCGCGCCCAGATCGAGAGAAAGACGAGATTGCCCTGCTCGTCACCGACGCAACCGTCGGCCATGAGATCGGGGCATTCGTCGATGCTGTACAGCGGTTTCGCGGAGGAAGGTGCAGGCATGGTGATGTCCTCTTGGAAATGAAGGAGCAACCACAGCCCGCGGGGCAGTGCTCGCCCCGGTTGGGTGAAGGAAGATGCGTGCCGCTAGGCAGCGCGCCCCGCGTGGAAGCGGTGAACCCGCTCGCGCCACTCGGAGCTTTGCACCGGCGCCATGTCGAGATAGCGCAGCGGGCACGAGTAGTAGTACGGATGCACGGACTCATCGAGGGACTTGTAGCCCCAATCGCCACCCGAGCTTTCCAGCAGATGGCAGCCGATGTAGCAGACGGACTCACCGGCCGCGAGGCCCATGAGGCCCGCCTGCCTGGCGGTGACGCGAACCACGGTCCACAGAACGTCGCCGTCCAGCGTGTGGTCGATGACTTCGCAGCAAGCGCGTTCGGACGCCTGCGGAGCGAGCAGCTCGCGGATCAACTGATCGCGCGTCTGACGAACTAAGGTCCAGCCCATGAGGGTCTCCTTGAAGAAAAGGCCGGAGCCCTCCCCGTCGGGGGAGAACCCCGGCGGGTGGCGGAATGCCGCGCAAGGCGGCGGATGGATCAGGCAGCTTTGAGGTGCCAGTCCTGGGACAACGGAGCAAACTCGTAGCCCAGCTTGTCGAGACGGTCGCGCTGCTGACGCAGCACACGACGATCCACGGTCGCATCGAGCTTCACGGTCTCGCCCAGGGGCCACAAGGCACCGAACAGCGCCGCGTCGTCTGCCTCGGCCGAGGCCGCAGCGGACACGGGAGCCGGTTCGCTGCCAAACGGCGTGGTATCGACCAGGGGATCGCGCGGACTGCGCGGCTTCGCCTTCGGCTTGGCCGGGGGCGATGCCGGCGCGGGCGCCTGCGCTTCCTCGTCGATTGGATCGACTTCCTGCGGACTCAGCCGGCGGGCTTCGTCGCGGCTCAGGGCGTCGATGTTGGACAGCGTCATCCCGCCCAGATGGGCGCGGATCTCGATGACCATGCGGCCGTTGGCGTTGTACGTGGAGGGGCGAATCTCGACGATGACGAAATCACCGTCGTACTTGCCCTCGCGGTACTGATCGAGTTCGGCGTTCTTCACGACGAACTCGCCGATCGAGGTCGCCAGGCGGCCGACGTTGAAGTCGCCGTTCCTGCCGTGGATGGTCTTGATGGCCAGTTGGCCGGGGATGGTGATCATGAAGGTCTCCTGGGACGAAGAGAAGGCAAGGCCCCGGGGATGGGGCCTTGCGGATCAGAACGACTCGGCAACGGCCAATGCGGGGGCATCGGCTGCGTCGTCGGCAGCATCGGCGACGGGCTCGGAAGGCTCCGGTGCCGAGGCTTGCTGCGCAGCGGGCGCGTCGGACGTCACAGGGACTTCCGGCTCCCGCTCGTCGGTCTCGGTCGGCTTGGGCTCGGCCTTGTAGACGAGCTTGCCGTCGACCTTGATCCAACTGACGAACAGCAGGCGGGCCTTGAGGCTTACACCCTGCTCGCCGGCACGCTTGCCCTTGGAGTAGGTGAAGGTATCGGTCCACAGGTCGCCCAGGCGGAAGCCGATCATCACCTTCTTCTCAGCGTCGACCGCCTGAATGCAGCGGCGCACCAGGTGCTGCGCTTCCGATCCCGATACGCGCGTGTCGAAACGCACATACGAGACGTCATCGCTGGGACCGTTCAGAGCCGCGATGTCGCAGGCCAGGAACGCATCGCCTTTCTTGGGCTTCACTTCGCGGATGCGATTGAGGTACCCGAGGCCGGTGATGTGCAGATCGAAGTAGGACTTTTCGGTGGAAGTGGTCATGGTGAATCTCCTGGGAACAATGAGGCGGAGACACACCCGACCCAAGGCGGGGAAGGTGTGGAACCCCCGCGTGGGTTGATGGAACAGCTTGGTGGCATCGCCATCGAGACCCGATGGCCGTTCGCGCATGGATGCCGGTGCGAACTGGAGTGATCAACGGGGTCGGAACCGCGTCGCAGCCTTGAAGATCGTGGCTGCCTGGGCATGTCGCTGACGGACGTCAGCGGAACATGGCCGGAAGCGTGGCGCCAGGACGGCGCGCAGGCGAGCGGCAATCGGCACTCGCGGCTGTCCGCATTGCCGGGAAGAAAGAGGCCCCCGGAGCGGGGGCCAGGGATGGGCGGTCAGTTGCCGCTGGGCGTGGAAGGAACCGCCTGCAGCGACAGGTGTGTCGCGGTGGCGGACACGTCGAGGTCGTCCTCGCTGTGCACGATGCGCGCAAACACGCCCTCCTGCGGATCGAAGAACTCGCCGAAGTCGTCGCCACCGAACTCGGCGCGCGCCAGCTCCCACCAGTCATCGAACGCATCGACATCCGGGTTGCAGCCGGCGGCATAGGCGATGGTCTTCTGGCGACCATCGGGTCGGCGCTCGCCGCGCTCGGCCAGGAAGTACACGCCGTGATCCTTGACCAGGATGACGCGGCACTGATTCGCCACCGCTTCGGCGAGCACGGGCCGCAGCTCCGTGCCTTTGAATCGAACAGTCATGGGTGTGATCTCCAGGGAGGCAGGAAGAGAGGCTTCCCGCCGCGAAGGCGGGAAGCTGCTGGGAGGTCAGTGCCGGACAGCCTTGCGACCCGACAGGCACTGCACGCGGATGCGTCTCCAGCTCCCGTCGTCGATCAGCCGTTCCAGCGTCTCACCGAGGGTGTCGAAGAACACCTCATCGACCCGTTCGACCAGCTCGCCGGCGCGGTGCAGCTCCACCGCGTAGAGGTCGAGGCCACGCTCATACAGCACGGTGACGCGACCCTGGAACTTCATCGTGGCGACGGTGAAGCCGATGGCCGGTGGCGTGCGGATGATGTCGGCGGGCAGCGGATCGACCCAGGTGATGTCCCGCGCGCCGGCATCCACCAGCATGTGGGTGACGCGCCGGAAACCGTCGGGAGCGGGCAACTGCTCCAGTTGGTCGACCAGTTCTTGCAGCTCGGGGCAGCGGGGCTTGGGAATCGGCAGCTTCGCCGGTGCGGACCCGAGCACCAACCGCTTCACCGTGTAGGGCTGGCCGTCGGCGGTGAACTCGGTCTGCTCCTCGGGCGTGTCCGCCCGCTGACCGTCGAAGCGGCGTCTGACATAGGGTTCGACCTGCACCTTGGCGCCCTCGTCGGGCACTTCGGTCACGAGCGTGCGATCGAGCACCGCGAACTCGGCTCGTCCCGTCTTGACGACGATGGCCTCGTCGGTGGTGGCGATGACCTTGCCCTCGAAAGGCTTCGGGTCGATGTGAAAGCCCAGCGTCGAAACCTTGGGCTGGCCGTCGAAGATGTTGAATTTGAACGAACGGACGTTGGAAGGCACATGACCGACAACGAGCGTCGGCATCTGTGCGCGGATGGCTTGGGTATCCATGGGGAGACTCCTTGTGGCAACCAAGGGACTCCCGCCCGCAAGGGAGGTCTGTCCCTTGAGGGTGAGGTGGATGGACGCGGGTGCGCCCGGAGAACGAAGCAACCAGCACGGCGAACCGCGCCGCAGCCTTGAAGGTCTCGACTGCCTGGGCATGCTGCCGGCAACGCCAGCGAACATGCGGCCAGCGTGCGGCACATGGCGGCAACCGTCCGTTGGGAATCGGCAATGCGCCGGCACCGCGTTCCGCGAAAAAGAAGAGCCCCGACGTGGGGGCTCGAATGGGTTGCGGGTTACTCGTCGTCGTAGAGCGTCAGCCCGTCCAGCACGGGCGCGTCGGCATCGAACACCAACATGCGAACGTCGGCGAGCGCAGCCAGGTGCAACACTTCCACGAGGGACTCCGGCACGCCCTTGGCCCGGTGCTCCTGCCGCAGCTCTTCGGCGGTGATGCCCTCGACATGCTGCAGGTTCGCATCCGTCCAGGGCGTGGCGATCAGCTTCACGCCGACCGCCGGGCTGTAGGGAATGCGGAAGGCCACGAACAAGAAACCGCTCGGCGTGGCGATGTCCGCCAGTTCGGCGAGGAAGCGGCCGGCCTCCTCGGTGATGTGCGCCGAGCTGATTTCCCAGGCACGGCTGTAGAAGCCGGTCTCGAAGCGCAGGCGGCGGACCACCTCGCGCGCGGCTTCCTCGGAGTAGGTATCGCCGACGTGCAGTGGCTGGCCGGCTTCTTCGGCCATGACGGCGTAGACGAAGTTTCGGGCGATACCGTGGCTGGGGCATTGCGCGTCCAGCTCGGGCGGCACGTTCTGGCCCTCGGTGATCAGCGCGAAGTCGTCGCAGAAGACGCAGGCATGGCGCTCGACCTGGCTGTCCGGCAGATGCGACTGCGAGACGTGCAGCGGCAGATAGCTCAGCGGGCAGTCGTCGTCGTAGGAAATCGCCAGCAGCCGCTGCACGGACAGGCCATCGTAGCCGCGGACGAAGGGGTTTTTGGAATGAGACATGGGATTCCTCCAGCAGAGGATGGCCGAGGCAATCCCCTGCCGGGGATTGAACCCCAGCGGGTGGATGAAGTGGCAGCCGGTCAGCCGGCCGCGGCGTCGGACCGCCCTGGTGGCGGGCGGTGCGGGTCAGTGGAAGATGCTGATTCGGGACATGGCCGCTCCTGCGAAAAGAAGGAGGGACATGGCCCCGAACGGGGACGCATGTCCCTCGTGGGGTGGGATGAAAGGACGGTGGGTTGCCAGGCGCGGCTCACCAGCCGTTGTAGTGCAGCGTGAGGTCGGCGATGACCTTGCGCCGCTCCAGGTCGAGGCCGCCGAAGTCGGACAGCCCCTCGAAGCCGCAACGCTTGAGCATCGCGCCGCCCTCGCGGGAGTTGTAGAAGCTCACCATCGCGGACAGGAACATGCGTTGACCGCTGCTCAGCACGCCCAGGGCGTCGTTGAGCATCAGCATGTTGGGCCGCAGGTCCCACTTGGTGGTGGCACGCTGCAGACCTTCGCGTGTGCCGTCGCCGAACCACTCGTGGCCGGCGATCTGCGCGCCGCGCTTCCAGGCCTCGAAGAAGGCCTGCGGTGCAGCGTCGAAGTGCGCCTGTTCCAGCGCCATCTGATCGAGCACGTCTTCGGGCAAAGACAGATTCATGAGAGGACTCCTTGAAGGGTGGGGAATCAGGGCTGAGCGCGCTGCGTCCAGGCATGGGTATCCAGGGCGCGCTGTGCTGCGAGGTGGGTGGGGAAATACTCGACGGACTCCCGCGATACCGGGCCTTCGTCGTCTTGCGTGCCGATGTAGTGGCCGGCCGCGCTGCGCAGCACCTGTAGCGGCAGACGCTTGCCGGTCCAGGCCAGCGCCAGCGCACCACTGCGCACTGCGGTTGCAGAGGAAGATGCGGAAGGTTCAGACATGCCGTGCTCCTTGGTGGGTCGGGGAGCACGCATCCCACAGGGGATGGGGTTCCCCTCGGGTGGTTGAGAAAAGTGCATCGTCGCCAGGCCGGCGAGCGTCCGCGGTGGGCGATGCGAAGCGGACTGGATCGGTCAACGCGGCGAACCGCGTTGCAGTCTTGAAGACCGAGACTGCCAGGGCATGCCGCTGACGACTGTCAGCAACGCATGGCGTGAGGATGGGCGCGAAGCATGGCTGCCGTCGCAGGGAAAACCGAATCGTGGACGGCCCGCTTTAGGGCAGGCCCGCGTCACGGGACAAGGCAGGGACCAGGGCGCCGAAGGCCACGCGGGCCTTCGGCTGGAGAGGAAGGAAAACCACCTGTGGGCTGCGTCAGCGCGGGCCGTCGTCAAAGCCGTTCGCTGCGTCAGCAATCGCACCCGGCCCGTTTCGTGGCTGGGGCCGGAAACCTCTGGCGTGCATCCACACACAAAGGGAGCCCGTTGTTCCGCCGGCGGGCACCGGCACGGAATACCCTCGGCCCAAGTGGCCTCCTCACGGCTCGCGCGGCGGCAAGGCGTCAGGAAGCCCCTCGTGGCCGAGGCAAGGCACACCGATCAAGGGAATGGCGGCGGGCGCGATTCGTGGAGCAATGACCTTCTCGCCCCGTCGCCCGATGGCGGGCAGACGGGGCGCGCACACCGTTGCAGAAGGAGACGCGCGCTTTGGAGTCCCGCGCGGTGCGGGACGTTTGCCTCGCCGCCAGTGAAGTGGCCGGCGCGGCAGGGGAAAAGCGAGGATCAGGACGCCTTGGAGGCAGCGCGCCGCTTGCGCGGTGCGCTGCGCCGGCCCGTCGGGGACTCGATCGGCAGCGTGCCCTTGCAGTCCGGGTAGCGCGAGCAGGACCAGAACGCGCCGCTCTTGCCCGTGCGCTGCTGCATCGGTGTGCCGCACTGCGGGCAGGCCGGCGCCGGCGGCAGCTTGAGCGAGAGCGTTGCGCCGCGGTACTGCTGCACGAGCTGGCCGACCCACACGGACTGCTTCTCGATGAAGGTGTCCAGCGCCATCTGGCCGGCCTCGATCATGTCGAGTGCCTGCTCCCACACCGCCGTGGTGCCGGGGTCGGCGATGGCCGAGGGCACCGCGTCGATGAGCGTGAATGCCGCGTCGGAAGCGCGGACGGCGCGGCCTTTCTTGACCAGGTAGCCGCGACCGATCAGACCGCTGATGATGTTGGCGCGTGTCGCCTCGGTGCCGATGCCGGTGGTATCTCGCAGCTTCTGTTTCAGCCGCGGGTCGGTCACGAACTTGGCGACGGTCTTCATGGCCTTGATCAGCTCGCCCTGCGTGTAGGGTTTGGGCGGCAGCGTCTTCAGCGCCTTGAGATCCACCTTTCCGACCGGGCAGGACAGGCCCGCATGCAGGGCGGGCAGCACCTGGCTGCGCTGCGCATCCTCGCCATCGGCATCGTCCGGCCCCGGCGTCGCCAGCACCTCGCGCCAGCCGGTGACGGCGATCTGCTTGCCCACGGCCGCCAGCGACTGACCGCCGCACGAGAACTGCGCCATCGTGCGGTCGAACTCATGGTGTGGGAGGAACTGCGCGAGGTAATGGGCGCGGATCAGCCGGTAGACGGCCAGCTCCTTCTCGCTCATGGCCGACAGGTTGGCGGGTTCCAGCGTCGGGATGATGCCGTGGTGAGCCGACACCTTGCCGTCGTTCCATGCACGCGAACGCTGTTGGCGATCCAGGCGCTCGATCAGCGGCCGCAGGCTGGGGTCGGTCTTGACCAGGCTGTCGAGTACGGTCGGCACCTCAGCCAGCATGCTCTCGGGCAGGTAGCCCGAATCCGAGCGCGGATACGTTGTCGCCTTGTGCGTCTCGTACAGCGCCTGGGCAATGTCCAGCGTCTCCTGCACGTCGAGGCCCAACTGCTTGGAGCACACCTCCTGCAGCGTGCCCAGGTCGAACGGCAGCGGCGGTGCCTCGCGCACGCGCTCGGTGTCCACCGACACGACCTGCGCATCGCGTGCCGCGCGAATGCGATCCGCAGCCTGCTGGGCCACCGGCTGCTGAAGGCAGCGACCCGCTGCATCCGTGCTGCCTTCGGGCGGTATCCAGCTCGCGGTGAAGGATTGGCCGGCATGGGATAGCAGCACATCCACGGCCCAATACGGCATGGAGACGAATCGCGCGATCTCGCGATCACGATCGACGACCAGCTTCAGCGTCGGCGTCTGCACGCGCCCCACCGACAGCACGCCGGTGTAGCCGGCCTGCCGACCTAGAAGCGTGAACAAGCGGCTCAGGTTCATCCCGATCAGCCAGTCGGCGCGCGATCGGGCGAGTGCGGAGAAGTACATCGGCAGCGTCTCGGCGGACGGCTTGAGTGCACCCAGTGCCTTGCGGATCGACGCATCGTTGAGCGCCGACAGCCACAGGCGCTGAATCGGCCCGTGGTAGCCGCATAGGTCGATGATCTCGCGGGCGATCATCTCGCCCTCGCGGTCGGCATCGGTCGCAATCACCAGCTCGCCCGCCTTGGCGACGAGCTGCTGCACGACCTTGAATTGCGCTGCGGTCGCCGCCTTGGGCTCGACACGCCAACGCTCAGGAAGAATGGGCAGTTGCTCGACGGCCCAGCGCTTGTATTGCTCGCCGTAGCCTTCGGGCGGAACCGCCTCCACCAGATGACCGATGCACCAGGTCACGACGACACCCGCGCCGCTGTAGCAGCCGTTGCCGCGTTGGCCGGCGCCTAGCACACGGGCGATGTCCTTGCCCTGGGACGGCTTCTCGCACAGGAACACGCGCATGAAGCCTCCTTGGAAATGTGCGGTTCATCGGATGGGCGTCAGCTTGGCGGGGCCAGGAGATGCCGGCAGCAAGGAAGCCGATTGATGCAGACACCGCTTTGTGATCGGCAGGCGGTCCGTTGCCGCAGCGGTGCGCATAGACCGCAGGAGTTGGCACAGCAAGAGCGTCGTTTCTGGAGGGCGGCTGGAACTCCGTGGACGACCTTGGAGCTATCCCCTGGGGATAGCTCGCTGGTGCATCGCGGGCGTATGACGGTTGCTACAGCCGCCCTCGGGGGAACGGCGATGGGCGAATTACTGTCTGCCGGCGGGCTTGGCGCTGAGCGCCACCGACTCGATGCGGTACGGCAGGATGCCCACGCGCCGCGCCTCGACCTTGAACGTCACGCGCTCGTTCTCGTCGGCGTCCTCCCATTCGTCGCGCATAGTGCGGCCCTCGACCAGCACCCGCATGCCTTTCTGGTACAGCGTCTTCCAGTGCTCGGCGTCGCGGTGCCACAGCTCCACGGGCGCCCAGAAGCCGCCGCGATCTTCGTACTCGCCGTCCTTCTTCGGGATCGGGTTGTCGAAGTAGACGTTCAGGCGAAGCAGCCGGCGCGGCTCGTCGTTGCCGTTCGGAAATTCGCGGTAGTCCGGCGCAGAACCGATGTTGCCCTCGCCGACGAAGTGCGTGCTCATGGTGACTCCTTGGTGGTGGGTGGAACGGACGCGGTATGCCCGTGGACGCGCCGCAGGTAAGCCGCTTCGGCCTGCGCGGCCTTGTTGGCGCATTCCAGGGCTTGGCGAGCGATGCTGTGGGTCAGGCTGATCTGCATGTTCAGCACGATGCGCTGCAGTTCGATCGCGTACAGCTCGTCGATCAGCGAGGCCGGCGTCGCGGGGTTGGCCAGCAGGGCCTCCCACAACGCCACGCCCATGGAGGAACGGTCGAGGTTGCGCCAGCGCAGGAAGGTCGTCCCTGCGCCAGTGGCCTGCTGGGCCAGTTGCACGTGGAGCAGGCTGAAGGGGTAGGCGCGCGCCTGGGGCAGCACGCGCCGCTGCGCCAGGCCAATCACGTCGTCGCGCAGCGCTGCGCACTGGCTGGCCCAGGTCTCCAGACTCCTCTTACCCTTAAAAGGCTGTAAAAGGCCTTTTAGGTAGCCTGCGTGTTCCAGCCGCTGGAAGTCCGCCTGTTCCAGCGCCACGAAGCGCGTGGAGTGGCTGATGGGGATCGATGCTGTCATGCGCCCGCAGCCTCATCGCCCGCCGCACCATCGGCTGTGCCATCCGTGTGAGCCGGCGCATCGGGCTCGATGGCGGGCGCTGCAGGCGGCGTGCCGGGCTTGGTCGTCCGCCGCGCGATCGGTGGCGCGAAGCGCGAGCGGCGCGTGCCTTCCAGCACGTCCTGCGGCAACTCGCCGAACTTCTCCAGCGCCGCTCGCGCCGCCGCGTTCTTCGCCGCGAAGTCGTCGCGCGTGGTGCCCGAGTAGCGGTACTGCTGGGCCAGCGAGAACAGGCTGCGCAGCGCGTGCGCACCATCATTGAGCCAGCGCTCCAAGGTGCTGCGATCGATCAGCGCCGTGTGGTGCGCCAGGATGAGTTTGCGTGCCAGGTCGTCGTAGTCGGCCAGCAGATACACCGCCATGAAGCCGAGCTGGGCGTTCACGAACAGCGGCAGCTTCACCGGCTGCACGTTCATGTTCTCGCCCAGCGACAGCGCCGCTGGCACGTCGGCCAAGGCCTGATCCACCTGGTCGCGCAGGGTCTGCAGACGGGTCTTGGTGTCGGCGAGCTTGTCCTCGATCCGCAACATCCACCAGTCCGAGTACGGGTCGTCCTGCTCGGCGCCGCGCTTCATCTTGTTCATGGCGCCGATGAAGCCGTTGAGACCGATGATGCCTGGGCGCCCCTCGGTCGGCGCGCGGCCGTGCCAGATGCGCGAAGCGTGGTGCGTGTGCAGCGTCAGCGACATCGCGCTGCGCAGCGATCCGAGATTCAGTTGCAGGGGTTCTGTGCGTTCGTTGGCCATGGGAGCGACTCGCGGTGAATTGGCGAGTCGCCAGCATCGGCATCGGCCGGAAGGCTGTCAGTCAACAAACCGCAGCCCATGCGCGCCCGGTTTGTTCCGCGCGGAAGGCTGTGTGTGCCGGCTATCCCCTGGGGATAGCTCGGCGGATGTGTTCGCGGCTCGCGCGGAGGTGAGACCGCGTTGCGGGGCTATGCTTCGCGAGGTCTGTACCAGGCGGCCCGTTGCCTCTCCACCTCACGGTAGCGAAGCTCGAACAGGCGGCACTCATGCACCACCTGCCGCCAACTGCTGCAGCCGTACTTGGCTGGAAGCTGCTCGGGATGCCGGTCCGCGATCCAGCGGCCAGCGGCGGCGATGGGTGTCCAGCCCTCGACGGCCAACTGCGCGGCGGCCTCGCGCAGCGCGCGGACGATGCCGGCGGCCGGCCAGTCCACCGTGCCGTCCGGCGCGATGCCATTGACCACCAGGTCGTGGAACACATCCGACTGGACGAACTCCGCTGCCAGGCGCCGCGCCTGATCCATGTGCTCGGCCCAGCCGCGCAGCTGCTCGAAGTGTTGATCGATGCGCGTGTAGGCGGAACCGAGTTCGTCCTGTGCAACGCGGCACCCGTCCACGGTCCATAGATCGTGCTGATCGATGAAGTGGTGCACCAGAGTGTTGCGCAGCGATACCAGGTCTTTGAGGTCGGCCTGGGTGTTGGCGTAGTCCTGCGCAGACAGGCTCAGTTGCACGCGCGTGCGAAAGGAAATCACGTCGCCGGGAAGATCGTCGTCGCGTTCCTCGCCGCCATTTCCATCGGTGACGACATACGAACCAAACAGTTGTCCGACCAACGTGCCCAGGGTCTTGGTCGCGGCATCTTCAATCCGCGCTGCGCGAATGGCCTCCAGCGAATGCGCCGGGCCTGAAATCTCGTGGTGGGCCACGATGGCTTTCATGAGGCGCTCGTATTGTTGAAGGCGCAACAGGCATCTGCCCAGCAAGCGCTGAACGTCTTGCTGTAGTGGTTGAAGTGCGTTTGTGGCGGGGGAAGTCGTCATGTCCATCGTCGGCCGGGCTCGTGCGTGGCTGTCCTCGTCTGATTCACAGGCGACAGTTTCGCCTGTCATTCGGCGGGCGACAATCGAGCGCGGCGGAAAGATGTCTGTTCCAGCTATCCCCTGGGGATAGTCAACATCAGCGATCACGCAAGGCTTCTCGGAGCTGAGCCAGGTAGGCTCGTGCGACCTCGGGGTCAGCCGCACGGGATGCCGGCGGTGACGAGGGCGCAGGTGACGGGGGCGCTGGCGGTGCCGATGCACTTTCTCCGGCCCAGGCCTTGAACTCCCCGCGGATCGCCTTCTGGATGATGCCAAACAGGTAGCCGGCCGGGTTGCGTACCGCGCTGTTGTGGCAGCGTGCCGCCCACTCGTCGAGAACGGCCTGCCTCTGCGCCTCGTCCACCTGCTGCAGCGCCACCAGCGCGCCGGCCTGCTGCTCGTCCTTCAAGCGCAGGAAACGCTCGGGTAGCCGCAGGTTCTGCAAGGCCCTCGCGCGCGGTACTGTACGTACTTCATTTATACGATCATTACGTACTGTACGGTCCTCCTTCGGAATCCGAAGAGAGCCGTCCGGCGCGGGTTTCGGTCCTGCTTCGGATTCCGAAGACGGGCGCGCAGCATTCCGAAGAAGGGCTTCCTGGCCTTCTTCGGATTCGTGGTCCGCACCCTCCTGTGGATAACCTGGCGTCGTCCAGCCATGCAGCGCCATGCGCTGCGCCAGCACCTGCAAGCGGGTCGGCAATGTGCGGCCGCTGAGCAGCGGGTCTTCGGCAATCTCCTTGAGCGTGTTCATGCCCACGATCTGTACCGCCTTGGCGGCATGGGTCAGCGCCTGGCTGACCAGGCCGAGGTAGTCGGCATCGAGCTGCATCGCCTCGAAGGGCGACAGCGGTTCGTCGTGCAGCACGTAGAGGTTGCCTTGGATGCGGCCGGTCTTCGGGTCGCGCCGCCGCCGCGCCAGGCTGAGCCAGCGCGTCAGCCGCAGCAGCGTCAAGGCGCGCGCCACGGTCTCGTGCGAGGCTTGCGCCGCACAGGGCATGGACGCCAGATAGGGGCGGAGCTGGTCGTAGGTGGGAAAGGCGGTCACGCCGTCGTCGTTGAGCTGCAGGCGGAACACCTGCCAGGCGTTGCGCTCCAGCGGCGTCAGGCGCCGGTCGAGGAACAGCCTGCGCGGCACGCTCTCATGGCGGTTGCCGCTGTAGAGGAAACCGTCGGCGGCCGGCGCCGTGCCCTGCGCCGGTTCCTTCGGCTCAAGGTGCCGCAGCGCCTCGTCGAACAACGCCGACAGCGCAACCGGGCCATCGCGCCGTGATGCGCTGCCCGTGGTCATGGCTACACCAGCCCCTGGTCGATCCAGTTCCGTATCGCCGACCAGATCACCGACATGGGCAGGGTCATGGCCTCGGCCAGGTCCATGGTCAGCGCCAGCATCGCCATGTCGTCGGTCAGGGCGATATGGCGCTCGGCGACGCCGGCCTTCCAGCGCTCCCACAAGGCCACGTCCTGCGCCTCATCAAGCACCGGATGCCGGCCCTTGCGCTTGGGCAGCCCGAGGATGTCACGGCGCAGCGCCACTTCCTGATGCGTGAGGCCGTAGAACTTGCTGACCATCTCCGTGCTCGCCCCCAGGCGCAGCATGCGGTCCACCGTGGCGATCTCCCGCTCCACGTCGTGCACCTGGCTCAGAAGCCGCTTCAATACCTCCCGGTTCACCGACACCGAACACCACGACACCGTGGCATTCACCAGCATGCTCACGAGCTCGGGGTGTTTCAGCGCATCCAGCTCCTCCTCGCCGAAGCCCATGGCCTTGCAGCGGCGCAACTGGCCGTTGCGCAGGTCATGCAGGGCCTGGGCGATCACGGCCTGGTTGAGCGGGTGCGGTGCCGACATACGGGAGCCTCCTGCGCTCAGGAATCCTGGCTCGCTACGCCGACTTCCAGATCCAGCAGCCGGCGCGCCAGGCGCAGCAGACGGAACAGCTTCACCAGCGCAGCATCGCTCAGGCGTGTGGCCGAGCCGCCGTGGCCATGCAGCAGCGCCGCCAGCTCGTCGGCCAGCCGCGCGCGGTCCAATCCGTTCGCGGAGGGCGGAGCCGCACTCAGCACATGCAGCAGGGTCAGCACCGCCCGCGCGAACGCCGGCAGCGCCTTCGCCTGGCCCACAACCGGGGCCGCGCAGACGAAGCCGATGCCGCCGACGCTGGCCTCAATGTGGTCGGCGACCGCCGCTTCCTCGCCGATCTCGCGCGCGAACTGCGCGATGTGCACGCGCAGGCGATCCGGCACGTCCAGCCCCGGCTCGACGTACCAGACGTCCGAGATGGGATAGAGCCCGCCGACCTGCACGGGGATCGCACGCAGCGCATCGGCCTCGAAGTCGGGCAGCTTGTCGCCGAGCTGGTCCGCGACCATCCGCTGGATGGACTGCAGGCGCTCGGTGGTCGGTGCCGGTGTCACGATGTGCCCTTGCAGGCGCTCGTCGCGTTGCCCGTGCTGGTCCTCCGGCGCTTCGGGCGATGCAAGCGGTGTCGCTGCTGGCGCCGAAGGCGCGACCGGCGTGGTGTCGCGCGGCACAGACGAGGCGGGTGGCTGCCGAGGCGCGGAGACCGGCGGGGGAGGACCAGCAGGCACGACAGGCGCTGCCGGTGGCGTCGGTGCCGCCGGTTCGCTGGTCAGCGCACGCTGGCGGCTTTCGCTGTCGTTGATCTCCAGCGCCAGCGTGTCGTAGTCCGCCTCCAGCAGCTCGGCCATCTGGCCGACCAGCTCGTCCTGCACCCGCTGCGGCGAGAAGTCGTCCGGCTGTGTGTCGAACTGCGTCAGCACGTCCTGAAACAAGGTGGCGAAGTCCACAGTCACGGTGCGGCCCAGCGCACGCCGCTCCCAGGTGCGCTCGCACGCCTTGCGCAGCACCGCGAGCCGGTCCACCTGATGCCGGCCCAATCCGCCGTACAACAGCGTCGGGATCGCCGGCAGTAGATAGCGCACCGCATCGTTCATGCGGCTGATGTGTGACTGCGGCACCGGATAGCCGTCGGCAGTCAGTCGCCGCGCGAGTTCGCTCTGCGACAGCGCCTGGCCGCTTTCCTGCTCGTAGAACTCGCGCGCCTTCTCGATGCCCAACGCCCGCTCGATGAAGGTCAGCCCGCCGCGCAGCTCGTTCTCGGCCAGATGCCCGGTCAGCGCCACGATTTCGCCGCGCGCCGGCCACGGGCGGAACAGGCACGCAATGCGGAAAAAGCGCTCCTCCTTGGTCTCGCTCCACAACTCGCGCAGGATCGCCAGCCGCGTGTTGCCGCCGTTGCGAATGATGTAGTGCGCCTCGCCCGGCCTGCGTGTGATCGCGGGGGGCGCGTCCAGCCCACGTTCGCGGATGGACGCCTTGATCTCCGCATAGGCCGGGTTGCGCGTCACGCGCGGGTCGTGGTCGTAGGGCCGCAACTGGTCCAGCGTCACCACCATCGGCGTGTCGGCGATGGGGTCGCTCAAGGTCGCGGCCGAAGGGCCGCTGCGCTCGAAGCCGGTGGCCAGCAGCTTGGCAGCCATGTCCTGCGGCGTCAGCTCAGCCACGGCCGTTCTCCTGCGCCTGCCGGTCGGCGCGGCGAAGTTGCGCGCGGGCATTGCGGTCAGCACGGTGGTCGCTCGCCGTCGAGCTGGTGTAGATCGACGCGCAGCCTTGCTTCGTGAATTTCAGGTGCTCGCCGGACGTGCGCACCACGCGCCAGCCTTCGCCCAGCGCGAACTCGATCAGCGCGCGCAGCCGTTCGCGGCCGCGCGCCAGTTCATGCGCGCTCGCCATGGCCGGCCCCTCCCGCATCGGCCCGGCCGGTGACCAGCGCGAAGCGCTCCCGCCACGCGGGGAACAGCTCGCCGGCCAGCGTGCGCATGGTCTCCAGCGCCGCGGGCGCCGTGCGCCCAGCCGGCTGCCGGTACTCCACCCGGTGCACCGGCAATTCTCGTGTCGCAGCGCGCGGATAGGCTTCGATGGCCGGCACGTCGGTGCCCAGCACCTGCACGCCGGCCTGTTCCTGGAACACCTGTCGCAGCGCCTGCTGGACCAGCCGCGCGTTCGACGACACCGGATGCACACGGTTGATGAGCAGGCGCAGCGGTGGCGGCTCGATGCCTAGGTGCCGATACGGCGCGATGTCATCGATCAGTTGCAGCGTGCCGCGCCGCAGCTCGCGCGCCGCGAGGATTTCCGGCGTCACCGGCGACAGCGCCAGGTCGGACGCCAGCACCGCCATCTCCAGCAGCACGCTGCGCGCGCCCTGGGTGTCGATCAGCAGCAAGTCGTAGTGCGTGCGGAAGACGGGAAGCAGATGGCGCAGTCGCAGGCGCCCATCCGGAGCGTGCAGCAGCAGCGTGTTCAGTTCGCCGCGGTCGTCGTTGGAGAGCACCAGGTCCAGGCCCGCGATCGCGGTGCGCGACACCAGTTGCTCGATGCGCCGCTCGTTGAAGGCCAGCATCTGGTAGATGCCGCCGGGCGCGCGAACGTCCAGCGTGAAGTAGCTCGACAGCGTGGGCTGCACGTCCAGGTCCAACAGCAGCACGCGCAGCCCGGCATCGGCGATGAAGCCGCCCAGGTTGGCGGCCGTCGTGGTCTTGCCCACGCCGCCCTTGGTCGAAATGATGGACACCACCTGCATGGGCTTCTCCTCGTCGAATGGCATGAACCGAGAAGAAGCGTCAGGCGCGTTCTTTGAGGCGATCGGCGATCCACTGTTCGATCTCCACCGAGTCCCAGCCCACCGCGCGCACGCCCAGGCGCAGCGCCTTGGGGAACTTGCCTTCCTTCATGAGGCTGTAGATGTGCGCGCGCTTGAAGCCGGTCTTGGCTTCGACCTCGGCGCGGCGCAGGATGCGGTGCTCGGGCGGCAAGGCCGGCGCGATGGTCTGCGAAGACATGAGAGGCACTCCTTGACGCTCGATGGCGTTGTTCAGAAAGTGCCTCGCATTCCATATGCTGCTGCTGCGAGATTCACTGCAACTGCAGAACACGCAACTGCAATTGCAGTCTGCTGTTACAGGCTCAGCGCGATGCCTCCAGGTGGCGACGCGCCTGTGCCAGCTTGCTCCACAGCGTTCGCTCGCTGATGCCGGGCCGCCCTTCATGGTGGGCCAGTAGCGCACTGATCACCGCATCCATGTTGCGGAAGGACGAGTAGGCAGAGCCCGCGGGGGACTTGCCCAACAGCAATGTCAGCAGGCCGCCAATGATGTTCAGGTAAGTCGATTCGCTGCGCAGGCCCGGTTCACTCGCATCGCCCTCACGAATGCTACTGGCATGCTCCTTCGCCAACGCTTCGTGCTGTGCCTTCAGCGCCGCATGTAGTTGTGCGAGTTCGGCAAGCTGCAGCTTGGCGGCCTCGCGATCGGCTAGCAACACGTTCAGCATGGCGACGCTCACCGAAGGATGCAGTTCGCGCTCGATGCCGTCGAACAGGAATGGAGGCCGCTCACCGGGGTAGTAATGCGACATCCACGCCTTCAGGTCGACGTGGCGCACGATCAACGCAGGATCGTCGAGTGCGGGGCGCTGAGGTTCCTGCGCCATGCCTGCCTTGCCGTAAGAAAGCTCATCGTGTGCCAATGCGTCGAAGATGCGCTCGGAGAAAAGGCGCAGCAAGGGCCAGCGCGGAAAGTCGTTCGGCTCAGGCATGGCACGTGGCCCGAGCGTTTCCAGAATCCGCGGCTCAAAGCGCAACAGTCCCGCCCAACGGACGGCCGCCTCGATCGGGCGGTAGTAGATCCTGGCGCCAAAGGCAAGGCAACTCGATTTCCCCATGTCGCGTGCGTCCCATCGTCGGATCGAACTCTGGCAGACGCGCACCGCCCAAGTGGGCGAGGCGATTGCCCAGAAATCCGGATGAAGCGCAGGACCGGCCGGGATCGTGGAAGGAAGCGTTGCATCGGCGCTGACGGCCGGCTAAGGGCGAACTACATCTTGCTACGCTTGAAACTCCTCAACCATGATGCGGGCGCTTTGCCTTTGGATCGGCACGCGGCTTGGTGGTCGCGCTCCCCTGGAGTCAAGCATGGGTGCCGCGCTTTACCCGAAACCTGGCCAAAGTTTTCCGTAGGAATTCCAACGGCGTAAAGTGCCAATGCGTCAACAGGATGAGCCGGTTTGCAACCAGCAAAAGCTCATGCGTTCCGCGTCAGTGAAATGACCGCGGCGGCGAGCCCGCAGGCGAGTGCCGGAGTACGGAAGGGCGCAGCAATTGCGTCGAAACTGGAATCAGTACAGCGCATGAGCCATGCAGATCGGGTCAGCCGCAAGACCAAAGATGAATCGCGCAATCCGAGAAAACTAGCCGCGCACCTTTCGATAGATCTGCGTCAAATCGCGCGTGATGTGCTTGCGTCCTGATGACATACACGTTCGGCGCGTTCGATGAACCGCTTCAACGGCTCCGTCATGCCACCCTCGGTTCGTAACAGATAGGTGGTTATCGATGCGCTCTGACCGGCCAACGGGCGGACAACAACATCCGCCGGCTGGCAAGTTGCCAAGTGCGCGGCAGTGGAAAAACTTAGCCCGTACCCTGCGGCCACCAACGTCAGCATCAGCCCGTGAGAAGCGGCATACTCAGCCACGATCGGTTGGACATCGACAGAGCGGAACAGTCGTTCGCTCTGCCGACCGCAACCTTGGCATGCCCGTGGATCACAAAGTACCAGCGGATAGCTCACCACTTCCTGCAACGGCACTTCCTTGAAGGCTACAAGCGGGTGCCGTGCGGGCAGGATCACTACCAAGGGGTCGGCCCACAGCGGCTCAGCAATGATCCCGTCCTCCACTTCATTGACCATTGCAAAGCCGGCGTCGAACAGATTTGCGTTCAGCCCCTGCACGAGTTCGGTCAGCGGTACTTCGGAGAGCCGGATGTTTACCTGCGGCGACTCTTCGCGGCACAGTGCAAGCAGTGCTGATAGCCTCACCCGTCCTATGTCTCTCGACAGCGCGATTCGCAAAATGCCCTGAGAACCGGAGGCAGCAGCCTTCGCGCTGGCCACTGCCTGCTCAACGCTCAACATGATGCGGCGGGCGTCGTCGAGGAAGACTCGCCCTGCCCAAGTCAGGGTTGCGCCCCGCGGCGTGCGACTGAGCAACGTCACGCCTAGAGTTGTCTCCAACTTGCGGATCGTGCGTGATAGGGGAGATTGTTCTATATGCAGCCGCCTAGCGGCTCGACCGAAGTGCAGTTCCTCGGCTACAGCAATGAAACAGCGAAGATGACGTAAGTTCATGCGCAGTCCCTCGTGACGTGACCAGTCCTTATGATCGTAGGGAGCCGCATGCGTGCGGAGAAGAGGCCGGCATGTCTTGCAGCGGCTGTCGTCGCCGGCTCACAGCACGCGGGCAATGGTGTCCGGAGTTATTGCAACGCTGCTTGAACGCGGGCGGCGGTCATGGCGGATGGCTAGCTAGAGCACTCGCGCCAGCGCGCCTCGGCTAGTCTTCTGTGGCCGCAGCGACCCGAGGAAGACAGTCGCGGCGTCTTACGTCACTCCCCGAGGGCGAGCGATTTGGTCTGTCGACACGGGCGGCGGCGCAGCGTCTGAAGTTCGCGCCAGCGGGCATCGCGCCGGATGAACTGTCGATGGGCATGTTCGGCGAATTCGAGATCGCCACCTGTAAACGCGCTGCTGAAGCACTGCGGCCGGAGCAGTCGCAGCAAGCGGCTGACGCGGGCGGACAAGCAATTCCTGTAACATGTGCCGCGCCTCTTCACTGTCTTGCAGCAAGCCCGCGACAGCGTGAGGGGAGCGGCCAACGGCTTTCACGGTCAGCAACGCATTACGCTGTCCGATGGCATCACCCCGTCGCGCTTGCCGACCTTGCTGGCGTTAAGCTGGCAGGAGGAGCCCGACGTCGAGTTGCGCCTGTTCGAGGTGTCACTGTCGCAGCAAATCAAGGGGCTGCATGGCGATCTGTATGACCTAGGGCCCAGTCTGGTGAAGTGGGTGACGACATCGTGGCTAAGGCGCTTTGGAGCGCCCCCCTCATGGTCGCGGCGCCGGCATGGCATCCGCTGCTCAAGCACAAACGTATCTCACTGGACGAGGTGCTGCGTTATCCGCTGGTGCTGGTGACCCACATGCATACGGGAGTCATGAACGTCAGATCCAACGAGTGCTGCCGCGGGTAAAGCAGGAACCCGTGATCGCTGCACGGGTGGCTTCCTGGGAACCTGAAACGCGTCGAGGTATATTGATTGGACAGAAGCTAGTCTTCCGTCAACAGGTGTAGCCATCCCTTGCTAGCGGCTTCCATAGAACTTTTCCACGAACGAGCGACGGTAACTCTGGTGGCAGGCTAGGCAGCTTTGCTGGGTCTTGGAGAAAGCCGCGATGACTGCTTGGCCGTCATTCCGCTGTGCAGCCTCGCCCATGGCGGTCGCGGCGTCATGGACCTGTCCATCAAGACCCCGAAACTTTCCAGCGTCTGCCCCAAGCCAAGCAAGGATGCGCATCTTTTCCGACATGGGCGGCTCGGCATGCTTGGCGATTCGTGGTGCTAGCTCGGCGACCAGCGGCCAGTCTTCTTTGGAGATCGCGCCCGTGACGGCTTGCATGTCGCGACCGAGTCTTTCCATTATGGTACGAAGCGCCATTGGCTTTGCCGCCTCTACGGACTGCGCACCGAGTGCCGTGGCGAAGGTTGCCAAGAGCACGGACAGCGGGACGGTGAAAAACGATCTGGGTTTCAAGGGCTGGTTCACGAATTTCTCCATTGATGTTGTGACGAATGCTTTGGGTCTAACGATTGGTTGCAGGTGTCCTCAAAATTCCAGACTCAGCGCGATCGATCCGAATGCGTGATGGCCCGCCTGCTGGTCGAACTCGCGGGTTCTCCAAACGCGCATCACGGCGAGCCGTACGCCACGTCCAGCAACGATCCATTGGCTGCTGATGCCGAGAGCTGCTTGCGCGATCCAAGGCCGCCGGCTGACGTGATGGCTATGCCGGAACATGTTTCCGTCGAGTGAGAAGTCCCAGGCGACGGCTTTACCCTCCAGATTCAGGAAGACATGTGCCCCAGGTTTGGGCGCCAGGACCGACTGCGGCGTTGTCGTGCGCAGATCGGCAACACCAGAGGGCGGGCGGTTCTCTGCGCCAGGGCGGATCGGATAGCTGCCGAAGTCGTTCGGTATGTTCCAGCCCGCGCGAAACTCCACGCCGGTACTGGCGGCGGTTTCGATGTTTCCGACCCGCAGGGCATAGCTGCCGATCACGTCGCTGCCCCATCCAGGGCGGACCGCACCCTCCGTGTACGGCTTGAACTTGCGCTCCATGGCCATCTGAAACGCCGGCTCGTTGCGCAACTGGTTGTCCCAGCCGCGAAATCGCTCAATGCCGCGTGCCCGATGCACCAGATCCTGAGATTGCTCGGCCAGCGACCAGGGGCCGATCACGCCCAGGGTCAGCTCACGCACGTCAAGCATTTCGTAACTGGCGGCTTGCGGATGGATGCGGCGATTCCAAGCCAAACCCAGGTAGAGCAAACCAGCGTACGGTCGGTCATCTGGAATCACATCGGTGCGCGTCTTGTTCTCGGGCGTGTACATGGCTTGGCCAAAGCGCACAACGAGGTTTTGCGATGACGAGTGGGCGCCGGCATCGTCCCAGAAGCCGGGATCGGCCCAGCCGATGAAGCGAGCGTACAAACCGATCGGCTGGGGCAGGCACTCCGGACGGAGCCCGCCTTGCAGATCGCGTGAGACTGCTGTTAGCGCGACACCGTTGGTGTAGTTGCGATCGGAGCCGGTGAACAAGTCGTTCTCCAGACGCAGGGTGCCGCCCCGCCAGCGCAGGGATTGCTCTGGCGAGCAGGAGGAAGTATTTGTAGAGAGCGAGACTTCGGAACCGAAAGCGGAAATCGGGCTGAACAATGCACCCGTAATCAACAAGGTGACGCACTGCATCGCCTGCACCTTGGTGTAGCGCAGGCTCCAGCGATACCCGTCGATGCCAATCATGTTGCCCCATCGCCTGCTGCGCTGGTGACGTAAAAGCGTTCGAGGGCACTGACGATTTCCTCTGCTTCGTCTACGCAGGTGAACAAGTCGAGATCGGATGGAGAGACATAGCCTTCGTCGAGCAGAAGGTCGAAATCAACTACGCGACGCCAAAATGCACGGCCGACCAGCACCACCGGAATACGCTGCATCTTTCCGGTCTGGATCAAGGCGAGCACCTCGAACAGCTCATCGAGCGTTCCATAGCCACCGGGGAAGGCCACCAAGCCCTTGGCGTGCGACAAGAAGTGCATCTTGCGCAGCGCAAAACAGTGGCATCGGAACGCCAAATCCGGGCACATGTAGGGGTTGGGTGCCTGTTCGTGGGGCAGCGTGATGTTGAGGCCAATCGAACGTGCGCCAACCTCGAAAGCACCGTGGTTGGCTGCTTGGCTCTTCACGGTTTTCCTACGGGGCCGTCGCCCATCCCGCGCCCTCCGCCCCTGGCCTGTATTGATGCCTGCGCGACCTCCTTGGCCTTTTCCTGCGGATCGTCGCTAGCCTTGGTGTTGAGGAGCCCGGCGCCGGAAAAATCCGGCTTGGGCGGCGATGCAGGCACACTCCGATCTCTAAGACGCTGATACAGCGCCCAGTGAGCCGCACCAGCCGACCCGCATTGCGATTCCGCGTCACTGATCGCCGGAGCCGCGGATACATTTCCATCCTCCTGTGCCTCCCCCGTGACGAAGCTCATGACGACACCGCCGTCATGATCTTGCGCTGGGGAAGGCGGCGCGGCCATGGCGCTGGCGACCAATGCCAAACCGAGCCACAGCACGGTGGCGAGATGCTTCTTCAGGTTCATTTCATATCTCTCGCCGATATGGCGGGTTGCCCGCGCGACAGGCCGTGCCAGGAAATGGCTGCGATCGCCACCCACACCAGCGTTCGGAAGCTCATCGCGATGACCGTGCGCATTTCATAGGCCCCGCCGGCATAGCCGTGCGCGCCGAATGCCGCAAGGGCAAATGCAGTCGCTGCGGCGATGACGACGGCCAGCCACACCGCCCAGCGATGCCGCAGCCACAGTCCAGCGCCAGCGATGACGTAGGCGAAGCCGGCCAGAAAGTTGAACCAGAGCACGAACGGCACGAAGTTCCCGGCAGAGGCTTGCGCCGCTTCTCCACCGAACAGGATCGCGCCGCCTTCCTTGATGGTCAGCAGACCGAACCCGACCGCGATCAGGGACATGGCCCGGATGAGAAATCCGCGCTGCTGCATGGGTCCTCGCATAGTCATTACTCCATGACTCGCTTTTGCCTTCAGCCCCTAAGAGACAGCCAGTCCCGCCCGGTATAGGGCGAAGGCCTCGACGGCCTCCCGCAAGAACCACCCCCTCCACTGCGGCGCGGTAGGGGTCCGGAGCACCAGTTCCTGGATGACACTGACAAGCGAAATTGCCTCAGCACTTGGTTGCACGTCGGCCCTGACCAGGCCCTGCTGTTTGGCGCGGGCGATGATTCGGGCTAGGCGGGTGGCGTAGTTAGCGATGAGCATCCGGATGCGCCGCTGAAGGCTGGGGTCGCCATCCTGTGCCAACCACGACAACAGTCGCCGGGGAACGCCGGGGTGCCTGGCGATGAACGCGATCTGCTGCTGGAATACGCTCTCCAGTTCCCGCAGCGGGTCGTCTTTCCTCTCGCTCTTGACTGAGCGCAAGAGCCGGCCTCTCACTCTGGCAATAAACCTTTTTCGGCCACCGCGGCTGTCCGTCTGCGGAGGCGACCATCGATCCTCGGCCGCGGCGGCGGTTCCAAGCAGACTTTTCATATCCGCGAACAGGTAGTGGCGCGTGGTTTCCCACCACCGCTTGAGATGCTCCTGCTCGAAACGATTCATGCTGTCGTCCGTCATGGTGCCTCCTCCCTTATTTGCAAGGTCATTCAAACCCCCGCCCTTCACCGGCGTCTCCATGGGTCACGCCATCGCGGATGTGGTAGATGCGCTTGAATGTGGGGATGATCTTTTCGTCATGGGTGACGACGATGATGGCGGTCTCGAACTTCCGGGCCATGTCATTGAGGATGCGGATCACAGCCATGGCGCGCTCGCTGTCGAGAGGCGCGGTGCGCTCATCGGCCAGGATCACCGGCGGGCGATTGACCAATCCGCATGCGATGGCGACCCGTTGCTGCTCGCCACCGGAGAGTTGCGAGGGCATGGCGCGAGCCCGGTGTTGCACATCGAGCGCCGTAAGCAGTTCCAGCGCCTTCGCGCGCGACTCCCCATTCGCGACGGATGCCGGATCGAACTCGAATGGCTTGCGGTTACGCGTCGGTGCCTCTCGCCCGCCTTGCACCATGCCGCATTCCACCAGGAGGCGGGCGTTGGCAGCTTCCACCAGAAAACACGAGCCCGTGACTTCGCGTGCCGCACCCAGAAAACTCAGCTTCATGGGATGTTCACTCCGGCTTCTTCTCTTGCATCGGGCAGGTGCTCAGGCCGAACAGGCGGTAGCCTGGGCAGCGGCCAGCCAGCCCTGTGATGAGAGGCATGAATCCAATGAGTCCCAGCCAACGCCAGGATGAGTCCAGCCACAATGGGAGACTGAGGAGAACCAGTCCGATGACGACGCGCACAATGCGGTCGAGCCGTCCAACGTTGATTTGCATGACGGTCTCCTTGTGTTGAGTCAGCGGCTTGAAAACGCGACGGGGGCGGCAGCGCCCCGCAGCGGATGGGTTGCGGTCGATGCCGTCGTGGATACGTCCCAGCCACCGCCAAGGGCCTTGTACAGCGCCACCAATTGCACGGCGGCGTTGGTATGTGCCCGCGCGGCTGCGGTTTCGGCCTCATGCAGGCTGCGCTGGGCAGCCAGCAGTTCGACCAGCGCGATGTCGCCCGCCGCGTAGCGCGTCCTGGTGTGGCCGTAGGTTGTGCGCGCGGCATCCAGTGCCATGCCGCGGCGTTCCAGTGTGTCCAGCCCGCCGTGGTAGTCGCCCAGCGCGCGCTCGGCGTCGCCCAGCGCCGTCAGCACGGCCTGCTCATAGGCCAGCGCGGCCTGCCGCTCGGCCGCCTCGCGTGCCCGAATTTCGGCTCGCACACGGCCACCGTCGAACAGGCGCCAGGAAATCAGCGGCAGGATGGAAAAACGCGAGCTGGATGCATCGAACCAATCGCCCGTACTGAGCGCCTGAAACCCGCCGCCGACACCGATGGAGAGTTTGGGGAACAACTCGGCCGTGGCCACGCCGATGTCGGCAGAACTCGCTGCGAGGCGACGTTCCGCAGCCAGCACGTCAGGACGTCGGCGCAGCATATCTGCGCGCTCGCCCACCGGCAGTGCCCGCAGCGTGCTCGGCGTCAAGGGGCCATCAAGCAGTGCCAGCTCCCGCTCCGGCGGTGCGCCCAGCAGCACGCCCAGGCTGAGCACCGCGGTGCGCTGGCGCGCCTGGATATCCGGGATGAGCGCGTTGACTGCTGTCCATTGGGCGTACGCCGCCTCCACGTCGGCGGCCGACGCGTCGCCCAGCGCGTGCCGCAGGCGCACCAATTCAAAGGTCTGCTGCAGCGTATCCAGCGTGGCGCGTTGTGCGTGCAACTCGTAGCGGGCGCCGACGGCGGTGAACCAGGTGCGCGCGACCTCGGCCACGATACGCATGCGTACGCCCTGTGCCTCGGCTTCGGTCGCCTGCAGGCGGGCGCTGGCGCCTTCCAGGGCGCGCCGCTTGGCCCCGAACAAGTCGGCCTCCCAGGCCGCGTCGAAGCCCGCGTCGTAGATGGTCTGCGTGGCGTCAAGACCGGGGATGGAGCCTACGGGCAAGGGGCCGTTCTCGCTTTGACGGCGCCGGTTGACGCTCGCGCCTGCGGCGGCGGTGGGCAGTGCCTCGCCGGCCACACGTTCGCGCAGGGCGCGTGCCTCATCGATGCGTGCCGCAGCCTGGCGCAGATCCAGGTTCTGTGCCAGCGCTGTGGCCATCAGGCGATCGAGGACTGGATCGTCCAGTGCAGACCACCATTGGCTCAAGTCTGCGGACTGGGATTCACTTGCCAACGGCAAGGTCCAGCCGCTGCCGACGTCGACCGGCGGCGGCTCGCGGTAGTCGGGGCCCACGGTTGCGCAGGCAGTCAGCAGCACGCACGACAGGGCCAGCGCGACCGGACGCACGCGCCCAGGGGTCAGGCCGGTGACGGTTGCGCGAAGAAAGGGAGTGCGGGTCTTGGATTTCATTGCAGGCGTCCTCGGACGAATACGGTGGCCATCGTCAGCGTGGCGAGGGCGATGATCGCCAGCGGCCACAGGCTGGCGAGAATGTCACCGGGCGGCATGGCCTTGAGAAAGCTGCCTTCGACGATGATGAGGAAATGGGTCAGCGGAATGGCCTGAGCCAGCCATTGCAGAACGACGGGCATGTTTTCCACAGGCGTCGCAAAGCCTGACATCAGCACCGCCGGCACGCCGACGGCGAACGCCCCCAGGATGGCCTGCTGCTGCGTCATGCTGACCGCGGAAATCATCAGACCGATGCCGACCACCGAGGCGATGAACAGCACCAGGCTGGCAAGCAGGAGTGCAAACGAGCCCGTAAATGGGATGCCGAACAGGAAGACGCCCGCGCTGATCATGAACAGGCCCAGCCCGGTGCCAATTGCGAGTGCCGGCAGCGACTTGGAGATGATGATCTCGGGCGTCGAGGTGGGCGACACCAGCAACTGGTCGAAGGTGCCCAGCTCGCGCTCGCGCGCGATCGACAACGAGGTGATCAAGAGCGAGCTGAACAGCGCCAGGATGCCCGTCAGCCCGGGCACGATGAACCAGCGGTAGACCAGATTCGGGTTGAACCAGTGGCGCACGACCACGGGCGTTGGTGCCTGAGCGTCGGGCACGACCTCGGCGCCGACATCGGCGGCGATGGTGGACAGATAGGCCACGGTGATCTGCCCGGAGTTGCTGCGCCGGCCATCGACCAGTACCTGCGCGCGGCCACTTTCGCCGGCAGCGATGGAGCGCGAGAAATCCACCGGGATGGCGAGCGCGGCGATCACCTCGCCACGGTCGATCAGCTCGTGGAGCTGCTGCTGGCTGTCGACATGCCGGACGTGGGTGATGAAGCGGGCGCTGTCCAGTCGCTGTACCAACTCGTGCGACCACCGCCCCGCATCCTGATCGTAGACGGCGATATCGACGTTGCGCACTTCCAGCGTCGCGGCAAAGGCGAACACTAGCAACTGCAGGATCGGCGGCACGAACACCACCATGCGGCTGCGCGGATCGCGCAGGACGCTGAGCACTTCCTTGATGAACTGGGCGCGCAGGCGGGTGAACGAGAATGCGGAAGTCAACATCGCGTCACTCCAAGTTCTTGCGCGTGGCGCGCTTGGCGATCACGAAGAACAGCACCCCGATCGCCGCCATGGCCGCCAGGTTGGGCAGGAACACGGCCCAGATGTCGCCGGCCAGGAACACCGTCTTCAGCGAATCGACGAAGTAGCGCGCCGGAACCACCAAGGTGATGGCGCGGATCGGTGCCGGCATGGCGTCGATCTCGTACAGAAAGCCCGACAACATGAAGGCCGGCAGGAAGCCCGTGAACAGCGCGATCTGCGCGGCCAGGAACTGGTTGCGTGCCAGCGACGAGATCAGCAGACCCTGACCCAGCGCCGGCACCATGAACACCGCCGACAAGAGCAACAGGGACAGCAAGGAGCCGCGCATCGGGACGCCGAACACGAACACCGCCAGCGCCGATGCGCCCAGCGTGGACAGCATGCCGAGCGCGAAGTACGGCAGCAGCTTGCCGATCAGGATTTCGGCCACCGAGGCCGGCGTGGACAGCACTGCCTCCATGGTGCCGCGCTCCCATTCACGCGCCACCACCAGTGCAGTCAGCATGGTGCCGATGATGGTCATGACGATGGCGATGGCGCCGGGAATCAGTGCGCGTCGGCTTTCCAGTTCGGGGTTGAACCAGTAGCGCGGCTCCAGCATGATGGACTGCGCCGGTGCTCCGACGTCCAGTCCGGCACGCCAGGACTGGACCACGCCACGGGCGTAGTTCTCGACGTAGTTGGCGGTATTGGGGTAGGAGCCATCGGTGACGATCTGCACCAGCGGCTCGCTGCCACGGAGGGCCAGACGCTGCTCGAAATCCTGCGGGATCACCACGTAGCCGCGCAGGTCGCCTGAGACCAGTTGGTCGGCTACTTCGCGCCGGTCATGGGCGAAGTGCGTATTCAGGAAGCGAGTGCCCGAAAACGCTGCGGCCAGCGACTGTGCCGATGCGCCGGGCGACTCCAGGACCACGCCGACACGGACATCCTTCGCATCCAGCGACACCGCATAGGCGAACAGCAGCAGCAACACCACCGGGAGCACGAACGCGATCAGCAGCGTCGAGGGGTCGCGCAGCGCCTGGTAGCTTTCCTTGGTCACCAGGGCGATCAAGCGCCGTAGATCAAAATGGCGCAAGTCGGTCTGCAGGGAGTCACTTCCGTCTTTGTGCATTGTGGCGCCGTTCATGTGGCGGCCTCCAGCTCGCGGTCTGACGACTCCACCAGGTGGATGAAGGCGTCCTCCATCGTCGGGTCGGGCCGTTCGGGGCTGACCGCCGAACGTTTGAGCGCGTCGGGCGTATCCAGCGCGATCAGTTGCGCACGCGAGAGCATGGCCACGCGGTCGCAGTATTCGGCCTCGTCCATGAAGTGGGTGGTGACCATGATGGTCACGCCCTTGCGGGCCAGTCCGTTGATGTGGGTCCAGAATTCGCGCCGGGTGATCGGGTCCACGCCCGAAGTGGGCTCATCCAGGAACAGCACGGGCGGCCGGTGCATCAGCGAACAAGCCAAGGCCAGGCGCTGCTTATGTCCCAGCGGCAGGGAATCGGGCGTGGCGGACAACCAGTCGCCCAGATCGAAGGTTTCGATCATCTCGGCAATGCGCTCGCGCCGGGTGTTGCCTTCCAGTCCGTAGACGCCGGCCGAGAATTCCAGGTTCTGCTGCACCGAGAGCAGGCCGTAGAGCGAAAACTTCTGCGCCATGTAGCCGAGCCGGCTCTTGGCTGCGCCGGTGGCGCGGCGCAGATCATGGCCCACCACATGCGCTTCGCCAGCAGTGGGTTTCAACAGGCCGCACAACATCTTGAAGGTGGTGGACTTGCCGGCGCCGTTGGGGCCGAGCAGGCCGAAGATTTCGCCCTTTTGCACCTCGAAGCTGACGTTGTCGGTGGCGGTGAACTCACCGAAGCGCTTGGTGAGGTTTCGGCACGACACGGCAATATCGGAACCCAGCTCAACCGGCGGCAGACGCTCGGCCAGCGTCGAAGTGCCGCCGGGGCCGCCACCGAGCAGATCGATGAAGGCGTCTTCGAAGCGCGCGGGCACCTGCGCCAGTCGCACCTGCGCCTGATCGGACAGGGCCTGGAGCTGCTCCGCTTGAGCGCCCTCGCGCAACACCACGCGCACGCCGGCGCCCTGGATCACGCCATCGCTCACGCTGGGCAGGTCGAGTGCCTGGGTCAGGACCGCTCGGCGCTCGGCACCGACGTCTTCCAGACGGAAACTGCGGCCTTCGAGCTGCGCGGTCAGCTCCTGCGGCGGGCCCTCGAACAGGAGCTGCCCTTGGTTCAGCAGCAGCACGCTCTCACAGCGCTCGGCTTCGTCGAGATAGGCGGTGGACCAGACCACGGCCATGCCTTCATCGGTCAGCGCCTGCACCATGCGCCACAAGTCCAGGCGGCTGACCGGGTCGACACCCACGCCCGGCTCGTCCAGCAGCAGCACCTTCGGCCGCGCCATGAGCGCACAGGCCAGGCCCAGCTTCTGCTTCATGCCGCCGGAGAGCTTGCCGGCCAGGCGTTTGGTGAAGGGTCCGAGCCGCGTGAAGTCCAACAGCTCGGCAAACAGATCGGCGTTGCGGTCCGCATCCATGCCGCGCAACTGCGCATACAGGCGCATGTTCTCCATCACCGACAGGTCTTCGTACAGTCCAAAGCGTTGCGGCATGTAGCCGCTGGCGACGTGAATGGCGTCGTTGTCCTTGACCACGTCATAGCCTGCCAAGGTGACGTGGCCGGCGTTCGGCACCAGGAGGCCGGTCAGAATCCGCATCAGCGTCGTCTTGCCGGCGCCGTCCGGGCCGACCAGACCGGTCAGCCGCCCATAGTGGATGCGCGCGCTCAAGCCCCGCAGAGCCTTTATGTCGCCGAAATGCTTGTCCACGCCCTCGATGACGACGGCAGCGTCTTCGCCCGCACCAGCAGGCACGGCGGCGATGGCACGGCTTGCCTGCATTTCACCGCTCCCCCGGGATACCGGTGCCGGCTTTCGCATCGACCTCGATCGTCACCGGCATGCCCTGGCGCAAGGCACTGTCGCTGTCGGCTTCGTCGATGACGATGCGCAGGCGGTACACCAGATCCGTGCGCAAATCCGTCGTCTCCACCGTCTTGGGGGTGAACTCGGCGCGCGGCGAGATGAAGCCGATCTGGCCGCGATAGACCTTCTCTGATGAATCGCTTTTGACGCGTACCACAGTACCGGGCGCGATGCGCCCCAAGTCCGACTCGCCCACGTAGGCGCGCACGTAAACCGGCTTGTCCAGGCTCAGGCTGTAGACCGCGCTCTGGCTTGCAACCATGCTGCCGGGCTCGCGCACCCGTGCGATGACGGTGCCACTACTGGGCGCCACCAATTCGGTGTCCGCCAAGGCTGTCGTGGCTTGCGCTGCGGCAGCCTGAGCGGCCGCAAGGCGAGCTTCTGCCGCGGCGATGTCTTCCTTGCGGAAGCCTTCGGATGCTTGCGACAGGGCCGCCTTCGCTGCTTCGACGCCAGCGGCTGCCTGGTCTCGCGCCGTGCGGGCGGCATCGACCGTACGCTGGCTGCTGGCACCCGATGTCAGCAGGCCACTCTGGCGCTTGAAATTCCGCTCGGTCTCGGTGGCGAGCGCCTGTGCCTGCCTGAGGGCCTCGCGCGCCTGGGTGATTTCCTGCGGTCGCAGGCCGCGGCGCAGCTTGGCCAGTTCCGCCTGCGCCACCTGCACCTGGGCCTGCGCTGCCGCAAGGGCTTCCCGATAGGGTTGCGCGTCAAGCGCCGCCAGGCGCGCGCCCACGCTGACGGCATCGCCCTCGTCGAAAGCCATTTGCATCACGCGCCCGGGCTGACGGAAGGCCAGTTGCACCTCGCGGATATCGACGTTGCCGTAGAGGCGCAATGCATCTTGTTGTCCATGGTCGCGCGACAGCCAGAACGCCAGTGCGCCGCCAAGAGCGAGCAAGACGACGGCCATCACGACCCAACGGGTTTTTCTGGAGAGGAGGTTTGGAGTTGTCATCGATGGGTTTCCGCTGGATAAAGGTGCTCAGTGCTCGCGTGCAACCGGCGCATTCGCCGCTGACCGGCGCCAGGCTATGGCCGATATGCCAGCCCACACCAACGTGCGCAGCGTCATGGCGACCACCGTGCGCCGCTCCCAGGCGCCACCCAGAGCCACATGCACTCCGAAAGCCAGGAACACGAGTGCGGTCGCCACCGTGATGACAATCGCCAACCACGCGGCCCAGCGCCGGCGCATCCACAAGCCGACGCCGGCGACGATGTAGGCGAACCCGGCCAGAAAATTGAACCAGAGCACGAAAGGCACATAGTGGCCGGCGGCTTGGCGCGCCGCGCCGTCGACAAACAGAACGGCGCCGCCCTCCCGAAGAGTGAGCAGGCCGAAGCCGATCGCAAGCAGGGAGATCAGCCAGTTCCAGAGGCTGCGTCGTGGATGAGTGGTCATCTTCATGGCCTTTAGTTGATTGGGGAAACTCCCAGGCCTTCGCCGTCGTCGCGGCGTGCGTGTGCGTTCCGCCGGGCGGTCGGGCTGAGTGTTGAATGACGCGGATTCGCGCTGGAGACGCAACGCGATCGCATGACCGTGGTGTGCCTCTCGGCCGACCGGGCAACTGCGTGGCGGCAAGATGGAAGGGGTTTCATCGGGTGTGCGTGATGCCACGGAGATAGATGGCAAACACGGCTGGCGCATCACGACGGATGCGACTGACCTTGCCGGCCAACAGCGACTGCATGACCAGTCCCTGGATCGTGCCGATGAACAACACGGCGGCGGCATCTACGTCCAGATCCGCATCCAGGTCGCCCTGCGCCTTGCCTGCTTCCATCAGGCGGCGCAGGCGCTGCTCGTATTGACGGAGCAAGGTCTGCACCATCCGCTTGGCGAGCGTCTCGCCAGAGCGCTGCAGTTCTCCGAAAAGCATGCGCGGCACGCCGGGATGCTTTGCCACGAAGTCGATGTGCGTCATGAACATGGCTTCGAGCGCCGCGGCAGGCGACGCGGCGCCTTCGGCCGCCTTGTCCACGCGCACCAGCAGACGCTCACCGACCCAGGTCATCGTTGCCTCCAGGATCGCGTCCTTGGTTGGGAAGTGGCGAAACAGCGCGCCCTGCGTCAAACCCATTCGATCAGCGATGGCCGTGGTCGTGATCTCGGCCGGGTTTTGCTCCGCGGCCAAGTCCACCACCGCTTGCACTGTGGCAGCACGCCGCTCTTCAGCGGACAGATGTTGAGGACGTTCGCTCACCGATCAGACTCCTTAAAGTAAGTGACTTATTACTATCCTAACATGCAAAACATCCGCGTCGCAAGGTCGGGAATACGGTTCACTGCACGGGAAAGGATGGTTCCCGCCCCATCCATGGGTCGTGGCCAAGTGAGCTGACGAGACCCAGGAAGCGAACCCACTTCTCGTGCGGATCATGAGTAATCGGTCGGCAGGTCGGCCACCCCAGTCAGAACAAAAGAAGCGATTTCGTTCGAGCGAAGGCGGAAATTCCCCCAGGCGTTCTGCAAGGCTTTGCATCTTTTCCCGTAGGCATTATGATAGTAATAAGTTGCTTACAACATGGGAGGATCAAAGATGGACACCCTTGCCATACCTGACAAGCCCGCGCCGGCACCGTCCGAAGTCGTCTGTCGCCCCGATGTCCTGGATACGCTTGCGAACGCGTGCCGGGCACGCGGCACTGGCGGGTTGTCACCGGCGGCGGGTTTGCTGGCTTGGTACGACTGGGCGCTGCACCTGAGCCTTTCACCGGGCAAGCAGCGCAGCCTGATCGAAAAGGGATTGCACAAGCAGCGACGCTTGGCGCGTTACGTCGCGCACGCTGCAAGTGCCCACGGCTGCCCCACGTGCATCGAGCCATTGGAGCAGGATCGGCGCTTCGAGGCGCCGGCCTGGCAGCAATGGCCGTTCAACGTGATCCACCAGGGCTTTTTGCTGCAGCAGCAGTGGTGGCACAACGCCACCACCGGCGTGCGCGGCGTGTCGCGCCATCACGAGAACATGGTCACTTTCGCCGGGCGGCAGTGGCTGGACATGTGGTCGCCATCGAATTTCATCTGGACCAACCCGGAAGTGTTGGAAGCCATCAGAACCAGCGGCGGCGCCAACCTGTGGCGCGGCGCGATGAACTTCCTCGACGATGCACAGCGTCTTGCGCTTGACGATGAACCGGCCGGGGTCGAAGGCTTCAAAGTCGGCCAGGACGTGGCGGTCACGCCAGGAAAGGTGGTGTTTCGCAACCACCTGATCGAGCTGATCCAGTACACACCCACGACCCCCGATGTGTATGCCGAGCCGGTGCTGATCGTGCCCTCCTGGATCATGAAGTACTACATCCTCGACCTGTCACCGCACAACTCGATGGTGAAGTACCTGGTCGACCAGGGGCATACGGTGTTCATCCTTTCATGGAAGAACCCGACCGCGGCCGATCGCGACCTCGGCCTGGAGGATTACCGGTGGCTGGGGGTCATGGATGCACTGGACGCGGTCACGGCCATCGTGCCCGAGCGCAAGGTGCAGGCGGTTGGCTATTGCCTGGGCGGCACCTTGCTGACGATCGCCGCAGCCGCGATGGCGCGCGATGGCGACGAACGGCTGCACAGTTTGACGCTGCTGGCGTCGGAGACCGACTTCCGCGAGTCGGGCGAAATTGCACTTTTCATCGACGACAGTCAACTCGCCTGGCTGGAAGCCGGGATGTGGGACAAGGGCTATCTCGACGGCAAGCAGATGGCCGCCTCTTTCCAGATGCTCAACTCGCGCGACCTGATCTGGTCGCGCCGCGTGCGCGAGTACCTGCTGGGCGAACGGCAGGAGTTCAATGACCTGATGGCCTGGAATGCCGACGTGACACGCATGCCGTATCGCATGCACAGCGAGTACCTGCGGCGTTTGTATCTGAACAACGATCTGGCCGAGGGACGCTACCAGGTCGGCGGACGGCCGGTGGCGATCGCCGACATCGAAGTGCCGATGCTCATCGTCGGCACGGTGCGCGACCACGTCGCCCCCTGGCCATCCGTGTACAAAATGCACCTGCTCAGTGATGCGGAACTGACCTTCGTACTGACCAGCGGCGGGCACAACGCCGGCGTGGTCAGCGAGCCGGGGCACCCCCGGCGCAGCTACCAGATTGCGACCCGCAGCGCCGGCGCTCGCTACATCGATCCGCAAACGTGGCGTGCCGAAACCCCGCTGAACAAGGGCTCCTGGTGGCCAGCCTGGCAGCAGTGGCTGGCGCGACGTTCGACGGAGCGGGTATCGCCACCTGCCATGGGAGGCACGCAGGCGCCGCTCGGTGATGCGCCTGGTACCTATGTGGCAATGCGGTGACAAGACGCACTGAAGCCAAGACGCACTGAAGCCGAGACAAGGCCAGACCATTTCAGCAGGGACATCACTAGGGATGGCCCACACCCGCCCCAAAGGGGGCCCACCATGACCGAAGGGCACTGCAATGAGCAACGAACTGCCAATCCATCTCTACAAAGCCAATGCCGAGCTCCAACTGCAGATCACGCGCTTGCTGCAGGAGAGCAGCCATCACTGGCTCGAAGCCATGCAACAGCTCAGCGCTGGCGGCGTGCTGGAGACCACCTCGCGCATCCAGGGCCTCCAACAGGCGGCCGACTGGCAGGCGCTCGCGACTTTGCCGTCAGAGGTGTTCTGGCGCCTGTGCCAAGGCCGCATGGGCGATGCCCAAGCGGTCGGGCAAGTAGCAGCCAAGAGCCAGGCGGCCTTTGCCAATGGTCTGCGTCAAGCACTTACGACTTGGCAGGAATCTGTCTCCGAGGCATTCGGCACCAGTGGCGACGCAGCCTCTTTCACGCAGCTTTGCCAGCGCTGGGCGCAGCCCTGGACCGCCCCAAGCGCCGTACCCCAAGGCAAGACCAAGAAATGAGGGGACGGCAATGTATACGACGCAACGGACGGCGCTGGTGACGGGAGGCAACCGGGGGTTGGGCGCTGCAATCGCCCGTACCCTGCACGACGTCGGCCACCGCGTGATCGTCACGCATACCCCCGGCAACATCACGATTGGCCAGTGGCAGCAAGCGCAAGCGACACAGGGCTACACATTTGCTGCCTACGGGGTGGATGTATCCGACTACGAATCAACGCAGGAACTGGCGCGGCGCATCCACGCCGACGGTCATCGGATCGATATCCTGGTGAACAACGCCGGCATCACCCGCGACGCAACGCTGCGCAAGCTCGACAAGGCCGGGTGGGATGCCGTACTGCGCACCAACCTGGACTCCATGTTCAACGTCACCAAGCCGTTCGTCGATCCGATGGTCGAGCGCGGCTGGGGTCGCATCGTCAACATCTCGTCGATCAACGGCAGCAAGGGCCAGTTCGGGCAGACCAATTATTCGGCGGCCAAGGCCGGGGTACATGGATTCACCAAGGCGCTCGCACAGGAGGTGGCGCACAAGGGCGTGACGGTCAACACCGTCTCGCCGGGCTATTTCGCCACCAAGATGGTGATGGCGGTGCGCGAGGATGTGCGCCAGAAGATCATCGATGCGATTCCGATTGGCCGTCTCGGTCAGCCGGCCGAGATTGCGGCACTTGTCGCCTTCATCGCCAGCGAAGCCGCCGCCTTCATGACCGGCAGCAACGTGGCGATGAACGGCGGCCAGCATATGTATTGAGTAGTCGAGGAGCCTGCGGCATGAAAGTCTGGACCATTCGCGTGGGCAACGTCTCCCCCGGTCGCTGCAATTCACCGAAGAGCATCCTTGGCACACTCGGGTGCTCGGACCCGAAGCATGCGCATTGACACGAGGGTGTTTGCGTGCTGACGGATAGTGATCTGCAAGCCCTCCGGTTGACCGCACGTCTAGCAGGCGTCCTCACCCTGATCCTGATCGACACCCCCATCGCTTGGTGGCTGGCTCGTACCAAGGTCTGGTGGAAAGGGCCGATAGGAGGCTGCCTTGGAGCCTAGATTGCTACGCTATTTCGTTGCAGTCGCGGAAGAGCTGCATCTCGCCCGCGCGGCCGAGCGTCTCGGCATCGAGCAATCTCCCGTATCACGAGCAATGCGCGACCTCGAACGCCTGCTGGGCGTCTCATTGTTCGACCGCAGTGCCCGGCAGACGCGGCTGACTTGGGCCGGCCAGGTGCTGCTGGGCGAAGCTCGGCGCGTGTTGGCCACCGTGGACCAAGCGGTTCAAGCTACCAAGGCTGCAGCGCAGGGCTACCAGAGCTATTTGCGCATCGCCATCTGCGACAGCCTTGCCCAGCCACGCATCGCCTCGCTACTGGCGCGCAGTCGCGAGGAAGAACCTGAATTGGGGATTCGGGTCTTCGATCTGCCGTTTTCGCGGCAGCTCAAGGGCCTGCACGATGACCTGCTGGATGTCGGCTTCGCGCTGTCGGATGCGGTCAACGGAGGGCTGATCGCCGAGCCTGCTTGGAGCGATCCGCTATCGGTGATCGTGCCGACACGCCATCCGCTGCTCGCGCATGCACAGGTCAAGTTGGAAGACGCCTTGAAGTTTCCGCTGGTGCTGTGTCACCCGGATGCGGCGTCGGGCTGCCATGACCAGATTCAGGCACTGCTCGACGGCGCGGCCATCACGCCCAAGATAGCCGACCACGTGACAAGCCTTGGCGTGATGCTCACGCTGGTGGGAGCCGGTTATGGCATCGGCTTTGCCATCGGTGCACAGGTGCAGACTTGGCAGCGGCCCGACATTGCGATACGCCCGCTGGCGGGCATCACGCCCACGCTGACGACCTATCTGCTGCGCCGTCAGAGCGAGCCCTCGGAACCGATGAAGCGGTTCTTGCAGCGTGCTCGGCGGTTGTTCCGGCCGCAAGGCGATGTGCACGCTCCTTGACCCGCATCGGTCCAGGTACGTTGGCTATTGGCAGCCGTCTCCGGCTCTGGGTGGACTTATCTGGTCCGTCACGTTGACCGACTTGGATTTTTGAGTCCAGAATAGAGGCCTTCTTGGGGAGCTGACCCCAAGAAATTCTTTGTTGATCAACCGGTTGGGTTGTGGGTGCTGTTCCCTTCACCAGTCCTCGCCCCGATCGAACCGGATAAGGAAGCTCCAGTAGTTTCCGGCGCGCTTGATCTCGGTGATCACGCCTTCCTCGCCTTCGTCAGCGATCTCTCCGATGTAGTCGGACGCCATCAGGATGTCGCCCACGGAGAAGCCGGCCGCCTGGGTGATCAGGCTGCTCGCAGGTTTGGCGCCAGGGCGCAGGTGCCCGGGCTTCTCCTTCGTTCGGGACTTGGCAAGCGTCAGGAGATCGGGCGAGGCCTCGGGCAGACCTTGGGCCGCGCAGACCCAGAGTAGGGCAGGGGCGTCCTGCTTGAACACTTGGTAGAGCCGCTGTCTGCTCACGTCCCAGTAGCGGGCGACATCGCGGATCGTCCAGCCTTTGGCGAGGATCACGCGCTGAATGTCTGAACCGGACAGGGAGTGGGGCATCGCTTACCACCCCGGATAGAGGACATACAAACGCGCCCAGTCCTGCAGCGCGCCGTTTGCCTGAATGATGTCGACCCCTTCGGCTGCATGCCATTTCTTCGGCACGCGCACCATCCAATAGGTGTCCTCGCTCTGGAAGTACAACTGCAAGATCGTCGCAACCAAGAGCTGGCGGTAGGGCGGCAACTTTCGATAATCGGCTCGCCACTGCTCGAGCGCACCGGGGATCTCCGGGTTGTCGGGGTTTCCCCAGTCGAAGCCGCGCGGGCGCATGTAATAGTGCTCACCGCGGCTGCCGTAGGGTCGATCGACGCGTTGGAAGAACGCCCCAAGGTCGTAGTGCTCGATCATCGACCAGAGGTGGATGCCGAATGGTTCGGAGTTACTCCATGATCCCGGTTCCACCTCAACCCCGCAGACCGCAGCCACTGCCCGGGCTTCGATCTCGTCCATGGACGGCCGCTTGTGAATGAGATCGATGAAGGTGAGCTTCGGAAAGCGCCCCTTGGCGAAGGTCGGCGACACCAAGGCGTATCCCACCGCCGCTACGGGGATTCGCGAGTGGTGAACGTACGCGGACTCCGCTTGATGAAAATCGATGATCTCGACTTGATGGGTGCCGATGGCCAGGCCCAAACTGTCGAGAAGGGCTGCAACGTCGGGGGAAGGGGGCATCGGGGTTGCCTATTCGGTGGGAGGCGCGGGGGCGTCAGCCGCAAAGGGGTCGATGATGGTCAGGGATCCCTCGATCACCTGTCTGTGCTGCAGGTCCTCTGAGAGCAATGTGCCGCATCCGGCAATCAATGCGGCACTCACCACCATTGCGTCCCACCAGGAGAATCCGTACTTGGATTGCACAATCCACGCCCGCTGCAGCAGTTCGGTGTCCGGCGTCACGGGATTCCACGCCTGAAGGGCCAGCACGTCTGCCTGTGCCGCCGCCTCGACCATGGCCAATTTTCGCGGATGCGTCGCCACCGCATAGAACTCGATCAGCACCTGCCAGGACAGACGGCCGGCACGGTGATTCGCGAGCGACCTCAGCCAGTCCATGGCGATCGCCTGCTTGCGAGAGTCCCGCTGGTCTCGTGCGTAGGCCAGGACGTTCGTGTCGACGAAGACGGGATTCACCGCAACACCTTGCGGTCGTAGATCTGGTCGCGCGAGGGCCACGACCTGTTGTCGTCACGCGGGTCAGGTGAAAGGTATGGGCCACGTGAGAAGAAATCGGTCATCGCTCGCTCATAGGCGTCGTCCGCGGCGAACTTTTCCTTCACGAGTTCACCGACAAAGCGCGAAACGCTGACGTTACGGGTGGCCGCCTCGATCCTGAGTCTGCGAAGCGTTGCTTCATCCGCAGAGATGGTCAAGTTGGGCATGATGGTCTCCTGAGCCTCTCTAATACGGTTTTAGTGTAGCACTAGGTACGTGATTGAACGGGCGATGTAGAGGACTCTCCCCCGCGCCAATATCCAATCAGGAAAGTGGCGACATTTTCATTGGATTGGGCGAGGGTGTAGGCTGAAGAGCGCTTATCCAGACAAGGAGAAAGCTGTGTGCGGACGCTATGCCCTCTACGGGCCTCATTCGCGCCTCAGAGAGCAGTTCGGTGTTGATCTCGCGGAACTGCGGGAGCGCTTCAACATTGCGCCGACACAAGAGGCCCCGGTCGTGCGTGCTGGATCGGACGGTGGGCCTGAGTTGATCGACGCTCGCTGGGGCTTGCTGCCGTCCTGGGTGAAGGAGCCGGGCAAGCTCGCGCAACCGATCAACGCGAAGATCGAGACCGCCGGGGAGAAGCCGATGTTCAGGCATGCCTTCAAGCGGTCACGTGTGCTCGTGCCGGCGTCAGGGTTCTACGAGTGGGTGCCATTGGCGGGGTACAAGCAGCCGTACTTCATCCGGCCCGCTGGTGGTGATTCGCTTTTTGGCTTCGGCGGACTGCTCGAGCACTGGGACGGCCCCGAGGGTAAGCTCCTCACGTTCGCCATCCTGACGACCGCGGCAAACGACCTAATGCGGCCGATTCACGAACGCATGCCGGTGATCATCCAGCCCCAGGACTATGGCGCATGGCTCGATCCTGGCGTCACCGACGCACAGCTTGTACGGGCGCTTGCCCGTGAGTATCCAGTCGGGGCGATGGAGGCTTACCCCGTGAGTCGGGCCGTCGGAAATCCCAAGGCGCAGGACCCGGGGCTTATAGAGAAGATTGCCGTCTGAGTGTGTTTAAACAGTAAGCACCCGGCGAACCCACCTTCCCCCAGCCGCTTAGCCCATTGAAGATCGTGTCCATCAATTCTGATGGTGGACACCATGGATGTCGTCATCCCGCGCCGGACTCGGCGCACGCACAGCGAAGCCTTCAAACAATCGGTGATCTCGGCTTGCCGTGAGCCTGGCGTCTCGGTGGCGGGCGTGGCTCTGGCCAACGGCCTGAACGCCAACCAGGTCCATCGCTGGATGCGCGAGCGCGGGATCGCGCCGCCGAGCCGGCGCAAGCCGCTCGGCGCTGAGCTCACGACGCTGTCTGAGCCAGGCTTTGTGCCGGTGCGGGTTGCATCCGCAGCCGAGGCGCCGGTGATCCGTCTTGAAGCGCAGCGTGGCAACGCCCGCGTCAAGCTCGAGTGGCCGATCCAGGCGGCCGATGCCTGTGGCGCGTGGTTGCGCGAGTGGCTGGCATGATCCGCATCGAGGCGCTGTGGCTGTCGGCGGCGCCTTTGGACATGCGTGCAGGCATGGACACGTTGCTCGCGCAGGTGGTGCGCGTGTTCGGCGAAGCCCAGCCGCATCACGCCTACCTCTTCAGCAACCGGCGCGGCACGCGCTTGAAGGTGCTGGTCCATGACGGTTTCGGGGTGTGGCTGGCGTGCCGGCGCCTGAACCAGGGCCGCTTTCACTGGACCGAGGGCCAGGGCGGTGTCGCACTCACCCGGACGCAGTTCGATGCGCTGGTGCTCGGGCTGCCGTGGCAACGGCTGGGCGATGGCGGTGTGATCCGGACACTCTGAACACGCGCTATCGGCGGATGCCCCGATGGCGGCGGAGGCGTGCATCGGACATGATCGATCCATGCCGCTGCCCGCCGACCTCGATCAACTGGATGCCGACGCCTTGCGTCGCCTGCTCATCGAGCAGGAGCGCGAACTCGTGTGGCGCCAGACCAAGATCGAGCGGCTCACGCATGAGCTGGCGCTGCACAAGCGTCATCGCTTCGGCGTGAAGGCCGAGCGTCTGTCTAGCGAGCAGGTGCAGCTCTTCGAGGAGACCGCCGAGGCTGATCTTGCGGCGATGAGCGAAGAGCTCGAGCAACTCCAGCCCAGTGTCGGCACGTCGACGCCCAAGGGCCAGGCCCGACGCAAGCCGCTGCCGCCCGAGCTGCCGCGCACCGAGATCCGTCACGAACCCGACTCGACCACCTGCGCCTGCGGCTGCCCGATGCGCCGCATCGGCGAGGACGTGGCCGAGAAGCTCGACTACACCCCGGGCCGCTTCACCGTCGAGCGCCACATCCGGGGCAAGTGGGCGTGCGCGGCGTGCGAAACCCTCGTGCAGGCGCCGGTGCCGGCGCACATCATCGACAAGGGCATCCCGACTGCCGGGCTGCTCGCCCAAGTGCTGGTGGCCAAGTATCAGGACCATCTGCCGCTCTACCGGCAGGAAGGCATCTTCGGCCGAGCGGGGCTGGCGATCCCGCAATCGACGCTGGCTCAGTGGGTGGGCCAGAGCGGCGTGCACCTGCAGCCGCTGGTCGATGCGCTCAAGGCCGACCTGCTGGCGCACCCCGTGCTGCACGCGGACGAGACCCCGGTGGCGATGCTCGATCCGGGTGCGGGCAAGACGCACCGCGCCTACCTGTGGTCCTACAGCGTCGGCGCGTTCGATCCGATCAAGGCGGTGGTCTACGACTTCGCCGACAGCCGCGCGGGCCGTCATGCCCAGGCGTTTCTGGGCGAGTGGCGCGGCACGCTGATCTGCGATGACTACGCCGGCTACAAGACGCTGATCGCGCAGGGCGTGACCGAAGCCGGCTGCATGGCGCACGCGCGGCGCAAGTTCTTCGATCTCGCTGCCCAGGGCCAGAGCCAGATCGCCAGCGAGGCGCTCGAGGCCATCGGCCAGCTCTACGGCGTTGAGCGTGAATCGGCTGAACTCGACATCGATGCCCGGCAGCGCTTACGACAAGCGAAGGCCCGCCCCATCCTTGAGCGTCTGCATGCGTGGCTCTTGCAGCGGCGCACCCAGGTTCCCAACGGCTCGGGCATTGCCCGCGCTATCGATTACAGCCTCAAGCGCTGGGCCGCGCTCACGCACTACGTGGGTGATGGTCGCGTGCCCATCGACAACAACTGGATCGAGAACCAGATCCGGCCGATTGCGCTCGGGCGCAATTATGCGCGGCCCTCGATTATGCAAGCCCTTCGGCCTCGAGTGCGGTCCTCTAGGGAGGGTCGCGTGCTCTGCT